>BNVT01000034.1 GCA_025998295.1 Endomicrobiia bacterium
TTACGTTATGGTATTCCTGAATTTAGACTTCCAAAAGAGATTTTAAATATAGAAATAAATAAATTAAAAAATCTTGGGATGAAAATAATTTTAAATACGTTTATCGGAAGAACAAAAACGCTGCAAAACTTATTCGACGATGGCTATAAAGCTATATTTGTCGCAGTTGGTGCAGGGCTTCCTGTTTTTCCTAAGATAGCAGGGGAAAATTTAAACCACATATATTGTTCAAATGAATTTTTGGTTCGTGTGAATTTAATGCGTTCTTTTGATTTTCCTAATTATGATACGCCTATATATAAAGGAAAAAATGTTGTTGTTGTCGGTGGTGGTAATACCGCGATGGATTCTGCAAGGACGGCTGTGCGTCTTGGAGCAGATAGCGTAAAACTTGTTTACAGAAGAACTGAAAACGAAATGCCTGCAAGAAAGGAAGAACAAATACACGCAAAAGAAGAAGGTGTGGGCTTTATATCTCTGACAAATCCTGTAAAATTTATTGGAGATGAGAGAAGATTTGTTAAAACCGTGGAATGCATAAAAATGGAACTTGGCGAACCTGATGAGTCGGGGAGACAGCATCCGCATGAAATTGCAGAATCAAATTATATGATAGATGCCGATATGGTTATTTTGGCTTTGGGGCTTCACCCAAATCCGATTTTGCCGTCTCTTACCAATGGGTTACACTCCGATAGTCGCGGATATCTTTCAATTGACAAAAATTATATGACTTCAATTTCTGGTATCTTCGCAGGAGGAGATATCATTGGAGGTGGCACTGTTATAGAGGCAATGGGTATGGGTAAAAAAGCCGCAAGGGCAATAGTGGAGTATCTTAAAAAACGGAGTAATCATACGTGATATGAAAAACTTTAAAATTGCGTTTACCAAAGCTCTTTGCCTAAATGCTATATTTTTATTGTTACTGTCGGTATATAGACTTTTTTTTACATATTACGGCAAAGATGTAGATTTAAGTGATTTAGGTTTTGATATCTTAATGGCATTTTGCATGGGGTGTCGTTTTGATTTATCTGTAATTGCCAGTGTAAATGCCCCTCTAGTTGTTTTATTTGTTTTATTGTTTATCATAGGAAAGCAATCTCTTTTAAAACCTTTTTTTTGCATTTTTAAAATATTATTACACGGCTTTTATAGGTGTTGTTTTAGCACTTTGTTGTTGTGTAGATTTTTATTTTTACGCATATTTTCAAGATCATCTTAATTTTTTGGTCTTTGGGTTTATTAAAGACGATACAAAGGCTTTGATAAAAACTTTTTACGAAAACTACAACCTATTTTTAATAGGCTGTGGGATTTCTGCTTTTTCTGTAGCAATTTTCTTTGTTTCTAAAACAATTCTAAAACTTAAAAATTACACATTTCGTTTTCCTAATTTATTTTTTAGATTGTTAATATCAGTCACACTTGCATTTTCAGTCTTTTTAATGATGAGAGGAACTGTTGGTTTATTGCCCATTTCACGATATTCGAACGTATCGTCAACGGCTTTCTTAATAAGACTGCTCTTAACTGCGTGTTTAATTTAGGAAAGGCGGTTGAGTATAAAATAAAAGTGCCAGATGTTGACTATATTGCCAAAACCGGTTACAAGAATAATATAAGACAGGCTTTTGCCGATTTTTTAGGAAAAGATATTAATGCAATTCCTGAAGAAAAACCTGAAAGATCGCTTGTATTTAAAACCTCTATAAATAAAAAAATAGAAAATCTTAAGCCAAATGTAATTCTTATTGTAATGGAAAGTTTTGGTAACGACTTGATGAAGTACAATTCAAAACAATTTAATGTTTTGGGCGAATTAAAAAAGCATTTTGACGAAGATATAGTTTTTCATAATTTTTCGTCAGAAGGAACTATCACCATAGACGCTATAGAATCGACATTTTTAAATACAAGAAGAAGACCTGATTCTGAACGCTTAATTCAATCAAAGTACGCATATAAGCTATACAAGCAAGATCAGTTTGCCGCTGTTACTCCATATAAACAAAGCGGATATGAGACACTTTGTCTATATGGTGGCAATACAAGCTGGCGCAATCTGAGAACGTTAGCGTTAAATTTAGATTTTGACAAGGTCTTAAGCTGTGAGCTGATAAATAAAAATTTTCCGAGGGGTGTTTGGGGTGTATATGACGAATATCTTTTTGATTTAATTTTTGAAACTCTTTCGCAGAGCGACAATAATAAATTTATTTATGCTTTAACCACTACAAATCATCCTCCTTATACTTTACCGCAAGATTATAGGCGGTTACCTCTAGAAATTCCCAAATCTTTAAAAGACACTATACTGGATATTAGTCTAGCGAAACAAAGATTTGCGACATACCAATATTCAAATGAAATGCTTGGTCGTTTTATTTCTAAGATTAAAAATTCAAAGTATGCGGACAACACAATTATAGCCGTAACAGGAGATCATAGTTTTAATGAAGCATGTCGGATGAAAAATTTTTTTGATGCAATAAGAGTTCCGCTTTATTTATATATTCCTAAATCAATAAGATCTAAAAACATTAATACCAATGTTTTTGGTTCTCATTTGGATATAATGCCAACCCTGTATAATCTTTCTCTTTCCAATTCCGAATATATGTCTGAAGGTACAGATTTATTATCTAAAAATGTGATGAACAACGTTATACATTACGAGAATTATATTATTGATAAGAGCTATGCTGTAAACGATGATATTTTTAAAAATAATGTAGTTTATTATACTTTTGATAATGAGCATGATTTTGTGGTGTCAAATAAAAAAGATGAACACGAAAAACTTTTAAAGCGCCTCTTGTCTACGATGGCAATAGCAGATTATTTAATTAAAAAGAGGAGAAATTAGTTATATAGTCGTCTGCCACTTTTTAACAAAAACATATCTTATTTTTGTTACGGCGCAAACTCTTAAATGATTTGGCTGCATTCCTGTTGTGTATCACAATTGCAGTTGTTGCTTAGATGTGTTTAAGCTTAGTAGGTTTGACTCGAAGTTAAAAATTTTGCATAATGGTGCGCGGTTGCGTGTAATGTAGCGATAAAATAAAAGGAGATGCTAGAAAATGAAAGAAGCAACACATCCAAAATACGAAGAAAGCACGGTATCATGCGCGTGTGGCTATACTTTTAAAACCCGTTCGACAAAACCTTCAATTAGACTTGAAATATGCTCTAATTGTCATCCATTTTTCACAGGTAAGCAGAAACTTATAGATACAGCAGGAAGGGTTGAGAGGTTCCAAAAACGTTTTGCAAAAACAGGTGGAAAAACGGTAGTCAAAAAGAAAGTTGAAAAGAAAGTTTCTGTTCCAAAGAAAATTATGGGTAAGATATTTACTACATCGCCAAGAAAAACAAAAACTGCTTCTAAGAAAGATAAAGAAGTTAAAGGTAAGTAGCTGTACAAGAAATAATAGTATGGAAGAATCTTTACGCTATAAAGATTCTTCCATCTTTTTTATATGGATTATACGATAAAGGGTTTAGAGTTATTATGTTTATAGAAAGATTGAAATCATTGAACAGCCAATTTGAAGAAGTTGAAAAAAACTTCAGCGATTTATCTACTGTCGCTAACCAAGAAAAGTACAGAGAACTTGCAAAGCAGCATTCTTATCTGCGTCCACTTGCTGAAAAATATATTCAATATTCTAAACTTTTAAACGATATAAAAGATACTGAAGAATTAAAACAATCCGCAGACAACGAAATAAGGGGAATGGCTTTTGCAGAGTACAATGATCTTGTAGAAAAAAGAAATAAGATGGAAGCGGAGATTAAAATTCTACTTATACCGCCCGATCCCCATGAAAGAGAAAATATTATTGTAGAAATTCGCGCAGGTACTGGCGGAAACGAAGCCGCTTTATTTGTCGGCGATTTATATAAAATGTATACAAGATTTGCTGAACGTAACGGTTGGAAATATGAAGTTTTAGATTCAAACCCTACGGGACTTGGTGGTTTTAAAGAAGTTGTATTTGAAATAAACGGAGACAGAGTATGGCGCTATTTTAAATTTGAAAGAGGCGCCCATAGAGTCCAGAGGGTTCCTGTTACTGAAGCAGCGGGAAGAATTCATACTTCGGCAGTAACAGTGGCCGTTCTCCCCGAGGCGAAAGAAGTTGATGTTGAAATAAAAAATGAGGATTTGAGAATTGATACGTACAGATCTTCAGGCGCCGGCGGACAGCACGTAAATAAAACGGATTCGGCAATCAGAATTACTCATTTGCCTACCGGTCTTGTTGTTGCATGTCAAGATGAAAGAAGTCAGATAAAAAACAGAGCAAAAGCATTAAAAGTTTTAAGAGCAAAACTCTATAACCAAAAAGTTTCAGAACATGAAAAACGGCTTTCAGATGAGAGAAAGCAACAGATCGGTTCAGGCGACAGATCCGAAAAGATAAGAACATATAATTTTCCTCAAAACAGAATTACAGATCACAGAATAGGATACAGCGTATATAATATTACAGAAGTTATGGATGGCGATTTATCAGAGCTTGTCAATAAATTAATAGAAGCCGATATTGAATCTAAACTCAAAGTAAATAATCTTTAAATGATTAATGGTCATGATGTCTATGCTTTATTAAAAACAGCTGAAACGTTTTTAAAATCAGTAGGGCTTTCCGATCCTAAATCGGATGCCGAAGTTCTTTTAAGTTCTGTGCTACAAACCAAACGTTCAAAGCTTTCTCTTATAAGAAATCAAAAACTTACAGATAAACAAATATCACAATACAAAGAGTATATTTTAAGACGTTCTCAAAGAGAACCTGCAGCATATATAACAGGTTTTGTCAGCTTTATGGATTTTGAGTTTAAAGTAAATAAAAATGTTTTAATACCACGACCTGAAACTGAACTTTTAGTTGAAGCGGTATTAAAATTTGCAATACAAGAAAATAAAAAATCTGCATTAGATTTGTGCGCAGGCTCCAGCTGTATAGCTATAAGCTTAGTAAAACTTGGCAGTTTTAAGAATATTGCAGCTTCAGATATAAGTAACGATGCATTAAAAATTGCAAAAGAAAATGCGCAAATAAACGATGCTTTCGATATAGATTTTATTGCAAGTAACATGTTTGACAGTATAGGAAACAAAAAATTTGAAATTATAATATCAAATCCCCCTTATGTTTCGGATGAAGAATATAGTTATTTAGAACCTGAACTCAAATACGAGCCAAAACTTGCCTTAACGGCACAAGATGGAGGATTGTTTTTTTATAAAGAAATTGCAGGGGAAGCATTAAATTATTTAAATTGCGGAGGTTTGGTTGTGCTTGAGTTAAACGCAAATAAATCCTCCGAAATAAAACAGATATTTTTAGATAACAATTACAAAGATATTGAAATATTAAATGATTATTCTGGACTTCCAAGAATATTAAAAGCAAAGCACGATACATGAAAGATCTCAAAGAAAACATGTCGATCAACTAACTTTGGTACCAGTAAACTTTGTGATACTTTAAATTTTCGAGGCGGGGATTTTAACTGTTTTGCAAGGAAGATACTTTATCCTTTTTCGCAAAATCGCTGCAACAATACAGCAAATTTAGTAGCTTGTCAGTTTGTAGTTTCTTGTTCCTAAACCCAATTCTTCTGCATATTTTAATTGAATTGTCGGATCAATTTCGGGATATATCTTTTTAAAGAAATTTTTACCAAAAGCTTTATTTACCAAATCATAACTTGCTTGATCTACTGCAACGGGATCAACGCCGGCGACAATGCCGACATCATCCATAAGCGAATCGTTTTTTGGCAGAGAAAAACAATCACAGTATTTGCTGATATGATTTAAAAAACTTATATAAGTGCCAGTTTTGTTTTTTAAAACACCTGCTACATATTCAATTATTTTTTCTTGAACGACAGAAGAATCTTTATTCCATTTCAAACCAAACACTTTAAATGCACAACTCACTATACATTGTCCGCAACCCACGCATTTTTCTTTATCCATAACTACTTTTTTATATACAAGTGACAATGCTTTTTGATAACAATGTCTTACGCAATTACCGCATCCTATACAATGCTCGTTATTTATCGTAGGTTTAGATGAATTGTGCATAGCATATTTGCCAACTTTGCTACCGCATCCCATGCCAATATTTTTTAATGCTCCACCAAAACCAGTTATTTCATGCCCTTTAAAATGATTCATAAAAATAAAACTGTCGGCATTATATATTTCCTGCGCTATCGTAACTGTTTTAAAATGCTTTAAATTAACTTTTATCTTCTGTTCAACATTACCTCTTAGTCCATCTGCAATGATTATCGGGCATCCACATGAATCAATGGTAAAACCATGCTTATTGGCAATAAGAAGATGATGATATGCATCAGATCTTTTGCCGATATAAATTGTGCTTGCATCAGTTAAAAATGGATAAGCTGTTTTTTCCATAATAATTTTTACAACTGGCGCCACATATTCGGGCTTAATATAACCCTTGTTGCTTTCTTCGCCAAAATGTATTTTTATTGCCAAGAAATTTCTTGCCTTTACATGCTCAAAGATTTTTGCTGCTTTTAAAAAACTATACAACTCATCTTTTCTCTTCCAGGGAAGAAAATATACTTTTTGTGCCATTTTGCAGCTCCTATGCATATTAAATCTCATACATAAATCATATTTACAGATATATTTGGATCCTAGTCCAATTATATACCAATATCCCAAAACATCTTTATACATTCAAATTATACTTCTTTTTAATGAACAACTGTGCATTACAATTGCAGGTGTCGTGTTGGTAAATTGAAATGGCATCGGTAAAATTGTTAATTATTTTTTGTTCTTTTTATCTTTAGTTGGCATAATTATTACCAACCTTTTGGCGAGCAATGCTCATCAAAAGCTTGAGTCTGTTCATTTGATTAACTTCGCTTGCTCCTGAATCATAGTCAACAGCAGCGATGTTGATATCATTATACCGACGTTTTAATTCTTTTATAACACCTCTACCTGTGATGTTGTTGGGTAGGCATCCAAATGGTTGCACGCATACTATGTTGTTTACACCACCTTCTATAAGTTCAAGCATTTCAGCTGTTAGAAGCCATCCCTCGCCAGTTTGATTACACACTGAAATAATATCTGAAGCTTTTATCGCTAAATCTCTTGTAGTTTGATAAGAATGAAAATTGACGCTTTTTTTAAGAACCTTTCTTACAACAGAACGGAGACGTTCTATATACCCGTTTGTTATTAAGGATATAATTTTATTTTTAAAACTTCCATCAAGATATTTATACTTATAGACATCGTCCAATATACAGTAATTTATAAAATCCATCAGGTCTGGAACAATTACTTCAGCTCCTTCTTTTTCCAAAAAGGCAACTAGATTGTTATTAGCGTCGGGATGAAATTTAATTAAGATTTCACCAACAACTCCAACTCGCGGTTTTTTTATTTTTCGCATAACTATGTTATCAAAATTGCTAACAATTTTTTTTATGGTTTTTTTAAAATTAAAATATATTATTTTCCCTGCTCTGTTTGAAAGACGCGTAAGCCATGTTTCAACTAAAGCATCTGTCTGTCCAACGTATAGTTCGTAAGGACGCACACGATTGGATAATCTCATAAGCAAATCGCTGTAAAGAATCATGAGTAAAGTGTCTTTTAACATCGCAAAAGAGACTCCCAAAGATTTATTTAATGAAGAATCTGTTACGCTGAAAGAAATTATGGGAACATTTTTAAAACCAGCTTTTTGGGCTGCTTTTCTTAAGAAACCTGCATAACTTGTGGCTCTGCATCCTCCGCCTGTCTGCGATACAATCATTGCTGTTTTGTTTATATCGTATTTGCCTGACTTTAAAGCATTTATAAGTTGGCCGACAACAACTATTGCGGGATAGCATGCATCGTTGTTTACATGTTGCAATCCCTCTTCTATATCATTTTTGTTAACTTTAGGTAAAACTTCTAGATTTATTCCGTACTTGCGTTGTATAATAGAACTTGCAAGACGAAAATGCATAGGCGAAAGCTGCGGACATAAAATGGTGTAAGATTCTTTCATATCTTTTGTAAATTCAGAAAACTTTGTTTTTTCAAACGTATCCTCTTTAAATTTTAATCCTTTTCTTTCTCTTGTAGCTGCAATCAAAGAACGTATGCGTATTTTTACTGCGCCCAAGTTAGAGCCTTCATCTATTTTTAATACGGTATAAATTTTACCTGATCTAGCAAGTATATCTTCAGTTTGTTCCGTAGTAATTGCATCTAATCCGCAGCCGAAAGAGTTAAGCTGTACGAGTTCAAGATTGTCTATTTTTGTGGCAAGATTTGCAGCGCGATATAATCTTGAATGATACATCCACTGGTCAGCAAAATTAATTTTTCCAAGAGGTCCTGATAAATGCGCTACAGAATCTTCCGTTAAAACTACCGTACCATGCGCCACAATTAAATCTGCAATGCCATGGTTTATTGTTGGATCAATGTGGTATGGTCTTCCTGCCAAAATAACTGCCGGTTTGTTTGTCTCCTTAATTTCTTTTATAAGCAGCGCACCTTGTTTTCTTATATCTTTTTTGAATAAATCAAGCGCAGCTCGCGCTCCGAACACAGCAAAGACAAGTTCTTTTTTTGCTATATCAAAATCTTTCAGTTCTTCGACAAGTCTGGATATTAATTTTTTAATATTTGTGAAAGTAAGAAACGGTTGCAGGAATTTTATGACTTTTTCTTCTAAAACACTCATGTTTAAGCGAATAACTTCAGGATAGCCTCCTACTATAGGACAATTATAGTGGTTATCGGCATCTTTAAATTCTTTTACTTCGTACGGCATGCATGGGTAAAAAATAGTTTTAATGCCTTTTTTAACAAGATTTTCTATATGCCCGTGAACCATCTTAGCCGGGAAACATACGCTTTGAGATGAAATACTATCGAGCCCCCCGTTAAATAAAGTGGTTGACGAATAATCCGACAGCACTACGCTGAAACCGAGTTTTGTAAAGAGAGTAAACCAGAAAGGATAATTCTCATACATATTTAAAACGCGTGGGATACCGATTTCTCCGCGAGGAGCTTTTTCTAAAGGCAAAGGTTCGTAATAATCGAAAAGACGTTTATATTTATAATCAAACATATTAAAAACAAAATCATGGTTTTTTTTATTTTGTAGAGCATTTTCGCATCTGTTACCTGAAACAAAAGTTTTGTCGTTAGGAAAGGTTGATATGTTTAACAGGCAAGAATTCTTGCATCCTTTGCAGTGTGAATTTTTTGTTGAGTACGAGAATTTTAAAAGTTTTTCTATAGAAATAATAGAGGAAGAAATTTTTTTATTTTGAAGCGCAATAATTGCAGCCCCAAAGCCTCCCATAATCCCTGCAATATCAGGACGGATAATTTCAGTTTTTAAAAGAATTTCGGCAACTCTTAAAACGCCGTTGTTAAGAAATGTGCCGCCTTGAACAACTATTTGTCCTCCAAGCTCTTTGGCATTGCTCATTTTTATAACTTTATATAGAACATTTTTGATAACAGAGTAATCGAGTCCTGCAGAAATATCTCCTACTTCAGCGCCTTCTTTTTGCACCTGTTTGATCTTAGAGTTCATAAATACCGTGCACCTTGATCCTAAATCTACAGGTTTTTTTGCAAATAAAGCAAGTTTTGCAAAATCTTGCATACTACGATCTAACGATTGCGCAAAATTTTGTATAAAAGATCCGCATCCTGAAGAGCATGCTTCGTTTAAAATAATTTTATCTATAAATCCATTTTTGACATATATGCACTTCATGTCTTGTCCACCAATATCTAAAATAAAAGATACTTTTGAATTAAAATGACAAGCAGCTTTGTAATGGGCCATTGTTTCAACTTCACCGCAGTCAAAATCTAACGCAGCTTTTATCAAAGCTTCGCCGTAACCTGTAACACACGCTCCTGCTATTTGAGTATCTTTTGGAAGGCGCATATAAATTTCTTTTAGAATATCAATAATAGACTGAAGCGGATTGCTATTATTGTGCCCGTAATAAGAGTATGCTATCGCTTTATCTTTGTTTATTAAAACAACTTTAGTGGTTGTTGAGCCTGAGTCAACTCCTAAAAATAAATCGCCTTTTGCATCTTCAAGTTTAATTTTAGATGCCGACACTTTGTTATGGCGGTCTAGAAAATCGTCATAATCTTTTTCGTTTGTAAATAAAGGCGGAAGAAATGTGGACCTGCCATGCAGAGATTTGTAGGATAAAGTTTTAAATTTTTCTTTTAATTGTTCTAATGTAACTTCATTGCCTTTGCTTAACAATGCCGCTCCGAAAGAAACAAAAAAATGAGCATTATCTGGGAAAAATATATTCTCAGGTTTTAATTGCAAAGAGTTAGTAAAACAATTTCGCAGTTCAGATAAAAAGAAAAGAGGGCCGCCGATAAAACAAACATTTCCTCTAATAGCGCGACCTCTTGCCAATCCTCCGATAGTTTGGTTGACAACGGCTTGCAAAATGCTTGTCGCAATATCTTCTCTCGCAGCTCCTTCATTTAAAAGTGACAGAATATCTGTTTTTGCAAAGACTCCGCATCTTGCTGCTATAGGATATATTGTTTTATGTTTTTTAGAAAGTTCATTAATTCCTGTGGCATCGGTTTGAAGAATTTGAGCCATTTGGTCTATAAAAGCGCCCGTGCCTCCAGCACAGACTTCATTCATTCTCTGATCTGTTGACGAGCTGTCAAAAAATGTAATTTTTGCGTCTTCTCCTCCAAGTTCTATTGCAATATCAATTTTTGGAAGAAAAGTTTTTATGGCTTTGGAGCACGCTATCACTTCTTGTTCAAAATCCATATTGATTTTTTGTGATAATTCTATAGCACCGGAGCCCGTAGTGCATATTGTAAAATTTGCGGTTTGGAATTCTTTTGGAGTGTCGTCGATTAAACTTATAACAGTGTTTAATAAATCTGATTGATGTCTTTTATAATTATTGTAAATAGATTTGTTTTTTTGATTTAGTATCGAAAGCTTTACAGTTGTTGAGCCTATATCAAGCCCTACTCTTAAAGTATAGTGCTGCACTTGATACTCCTGCCTGCAAGATTATACTTTTTGTTTTTAAAAGTTAAACTAATCAAAACCTCACCTTTTGCAAGATTATATTTTTTGTTTTTATAAGAGTTAAATGAATCAAAACCTCGCCTTTCCACTCCCATGTTATCAAAATTAGCTTGGCAAAGCAACAGCAGTTCCGGCGGCAAATTCAAGCAGCTAAGCAACAATAGAATTACAGAACAAGCGCATGAAAAAAGTTTCTTGAGGCGACTGATTCTAGACTTAAAGCCAATTCCATGAACTTGCAATTTGGTATTGCCCTGCAATAATCAAAAATCA
>BNVT01000035.1 GCA_025998295.1 Endomicrobiia bacterium
CAAAAGACCTTTTATTAAAAGATTCAAAATAGTCTTAAAGAATAGATAAGTAATAGCAAAAGACCTTTTGGACTACGATTTAACTCCAAGTTACAGGTGTTTGTAATTCTAAAATTTAATACTTAAGTTGCGCAAAAGGTCTATTATTCTTTGGCTATCTTTTATGTCAATTAATTCGATATGTTTACGAGATTCTACACGACAATTGACAAAAGATATAGCTTATTGTACAATCAACAAAGGTTAATAAAAAAGTGGCCGCCCCTGCTTACCTTCACCTGTCGCTTATACGCAACTTAAGGAAAGAGGTTAAGAAATATGATACAGAAAGAGTTTTTGTGTTATTATGTTTACGGGGCAGCCTTTATGTCTACTCCGATTTTTTATTTAGAAATTGGCAGAAGCAAAATTCTGGCTGTCAAGAGGGGGGAGTTGTCAAAAACAAAAAATTTCGTATAAACCAATTCGTTAGAGTGCCTGAGGTTAGACTCGTAGATTCCGTCGGTGCGATGGTGGGCATAGTAAAAATTGCCGACGCTTTAGCGAGAGCGAATGCGGAAAAGCTGGATCTAGTTGAAATTTCTCCACAGGCAAATCCTCCTGTGTGTAAAATAATTAGTTTCTCCAGGTTTAAATATGAGATACACAAGAAAGAAAAAGAGGCAAAAAAAAAGCAAAAAATTTCTCATACAAAAGAAGTTAGGATAAGACCTCGTATCGGTGAGCATGATTTAGAAGTCAAGATTAAGCATGCCAGAGAATTTATCGACAGCGGAAATAGGGTGCAGCTTACTGCAGTGTTTGCTGGAAGAGAAATGCGGCACAAAGATTTAGGAATTAAAATTGTGGATAAGATAAAAGATGCCTTGGTTGACATAGCAGAGCCAGAAGGGAGAGTTTATTCAATGGGTACCAGGGTATTTTTGACGCTAGTTCCAAAGAGAAAATAAAATAAATAATATTTATGACAGATTGTTTCGTATTTGTTGTAATTAATGGGAGCTGGGAAAATGCCTAAAATGAAGACGCACAGTGGTGCAAAAAAACGTTTTAAAGTTACAGGGACAGGAAAAGTTAAGTACAAAAAACCCGGACAGAGACATCTTATGACGGGTGATTCAGGTAATCAAAACAGGAAATCAAGGAAAGCACTTATAGTTGCAGATGTCGATATGCAGACTATGAAAAAGATAATGCCATACAGTTTTTGACACGGCGTTGCCTGTTTTAGTGTTAAGACTCACAATTAGACAGACTCAAGAATTAGATATCAATACCAAAATAACAGGAGAAATTATGAAAACAAAAAAGTATTAATTGCAATTGTTTCATTTAGTCTTGTTTTAAGTTTGTGCAGTTGTCCTGATAACAAAAAAACAAAAACGATGTTGTAAAAAGAGAAACTCCTGTGTTACAGCCAGTGGAAAAGTGGAAGGGTTTGGATAAGCAGTGCCGAAAAACTTTTGCTAAGGCTGTTGAGGTTTGCAGGCAAGTTCATGAGGTGGACTTGAGCATTCCAAAATTTGTTTTTTATACTAAGAGTGTTGTCGGTAACGCGAAGCGTAAACAAAAGGCTTGGAGTAAGGGACATGATGCATGGGAAACTGCTTTAAAACTTGCAAATGAAACTCTTGCGGCTTGGGAGAAAATTGTAGATCATGACGCGTCTTTTTTGAAGAAGAGACCCAACGTTAAAAGGTTGGAGGAGAACGTGAAATGCACTCAAGAGATAGTTGATTTGGCCATTGATGTGACTTCTAACGGCAGTAACGAGTCTTGGAGAAACTTGATGGCAAAAAGGATTCTGCTGGTGTGAAGCAGTGCTATACAGGAGGTGAAAAAGAAATGTATGAGTAATTTTTACGCATAAGTCGTCTGTGATGAGGGTGAACTTGAAGTTCTAAGCAACAGAGTAGAATTAAAGATCTCATGATGAGCCAAGATAATTTGGGCATTTTCTTTTGGTATCAGTCTGTAGTTGTTTGTGGAATCAGAAATTTTCTGATGTTTTACCGTGGGGGTTTTTGGTTTTTCGTGCTTTAACACATTTTGCGATTTTGTCTGTGGATACTTAAACAGACTTAATAGAGTAAATATTGACAGCGACTTCTTGATAGGAGTTTTTAGGAAAATCCCCGCTGTTATTATATAATCAAGGAGATTTAAGATGCGTACGAAAAGCGCTGTATATACAAGACAAAGAAAGAAAAAAATATTTAGACTTGCAAAAGGATCTTATGCGACAAAGAAAAACCGTTGGAGAATGGTTATTCAACAGGTAGAAAGGTCTCTTAATTATGCCTATACGGGAAGAAAAGATAATAAAGCAAATTTTAGAACTCTTTGGATAGTTCGCTTAAATGCTGCTGTAAGGGAAAGGGATATTTCGTATAACAAATTTATTGCTGGTCTTAAAAAAGCTAATATTGCAATAGACAGAAAAATGCTTGCAGAAATTGCCGTAAGCGACAATGTGACGTTTGGACAGTTAGTTGAAGTTGCAAAAGTAGCGTAATAAAAAATAAATGAAATGAGAACTTTTGGCGTTTTTTTGTTTGATAAAAATACAGAGAAAATTTGACATATCATATTTTTTTCTGTAGAATCCACAGAACATGGTAGTGATAGTGCTACATCGAACGTATGTATGAAGGGTGCATGCTTTGTCAATTGTCGTTGCAGTGGTTGCCTCTGTGCTTGCTGGCGCTCAATTGACGAAGAGTGCTGCGCTTGTGTTTGATGTGGGGTGTAATTGTTTTAGCTAAGCAGACTCGTTGAAAACTTTGCCTATTTTGGCGGGGGAGGATATTAACTCCTTGCAGTAAAATACTCATATGTCTGCCGTGGCGTGTGGCCAACTATAATGCAGTGTTTATGTGTGTGGAGGAATTAAATGCTAAAAGAAGGAGAATTAAGAATTCCGTCGGGATGTGCCATAAGTGGTATTATAAATAAAAAAGGCGTAAGATTTAGTGGTGAAGAGATTATCAATTCTATTGCTTTAATGCATGATCGCTCAAATGGGCTTGGAGGCGGTTTTGCGGCTTACGGTATTTACCCGCAGTATAAAGACTTTTATGCACTTCACATATTTTATGATAATTTAAGCGTTAAAACACAAACTGAAGATTTTATTGCAAAACATTTCGATATCGAAAGTGCCGGAAATATTCCAACGCGACCTGTTCATGGCGTTACAAACAAACCATTAATATGGCGTTATTTTGTCCATCCTAGAACCTACATGGTAAAAGAAGATTTTATAGACGAATCTGAGTTCACATCAAGATGCGTAATAAAAATAAATACAGAATATGAAGGCGCCTATATTTTTTCCAGCGGGAAAAATATGGGAGCATTTAAAGGTGTAGGATATCCTGAAGATATCGGCAAGTTTTTTATGCTTGACACATACGAAGCTCATATGTGGACGGCCCATGGAAGATTTCCTACAAATACGCCCGGATGGTGGGGTGGAGCTCACCCTTTTACAATGCTTAATTGGTCTGTAGTGCATAATGGTGAAATATCTTCTTACGATGCCAATAGAAGATTTGTGGAAATGTACGGATACAAGTGCACTCTTCAGACCGATACCGAAGTAATAACATATCTTTTTGACATGCTTGTAAGAAAGCATAATATTCCTATGGAAAAAGTAATAAAAATAGTTGCCGCTCCTTTTTGGGATGATATAGAAAGAGAAAGCAAAGAACTGCAACACGAATTAAAGAGCACGAGGTCGGTTTATGCAAGTGCATTGGTTAACGGTCCGTTCTCGATAATTTTAGGATATGAAAAGGGAATGATAGCGCTAAACGATAGAATTAAGCTTCGTTCTTTAATCGCTGCTGAAAAAGGCGACAGAACTTACGTTGCAAGCGAAGAAAGCGCAATAAGAATAATATGTGATAATCCGGATAGAGTGTGGTCTCCAAATGGCGGAGAGCCGGTTATTGCTTTACTTGAAGGGGAACAAGAATGAGCTTAAACCTTAGTACTCCTGCGTTTGAAATAATAAGAAATGGAGGAAAATGTATTTTGTGTCAGGTATGTGTAAAGCAGTGTGCTAATAACGTGCATTCATATGATGCAGAAGATGAGACTATAAGTTCTGATGATAGTAAATGTGTCAACTGCCATAGATGCGTTTCTTTGTGTCCCACAAGGGCTTTAATAATAAAAAAATATCCTCTTGAGTTTAGAGAAAATGCAAACTGGACAGGGGCTGCGATAAAAGAAATTTATAAGCAGGCTCAAACGGGTGGAATTTTGCTTTCCAGTATGGGAAATCCAAAATCTTTTCCTATTTATTGGGATAAAATGTTGATTAACGCAAGCCAGGTTACCAACCCATCAATAGATCCTTTACGCGAGCCCATGGAAACAAAGGTTATGATAGGAAGAAAGCCTGACAAACTCGAATTTGATGCCAAGGGCGAGCTTGTGACAAAAATGCCTCCTCAGGTTGAACTCAGTGTTCCTATAATGTTTTCTGCAATGAGTTATGGCTCAATCTCAAGAAATGCTCACGAGTCTCTTGCAAGAGCCGCCACAGAACTTGGGATTTGTTATAACACAGGAGAAGGCGGTTTAAATAAAGATTTTTATAAGTATGGTAACAATACAATCGTTCAGGTTGCTTCAGGACGCTTTGGTGTTCATAAAGAATATTTAAATATCGGGGCTGCTATTGAAATTAAAATAGGGCAGGGTGCTAAACCGGGTATTGGAGGACATTTACCTGGTAGAAAGGTCGGTGCAGATGTTTCTGCCACAAGAATGATTCCCGTAGGTTCAGATGCGATTTCCCCGGCTCCTCATCACGATATTTATTCGATAGAAGATTTAAGACAACTTATATTTTCGTTAAAAGAAGTTACAGACTATAAAAAACCTGTTCTTGTAAAAATTGCTGCTGTTCATAATACGGCTGCCATAGCCTCTGGTATAGTAAGGGCTGGTGCTGATGCTATTGTTGTTGATGGTTTTCGTGGGGGAACAGGTGCAGCGCCTACAAGAGTGAGAGATAATGTAGGGATTCCTATAGAGCTTGCATTAGCTGCCATAGACCAAAGATTGAGAGAGGAAGGGATAAGAAATCAAGTTTCTCTTATCATCGCTGGAAGTATTCGAAACAGTGCTGATATAGTTAAAGCTGTTGCATTAGGCGCAGATGCCGTTTATATAGGTTCTGCTGCCGTTATAGCTATGGGTTGCCATATGTGTCATTCGTGTTCAACCGGAAAGTGCAATTGGGGCATAGCAACCCAAGAACCTGAGCTTGTAAAAAGGTTAAATCCGGATATTATGCACAGAAGGCTTGTAAATTTAATATCCGCGTGGAGCCATGAAATTAAGGAAATGCTTGGCGGGATGGGAATCAATGCCATCGACAGCCTGAGAGGAAACAGGCTCATGCTTAGAGGGGTTGATTTGAACGAAAAAGAATTAGAGATACTCGGCATAAAATATGCAGGCGAATAGATGCATTGTCGTTTTTGTCTGCCATCTTCAAACTTTGTGATTTTAGCGATGCACCGACATTGCGAAGGTGGGGCTTATGTTACTGCCTTTAAAAATAAAATGGATTCTCGAGATTTTTGGGAATATGTACACGAGAGGAAGATATGAAAAAAATTTATGCGTTCGAAAGCAAATGTTTGGGGTGTGGGCTGTGCGAGGTTTACTGTAGAACATCTCACTCAAAATCCAAGGATGTAATAAAAGCCCACAAACAGGAAGATATAACTTCTGCGATAGTTATTGAAGAGATTCTGCAGCCAGGAACCGTTTCGTATTTTGCGGTGCAGTGTCGTCACTGCAAGAGTCCAAAGTGTATAAAAGCTTGCATATCCGGAGCAATGTATAAAGATGAAAAAGGACTAGTGCGTAATGATAAAGAAAAATGTGTAAGCTGTCTGTCGTGTGTTTTGGTTTGCCCTTTTGGTGCAATCAAAGAGAGTAATGATGGAAAAGCCATTTCAAAATGTGATTTGTGTATCGATTATGGTACATCTCTTTGTGTTGAAAACTGTCCTAATGACGCAATAAAGCTTCTTGATGAAGATGATGCGGAGGCATTGAAATGAGATATTTAATAATAGGCAACAGCGCAGCAGGAGTAAGCGCTGCAGATATCATAAGAACAAATGATGTGAAGGGCAGTATAACGATAATTTCAGATGAGGAATTTGATGCCTACGGAAGACCGTTAATTTCTTACTATTTAAACGGTAAAGTAGATCCAAAGAATATGCACTATCGAAGCGTCGATTTTTATAAATCTAGAAACATAGAAGTGCTATTAAATACCCGAGCCAAAAAAATAGATACAGAAAAAAAAGAAGTTCTTGTAAACGGAGACAAAAAACTAGGATACGATAAGCTTCTTATGGCTACCGGTAGCAGTCCATTTATTCCACAAATTAAAAATTTAGATTTTAATAAGCAAGAAAATGTTTTTACGTTTTTAACGTATAGAGAAAGCATAAGGCTTAAAGAGAAAATAACAAAAAAATCGAAAGTGGTTATTGCAGGAGCAGGGCTTATAGGCCTAAAGGCAGCCGAAGGTTTGTCAAAGCAGGTTGAAAGCATAACGGTCATAGATTTGGCAGATAGAGTCATGGCGTCGGTTCTAGATAAACCTGCCGCTGATATCATACAAAATCATATAGAACAAAATGATATTAATTTCGAACTTCAGACGAGTATTTCTGAAGTTCGGGGCGAAAAAAACGTAAGCAAAGTTGTACTGTCAAACGGAAGGGTTCTCGAATGCGACATTTTGATAGTCGCGGTAGGCGTTCGCCCCAATACAGATCTTGCAAAAGCTGCCGGCATAAAAACGTCAAAAGGAATAGTTGTTAACGAATATATGCAGACTTCGGAGAAAGATATTTATGCGGCAGGCGACTGTGTTGAGTCTTTAGATTTGCTTTTAAATGAGAATAGGGTGCTTGCTTTGTGGCCAAACGCCTCAAATCAAGGCGAGATCGCAGGTCTTAATATGATAGGAGCAAAAACAAAAGCTCCTGCGGCTTTTGCTATGAATGCAATTTCATTTTTTGGAATGCAGCTTATTTCGGCCGGTATCATAAACGCCTCAGGATCAAGTAATATCGTTACAGATTCAGCAAAGGATAAACTTCGTAGATTAAATATTTTAAATGATAATTTGATAGGCTTTATTCTTATTAATCATAACCAAAGAGCTGGAATTTATACGGCTCTTATAAATGACAGAACGAAACTTTCAACTCTTGAGTATGATATAACATTGAAAGACATTGGTCTTAGCGTATATCCAAAAGAAGAAAGAACAAAAAAAATATGGAATCATAAAGGGTGTGACCTATGAAGACTATAGATGCTTTAAATGTTTACTATCGTGATTTAAACAGCTTGATAGACAATGTAGCTAGAACAGACAAAGATATTGTTTTAAAGAATGTTTTCGGACAGAGGTACATAGGTAGAGGGTTGCCTGATAAAGTTAAGGTCAAAATTTATGGTACGCCTGGAAATGATATGGCGGCGTATATGGACGGTGCAGAGCTTGAAATTTTTGGTAATGGTCAGGACGCTGTAGGTAATACAATGAATTACGGCAGAATAATAGTACACGGCAATTGTGGCGATACTTTAGGTTACGCTATGAGGGGCGGGGAGGTTTATGTTGAGGGAAATGTAGGCTATAGAGTTGGTATTCATATGAAAGAATATAAAGACATGAAGCCTGTCATTGTCGTAGGGGGTAAAGCCGGTGAGTTTCTTGGCGAGTATATGGCAGGTGGTGCGATTATTCTTCTTGGTTTAAATCTTGAAAAAGCGGAGGATATAATCGGAAGATTTTGCGGAACCGGAATACACGGCGGAACTATTTATATAAACGGTAATCAGGATGGGTATAAATTTGGAAAAGAGGCTGTAGAAGTTCCTCTTAATGGTGGGGATATTGCATTTCTTCAAGCACATATTGATTTTTATGCAAAGATTTTTAAAAAAGATTTAAGTCGTTTAAAAATAGAATCTTTTTCAAAGTATGCGGCTGGTAACAAGAATCCTTATGCCAATATGTACTGTACTTATTAAGATGGCTTCTCTTGGAAGGATATATGTTTTATCAGCTGTTGTTGCAGTCACTGTTTTTTGCTTGTGGTATAAGGAAACACAGGTTCTTTTATCGTTGTCATGAAAATGTTAGAGGTTAGGTATAAGTACAACTTGGAGTGGCTTGACCACAACTGACTGTAGGATATATAAATTTTCAAACAAGTAGTTTACGAGATTAAACAGGAGTGATACTACAAATGCGGAAAGAAAATTGTGGTATGGATTACGAGACAGAAAAGCAGAAAAATATTTTAGAAAGAAAATACAAAAGAGCTTATCTTGAACTTTCAAATGGTGTAACGCTTAAGGGAAGAGCTATAGGTGCTGGTGTAATTGTCAGTGGTGAAATGGTTTTTAATACGGGTATGCTTGGCTACAGCGAAGCCATGACAGATCCATCGTATTTAGGACAAATTCTCGTTTTTAGTTTTTGCCTTATAGGTAATTACGGAGTACCTATGCCTAAAAATGGGGTTCTCTTTATGTCTAAAGGACATGAAAGCGCATCAATAAAAACGCAAGGTATTATAGTTTCTGATATTTATGATGGTTGTCATCATCATGATGGTGGAATTTCCCTCCAAGATTGGATGAAAAGTCAGAACGTACCAGGAATCGCCGGAATAGATACAAGATATTTAGTGCAGGTTATAAGAGAAAGTGGAAATCTTTGGGGCAGAATTATTCCTGAAGGTGCAAAGCATCAGGATAAAAATAAATTTGAATTCTTAAAAAATTTCAAATATGATGAGTACGTGGATCCGTCGAAATATAATTTAATGCCGTCAGTGTCTACTAAAGAAAAAGTAACAATGGGCAAAGGCTCCAAAAAAGTTGCGGTTATTGACTGTGGCGCAAAATGGAATATCATGAGAATGCTTATGGAAAGGGGATGCGAAGTCGAAGTTTTGCCGTGGGATATGGATTTTTCAACAATAAAATGCGATGGATGGGTTATAAGCAATGGCCCAGGAGATCCGAAAAATACGGCAGATTTAGTTGAGAGAATAAAAAAAGATGTTTTAGGTTCAAATAAACCTATCTTGGGGATATGCTTAGGTCATCAGCTTTTGTCTCTTGCCTCAGGAGCAAAGACAAAAAGGCTAAATCACGGACATAGAAGCCATAACCAGCCTGTTTTTTCTCTTCCCGAAAGAAAAGCATATATGTCAAGCCAAAATCACAGGTATGCAGTTGAGAAAGGTTCAATACAGACTGATTGGGAATTGTGGTTTGAAAATGCAAACGACAATTCAGTAGAAGGATTAAGACATAAAACAAAATCTTTTGTATCGGTGCAGTTTCACCCTGAGGCATCAAGTGGTCCAAACGATACAAGTTGGATTATGGATAAATTTGTTGAATCAATAAAAAAGTAGTGGATGTACTAGTAATTATTAATAATCGCTGCAAACAGTTTTATCTTGACAAGGAGACATTGTTCTGGTTTTGGTTACAGTATTAAAAATTTATGATATTTCCATGTGATAATTCCTGATTTTTGTGTTTTGACACATCTTACTATCAAGGAGAAAGAAGATGAAAGAAGTAAAGTTTCTAGGCAAACACAAAAGAACAATGGATATGTTAGTAATGCTAGCAATGTTTACATGCACAAATGTTTGTTTGGGTATATCTGATATCAAAGGAGAAAGTGTATCTCGAGATGATAAAAAAACAATTGATCAGATCAAAAAGTCAGCAGAACAAGGAAATGCCCAAGCTCAATACAACTTGGGTGTGATGTATTACGAAGGTAAAGGAGTAAAACAAGATTACAAAGAAGCATTTAACTGGTATAAAAAGTCAGCAGAACAAGGAGTTGCCCAAGCTCAATATAACCTGGGTGTGATGTATTACAAAGGAGAAGGAGTAAAACAAGATTACAAAGAAGCAATTAACTGGTATAAAAAGTCGGCGGAACAAGGAGATGCCCAAGCTCAATATAAATTGGGTAGGATGTATCACGAAGGTAAAGGCGTAAAACAAGATTACAAAGAAGCGTTTAACTGGGTAAAAAAGTCAGCAGAACAAGGAAATGCCGACGCTCAATTTGGCTTGGGTGTGATGTATGGATACGGATACGGAGTAAAACAAGATTACAAAGAAGCATTTGGCTGGTTTAAAAAAGCAGCAGAACAAGGGCATTCTGCCGCCAAAACAGCATTAACAAAAATTCCTGAAAGTAAGTAGTTTCACCATTTTTGTGGGATTGGTCTCCAATTGGTTACAGTATTAAAAATTAACGCTAGCTTTACACAGGTCGGCTTGACAGTCCCATGCGATTTTATACTGCCTACTACCTTGGAAAGAAGTCTGTTGCATCTATCGCAAATGGTAGGGCGAGGGATTGCCTCTTGATGCAAAATATTTTTCATGCATTTGTCGTGATAGTAGAGGAACTATGCAAAAATTTAATTTACAAACTTTAATCGTTTTTGCTTTAGGATTTATTTTTGGTCTTTGTATAAAATTCTCTTTCTTGTCTATTCTGGCTGTTGTTATCGCTTTAGTCTCTTTATTTATTTATACAATGAGGGATGCGCAAGGGTTAAAATATAATCAATATAAATATTTTGTAGTTATATCTGCTGCTTTATATTTTATAGCGTTACTGTTTTCGTCTTCCGCCGTTATAATTCTTGTTCTATTTGCAGGGTATGAGGTATCTAATGGAAGAACTTGGAAAGTCGCAACTTTAAGACTTTTCCTATTTTTATCATCACACTGTTTATGATATTTATGAGACTTATAGCCAAATTGCTTTAAGTTGCATCTTGTCACAGTTTCAAAAGATGTGGGTGAGTTTGGCATAGAAATCATGGGATCATTCTGATTTTTAGTTAAACAATGACCTTAAGAGCTCCACTCTCCACCTAAAAATATCATCTTAGCTTTCTCTGTTAACTGTTTGTTAAAAAATATATCTAAATATACTCTTTAACATTTCTATACTTTTTGTATATCTTTTCGTCTTTCT
>BNVT01000036.1 GCA_025998295.1 Endomicrobiia bacterium
CAAGACCCCGTGACCTTTGCGACTTTAGGGGCTTCGTTTAACTTCGTTCCCAGTCGTTTCGGGTTTATCTGGCTATAATGGCTATTTAGAGGCCATTAATGCTTTTTTTAAGCCTCTTTAGTTTTTTTATAATCTTTTAACTCATTTGTAGCAAATTTAGCCTTTTTTGAGGTTTCTATGATGGTAATGTCCATATCTATGAAATCTAGATTTCGTATGGAACCTTCTTTATTAATTCATTGTTAAACTATAGCCAACTAATTTTTAGTACGTATTTTTTTTGTTTTCAATATTTTTTGATAGATTTTTAGAGGTTTTTAAAGAGACTATTAATACAATAACCCCAGCTATAAATAAAAATATAGATATTACCTGAGATATAGATAATCCAAAATATTGCATTCCCCTATCATCTCCACGGAAAAACTCAATGATAAATCTTAAGACTGCATAGCATATAAAATAAATTGCAATAGGCGTGCCTGCTTTATGTTCCTTTTTAGAATAAAAATGTAAACATACAAACAACAACAAATTACCTAAAGATTCGTAGAACTGTGTAGGGTGTAAACGTACCCCTTGAAGAGCCCCAGAATCTTCGTTATTAAACGTCACTGCCCACGGTAAATTACTCTCTTTACCATAACAACATCCTGCAAAAAAACACCCAATTCTTCCTATAGCGTGTCCTAAAGCTAAAGCTGGAGCAAAAAAATCACAAAGCTTAAACAAACGGATTTTTTTTCTTTTGGAATATATTATTATACATACTGTTGCAGAAATAAGTCCTCCATAATGGACAAACCCACCTGTCCAAAACTTAAAAATACTCAAAGGATGTAAAATATATTCTTGTAACTTTGTAATAACAAAAAGAAGTCTTGATCCTGTATATCCAAAAATTATTAAGTACAAAAACAAAGAATATAATTCATCTTGCGAAATTATCCTATTTTTTGATTTAGCTAGAGAGTGTGAAAGATATAAATTTGATGCGATAAAAGCTACGCCGACAAAAAGACCATAAGAATAAGCTGTAAATTTCCATATACTAAAAAAAATTGGGTGCATAATAATTATACCTTCTGTTTTTTGCTAAGGAATATAACATCGGCAATAATAAGAAACATTGCTATACAATTAGAGGAATCGGCAATATTAAAAGACGGCCATCTTAGCGAATTAATTCCAAAATCAAGAAAATCAACAACAGCACCGCGAAATAATCTATCGATAAGATTTCCCAATCCGCCGGCAATAACAAGACAAAACGCGTACTGTCGAATTTTATTTATTTTATCCCAGTTTTTATAAATCAACAACGATAAACCTAACAAGAATAGAGGAATAACAACAGAAAATAAAGAGTTCTTGCCTTTAAACATACCAAATGACATTCCCGTATTAGTGACACTTGTGATATTAAAAAAATTTAAAAAAGGAACTATCTTTATTGACGAACCATAACTGACATAACTATTTATAAGAAATTTTGTCACTTGGTCTAAAATAACAACAATAACACCAAGTAGACAAGGTTTTTTCATTATTTAACAACCTCCAAGCATCTTTGGCATAAATCATCTTGTATACCATCGATATGTTTCCAGCATCTTGCACATTTTTTATATTCTGATTTCGAAGCTTTTATAATCAATTCATCTTTTTTATCTGAAATTTTATATCTTATATCCCAACTTCCAAACACTAAGTTAATAAGTTTAGGATCTTTAAAAGAATCACTATACTTTTGTCCGTATGTTACATCCAAAGAAGTCTCAAGATTTGAACCTATAACTTTGTCTTGTCTTAATTTTTCGTAGACAGATAATGCTTCTCTTCTTACATCTAATATTTTTTCCCATTTCTCAAACGTTTTGGTCTGAAGAATATATTTACTATTAGCTGTAGGAAAATCCGCAAGAAAGACAGATTCACAAAGACTCGGAATCAATTTTCTTAATTCTCTCCAGGCTTCTTCTGAAGTGAAAGAAAGTATAGGTGACACAAGTCTTATCATAACTGAGCAAATTTCAATCATCGACGACTGCGCACTTATTCTGTCTGTGCTATATTTTTTATCACAATATAAAGTATCTTTTAAAGCATCTAAATAAAAACCGCTTAAAAACACCGTACAGAAATTGTTTATTGCTGCCACAGCTTTATGAAATTCATAGTTCTCGTAAGCAGCAGTCACGTTTGATATAAGATGCTGAAGTCTGCTTAACGCATTTTGATCTATTTCCTGCATATTTTCAAAAGATAAAGTATTTTTTAACTCCAAATCGCCTACATTGCCAAGCAAAAATCTTACAGTATTTCTTATTTTCCTATAAGTATCGCTTAAGCTTTTCATAATTTCATCTGATATTCTTATATCTTCTTTGTAGTCACTCGAAGCTATCCAAAGACGGATAACATCCGCACCGTATTTATTTATTAGCTGCTCGCTTGAAATAACATTTCCGACAGACTTTGACATTTTTTTTCCTCGCCCGTCGACAACAAAACCATGAGTTAACACATTTTTATACGGAGTTTTACCTTTTATCGCAACTGATGGAATCATAGAAGTTTGGAACCACCCGCGATGTTGATCGCTACCCTCAAGATATAAATCTGCCGGAAATTCCAACTCTTTATAGTTTTTGCTTGATAAAACAGCTTCATAAGAAATGCCTGAATCAAACCATACATCCAATATATCTTCTTCTTTCTTAAAATTTGCAGAATTACACGAAGAACATTTTGCACCTGTGTCTTTTAAAAGCTCTTCTTCACTCGTCTCAAACCACAAATCAGAACCTTCTTCTCCAAATAACGCCGATATTTTATCTATAACTCTTGTATCAAGCAGAGGTTTGCCACAATCTTTACAGTAAAATACCGGTATAGGAACACCCCATAAACGCTGACGGCTTAAGCACCAATCCGGACGGCTTTCTAACATTGATATCATTCTAGTTTCGCCATAAGTTGGAATCCAATTAACATCTTTTACTAAATCCAATAATTTCTTTCTCAAACCATTGTGCTCTACAGATAAAAACCACTGAGGAGTAGCTCTAAAAATTATAGGTTTTTTACATCTCCAGCAATGCGGATAAGAATGTTCTACTTTTAATGTAGCTAGAATCTTTCCTTCTCTATTGAGTTTCTCAATTATCAAAGGATTTGCTTTGAAAATATGAATATTCTCAAATTCTGGAACTTCTTTTGTATACAAACCTTTTTCATTAATATGAGAAATAATTTCTAAACCATATTCCAAACCTGCCTGATAATCTTCGTGACCATGTCCCGGAGCTATATGAACTATACCCGTTCCATCTTCCATACTTACAAACCCGGCAATAATGCCACGAGACAGCCTGCTTGCAGCCAAAGGATTTTGACATTTTATATCAACAAAATCAACGCCTTTTGCTTCAAATACAACATAGTAACTTACAGCTTTTATTTTATCTTT
This sequence comes from Endomicrobiia bacterium, assembly GCA_025998295.1. Lineage (GTDB taxonomy): Bacteria > Elusimicrobiota > Endomicrobiia > Endomicrobiales > Endomicrobiaceae > Endomicrobiellum. The sequence goes on from BNVT01000036.1 coordinate 3,473, forward strand.
AACACTTTCAAGCAAAGATTTTGCCACTACAAGTTTAGCTTCTCTTCCACCCCCAATTTTATACACCGATGCAACATATTCAGAGTCTCCGTTAAATGCCAATGCAACATTTGCAGGCAGAGTCCATGGAGTTGTAGTCCATATTAGAACAGAAAAATCTATTAGTAAAGATTCTTTAGTCTTAAGCGCTTCAGGAAGCGATACTATATTAAATTTTACGAAAATAGAATCCGAACTACGATCTGCATAGCTCACTTCAGCATCCGCCATAGCAGTTTCGCATGCTGGGCACCAATAAACGGGTTTTTTTCTTCTATAAATAAACCCCTCTCTTACTAATTCTCCAAAAACTTTTATTATCGATGCTTCGTACTTGGGATGTAAAGTAAGATAAGGATTATCCCAATCTGCTATAATGCCAAGCCTTTTAAATTCCTTTTTTTGTATCTCGACGAATTTTCTTGCAAAATCGGCAGCCTGCTTTCTAAAAACAAGTTTGTCTACCTTATTTTTGTCGGTTTTCATTTCTTTTAAAACAATTTGCTCAATAGGAAGACCATGACAATCCCAGCCTGGAGTAAAAGGTACATAATTCCCCGACATAGAGCGATATTTTATAATAAAATCTTTTAAAACCTTATTAAGACTTGTCCCTATGTGTATATGTGCATTGGCATATGGAGGACCGTCATGAAAAATAAACTTCTTTTTGTCTTTGTTTTTATCACAAAGTTTAATATAAAGCCGTTCCTTGTCCCATTCTTCAACAAAAGCAGGCTCCCTTTGAGGCAAATTAGCCCTCATCTGAAAATCCGTTTTAGGAAGATTCACTGTTTTTGAATAATCTTTTTTCTCTTCTTCGTCCACTATAGTTTATCCTAGAAACCATATATATTTATATTTTCTACGGTATTGCATCCAAAGTTTCATCAAGTTCTTCTTCTGAACGTCCGGTAATCTCAATGGTTTTTTCCCTACCTCTTTCACCTTTTCTCAAAAAAACCATAGACCTTTTTACCTCAAAGAAATCCGCTAAAAAATCACATAACTCTTCATTAGCTTTACCATCAACAGCAGGAACAGAAATTTTTATTCTTAGAATAGAACCCACTCTACCGACAACTTCATTTCTCTTTGAGTTAGGGATCACTCTGACTTTAACAATCATTATATTCCCCCTTAAATGGTGTGTTTATTCGCTAAGCTCTTTTGATCTTTCCATCGCATGCTTCATGGATTCATATACGGATACCTGAAAGATTTTGAGTCTCAAAATCTTTTAATGCTGCCTCGGTAGTCCCGTTTGGAGATTTTACTTTTTCTTTTAACACTTCAGCAGATTCCCCTGTTGTGTCAAGCATTTTTCCAGATCCATACACAGTCTGAACAACAACCTCTTCGCAACTTCTTTATTTAGCCCAAGTTTTTCCGCAGTTTTTTGTATAAGTTCGCAAAAATAAAATATATATGCAGGACCTGAGCCTGACAACGCCGTAATAATATCAAAATTTTCTAGTCAAGTATTTCAGTTTTTCCTATGGACGAAAATAAACTTTTCACTTTTTGAAGTTGATCTTCTGTAACAAATCTGCCTTTGCTATAGAGCAGTCATGCCTGAACGCACAAGTGCGGGAGTATTAGGCATTGCTCTTATAGCAGCGACATCTTTTTGAATATTATCTTCAATAAATCTCGTGGTTATTCCGGCAGCGATTAAAATAAAAATAGTTTTCCTTTTTATAAAATTTCTTATCTCGTCAAACACTTTAAGAATATTTTGAGGCTTAACAGAAAGAAAAATTATATCTACCCCTACCATAGTTTCACCTTTATCTTCTGCGATTGATACACCAAATTCTTGTTGAAGCCCTAATACTTTTTCTTTCACTATGTCATTGCAAACAATATTTTCAGCCTTAACAAGTCTTGCCTCTATAAGGCCGCTTATAATAGTATGAGCCATGTTTCCGGAACCGGTAAAAAAAGTTTTTTACTTATTTCCATAATATCTTTCTCCAAATATTGCTGAACCAACTCTAACCATAGTTGCTCCCTCTTGGACAGCAATTTTATAGTCGTCCGACATCCCCATAGATAGGATGTTGAAGCCGGCATTATCAAAAGACTTTTTTATCTCTTCGAATAAATTATGTACTTGTTTAAAATAAGGTCGCGAATCTTCGGGATTATCGCTATAAGGCGTTATAACCATTAATCCTTTTATTACAATGTTAGGAACTGACAAACACTGTTTGTAAAAATCTTTTACACCCTCCATACTAATGCCAGTTTTAGTTACTTCTTGCGATACTTTTACTTCAATAAGGCAGTTTTGGAATTTATTTATACTTGCCGCATGACGGCTTATATCATGAGCAAGCTTTATACTGTCTAAGGAATGTATTAAATTAAAATTCTCAACAGCTTTTCTTGATTTATTTGCCTGTAAATGCCCTATAAAATGCTTTGTAATTCCAACTAGAGCAGAAGCAAGCTGATCAAATTTAGGCAACGCTTCTTGTATCTTATTTTCGCCTATATGTTCTATTCCGCATTTTAAAGCTTCTAGAACATCGTGACAAGAAAACGTCTTTGTTACCGCTACAAGTTCAACAGCAGTAGAAGCATTTTTGACTGAATTTATAGTATCTTTAATTAATTCTATATTTGCACAGATATTTTTCATTATTTTGATATTTATTATTGTGTTTCTCTAAAAACTCTTATCAAGCAAAGTCGCTGTCACAGCACCTTTATTTTTTGATATCCGGTGTTTTTTTACGATGAAGTGCCCAAAACAATGCCGACATGACAAACACGAAAATCCATAAGAACTGTAAGCTTTAGAAACCCCACCTCAACGCGATTGTAGCATATTTTTTTGAGATTTTACACACCATAGTAGAATCTCATACATGCAAAACGCATGAAAGAAAATTATAGATATCCCAAAATCACAGCAAATTTCTAAAAGAGCTCTCTTTTCTTTTTAAATCCCCCAGCACTTTCTCTTGCCCGCATCCCTAAACTACACCTTAACGAAAATATTTTCTTCTTTTTAGAAAAAGGGGAATTACTGCATTTTTATTCTATACTACGAATTTTTTTTATGATTTGATTGATTTTTGAGTTAAAATAAGGGTCAGAATCCATCTTTTCTTTTATTTTATTGCACGCATGCATTACTGTGGAATGATCTCTCCCGCCGAAAGCGTTTCCTATAGCGTTTGTCGAGAACTCATCGGTAAGCGTTCTTGAAAGATACATTGCAATTTGTCTGGGAAACGCAATAGCGTCTGTTCTGCGTTTAGATTTCATATCCCTCATATCTATATTGAAATCGTCTGCAACGACTTTTTGTATATTTTCTATAGTTATATGGGCAGAACCGTCAGATTTAATAACATCTCTAAGAATTCTTTGTGCAGAATCTACTGTTAATGCAGTTCCTGTAAATAAAGAAAAAGCGGTTACTTTTAAAAGCGAACCTTCAAGTTGTCTTATGTTAGATTTAACTTGAGTTGCTATATAGAGAATAACATCGTCTGGGACATATAATCTTTCTTCCTCTGCTTTTTTATGCAATATTGCTATTCTTGTTTCTAAATCAGGGGGTTGTATATCAGCTATAATTCCCCATTCAAATCTTGAAATAAGTCTTTCTTCAATACCTTCAAGTTCTTTAGGAGGACGGTCTGAAACAATAACAATTTGTTTTTTTGAAGTAGAGAGGGTGTTAAACATATGAAAAAATTCTTCTTGGGAAGCTTCTTTGCCTACTAAGAATTGTATGTCATCTATTAATAGGCAGTCAAGATCTCTATATTTTCTTTTAACAGATGCTGCATTATCAAAACGAATTGATTCTATGTAATCTGTAACAAATTTTTCACATGTAGCATAAAGAGTTTTTAAATTCGGTGTAGTTTGCTTTATATAATTACCTATAGCATGGAGCAAGTGTGTTTTTCCAAGCCCAACTCCGCTGTACATAAACAAAGGATTAAACTGTTTTCCGGGATTTTTTGCCACTACTTCTGCACATCCGTGAGCAAATCTATTTGACGCACCCACAATAAAACCAGAAAAAATATATTTAGGATTTATCTGATCTTTCTGTATTATGGGAGCATTGTTATCAATATGTTCTGGAGTATCTCCAACTATTTTTATGATTGATGATATATCCTGCTGAGTTTTCATTTCAAGAGTTACAGGCTGTCCGTGAGAATTCGATAAAATAGTTTCAATATTTTTTTGATGATTGTTTACTATCCATTGCGAAAAGTATATATTTGGCACTTCCAAGGTAAAAATATTATTTTCAAAATTTAACGGTTTAAGTGGAGAAATCCATAAGCTGTAAGCTTCAGGAGTAATAGATGACTTAATGTTATCCACAACCTTTTCCCACAAATCAGAAGTATTCATGCGATCCTCAAGTTATCCACAGCTGCGGATAGAATATAATTGACAGTTCCAGAAAAGTAAGATATTTTAACGAAAATGACAATAGGCCTCTTACACAGCTTGAGTATTAAATTTTAGAATTACAAATACCTACAACTCAGGGTTAAATCGCAGTCCAAAAGGTCTTTTGTAATTACTATATCTGTCTTTAGAGACTATTTTAAACCTTTTAACAAATTGTTCCTTAAGAAACAAGTATAATCAAGGTGTGTAAGGGTGTTGGATATTGACACCCAATAGGGCTAAAAGCCCGTATGTATACTATGAATTTTTCACTAAATCCTCATCATCTGATGAAATCTCCCTATTTAACTCCTTATCTTCTCTTGTCAGCTTTTGAGTGTTTATTTGATTGAACTCCTTATCTTCTTTTGTCAGTGAGTGTTCCTTTGATTGAACTTCTTATCTTCTTTTGTCACTCGAGTGCTTCTTTGATTGAACTCCTTATCTTCTTTTGTCAGTGAGTGTTCCTTTGATTGAACTCCTTATCTTCTTTTGTCACTCGAGTGCTTATTTGATCTCTTTTTTAGGGTTAGTGCGTTTGTATGTATTTTGCCTAAGTCCTACTAAATTGTTCCTTAAGAAACAAGTAATCAAGGTGTATAAAGGTGTTAGATATTGACACTCAATAGGGCTAAAAGCCCGTATGGATCTTCTGTCATGTACCTTATTGTCTTTTTGTCTTTCTTTGCACAAATCAGTGTCTATTTCAAATAAACTAAAATCGTTCCTTGCCCTATTATCTATGCGCATATTACTTACTTATCTTTAATTGCCACTACTACCAACGGTTATTGTATGTCTATTATTCTTTTAGCTTGTCACTTTTGCTGTTTTTGAAGTCTTTGTATTAATTGTAGCATAATCACTGCTACTTCTACTTCTAGCGCTTTGTTTAACAATACCTATTCTCATCTCGCATATTCCCCACTACTTGTTAATACTTCTTCTTACATACCCTATGTCTATTGTCCACAACTTTTGCTGACATTGTAACTGTCTTAAAGTGATAATATGTTCGAATACCCTATGTCTATATCCACAACTTTTGCTGACATTGGATGTCTAAATCTAGTAGTATGTATTGTAACTGTCTTAAAGTCTGATAATACGTTCGAATACCCTATGTCTATATCCACAACTTTTACTGACATTGGATGTCTAATCTAATGGTATGTATTGTAACTGTCTTAAAGTCTGATAATATGTTCGAATACCCTATGTCTATATCCACAACTTTTGCTGACATTGGATGTTCAAGTGATAATATGTTCGAATACCCTATGTCTATTGTCCACAACTTTTACTGACATTGGATGTCTAATCTAGTAGTATGTATTGTAACTGTCTTCTATCTGGTAATACGTCCGGGTATTGCCCTTAAAGTATGCAAACATCATCTTTACTATCTTTTCTATACTCAATTTTCTCTTTGCTTACCTACTTGCCCTATCTTTTCTTTTCTCTTCTTCTCTCTTCTTTTCTTCTCTCCTTGCTATCCTTGACTCTTTTATCAAATGCTTTCTTTACTCCCATTAATACTAAATCCATTACACATATGACCTAACTGCTTTCTTTTTTTGTTTCATAGTACTTCTATTGTACTTTTATGTGTTGGTTATTAAGAAGGTCTAAATTTTTCCGGGCAAGGATTTGTATATTTTTCTATTTCGTTTGTCAAACATAAGAAGCCTGAAATTGACAGTTTATCTGGTCTTAAAAACGTAACTAAATTTAAATTATTCATAATTTGTATGGCTTGGTTTTTACCTAAATCTTTAAAAGAGCTGATACAATTTAAAATAGTTTTTCTGCGCATACCAAAAGAATGCTTTGCAAAATCAAAGAAAATTTGACTAGGCTGTTTTGACAGTTTATTTGTAAGTTTGACAACAGAAGACATAACTTTTGGCGACGGATTAAAACATCTAGGAGAAACGTCAAATAAAACCTTACAACTTGCATAATACGAAGTAAATATGGAAATATAACTGTATTCTTTACTTCCATGCTGGGCGGCAAGTCTTCGCGCAACTTCTTTTTGAAGCATAAAAATAGCAATAGTCCAGTTTGATAAAGGTAAAATCTTTTGAATTATTGCAGTACCTATGTTATAAGGCAAATTAGAAATAATCTTTAACTTGGTATTGGGTATATCGAATTTGAGAAAATCTGTATTTAATATGTCGATATTTTTAATATTACGAAAAGAAAAGTGATGATTTAATTGCTGAAACAGACTTTTGTCAATTTCAACTGCTGTAAGATGTTTAATCTGTTGTTGCATAATTTTTGTTAAAATGCCCCTTCCGGGACCAATTTCTAAAACATCATCATCTCTTTCCAAATTAGCGGCCTTAATGATGTTGTTTGCGATATTATTATCAATTAAAAAGTTTTGTCCATGTTTTTGACGCATTTGCGTATTGTGACATATTATGAAAAATTTCTAAAGACAATAGACCTCTTAATAACTAACATATAAAAGTACAATAGAAGTACTATGAAACAGAAAAAGAAAGCATGCGGAAGTAGAAAGAAGATAAGGAGTTAAATAGGGAGATTTCATCAAAAAGGATTATAGTGGAAAATGTCAAACGTATTTGTTAAAAGGTTCAAAATAGTCTCTAAAGTATAGAATAAGTAATAGCAAAAGACCTGTTGGACTGCGATTTAACTCCGAGTTGCAGGTATTTGTAATTCTAAAATTTAATACTTAGTTGTGCAAGAGGTCTAATGGTTCTTGGATGTTTCTAATGGATTGTAAAATTGATTCCCCGCTTAATATTTCGATATAAAAGAAAACTAACATACCACGCAAGATAGAAACCATCATATCAAAAAGCGCCCCATTTTTGACAAGAAAATCTGCAAAAAAAATAGAAATTCCTAATGGAACAGCTGCTAATGCGATCGTTACCAAGAGGGCTTTAAATACTTTTTTAAAATTTGGGAAATAGTT
>BNVT01000037.1 GCA_025998295.1 Endomicrobiia bacterium
ACAGCAATATAAGCATGCGACACGCACGAGTGACACAACAGGTGCAGGCGCAGGCATGAATGTAAATAGATTGGCGGTGCTTGGTGGGAGCAGTCCGCAGCCACAGTCACAACCGTCGCAAGGGCAAGATAGTCCGCCGTATGGCAACATTAACGCACAACATATGGCGAACAACGCAGATGTAAGTAGTTTGAGTTCATTATCTTCTTCATCGATTAGTAGTTCATTAACTAGTAATTCTATGTCTCAATCATCACCGTCGTCAACATTTTCGCCATTTTCACCTTCAACAGTCCAATCTCAAGTAGTTTGAGTAGTTTTACATCGAGCAGTTCAACATCGAACTTACTGGTACCACCACTACTACTACCAACACTACATACAACAAATTCATCTTCAAGTAGCTCATCAAGCTCATTATCCTCGTTGTCACCATCATCTCCACCACTTTCATCATCGGCTACTACATTTGTTCCATCGCCATCTTCTTCTTTGTATCTATCATCGCCTTCTCTTTATCTGTCAATATTTCCTGTTACGTCTTCACCATCGTATTCTTCTTCGTCGTTTTCTAGTTCATCTTTATCGCCAGCATCAGCATCTCCATCACTTTCATCATCGGCTACTACATTTGTTCCATCGTCATCTTCTTTGCCTCCATCATTGCCTTCCTTCTCGTTTTCTAGTGCACCTTCATCGTTAGTATCAGCGTCTCCATCATCGTCATCTCCTTCATTTTCTCCATTTTCTCCATCGTCACCTTCTTCTTCGTCGTTTTCTAGTTCATCTTCATCATTACCGTCTTCCCAATCACCTTCTTCGTTTCCATCATCATCTTCTTCGTCGTTTTCTAGTTCATCTTTATCGCCAGCATCAGCATCTCCATCATCGTCATCTTATTCATTTGTTCCATTTTTTCCATCGCCATCTTTACCTTCAAGCAGTCCAAGCTCTAGTAATTTGAGCGGTTCAAGTTTGAGTCCAAGTAATTCGAGCTTATCTTCAAGTTCAGTCAGTCCAAGCTCGAGTAGTTCGAGCCCGAAAAGTTCGAGCGTTTCAAGTTCAAGTGGTGGCAAAGATGTAGGTACAAGACATCATAAGCCATCGCCACTATCATCTTCTTCATCTTTTTTGGATCCATTTTCGTCATCAGATACAAATGGGGAGCATGATGGTTCATATGAGACCGGGACTGATTATGCTAAGACTAGGGCAGCTGAGAAGTTAGAGGATATGGATCGGGAGTATCGGGAGGAGATGGAAAAATGGAATCCTGAGGTCGTTGAGGAGAAGTTTGAGGAGTCACAGCATAATTGTAATACATCGTCATCTTCTTCGTCGCCTTCTTCTTCATCTTCTTCGTCAGCATCAGCATCTCCATCATTGTCTTCTTCATTTTTTCCATCGTCATCTTCTTCGTCGCCTTCTTCTTCATCTTCTTCTTCGTTTTCGCCATCTTTACCTTCAAGCAGTTCAAGCTCAAGTAATTTGAGCGGTTCAAACCCGAACAGTTTTACATCGAGTAGTTCAAGCTCAAATGGTGGCACAGGTGCAAGCGTGGTTGGTCTACAACCACCACCACTACTACAACAACCACAACTACAACGACGACCATACTTGAGTAGCTCGAGCTCAAGTGGTCGCACAGGTGTAGGTAGTCTATGGCAGTCTGGTCCGCCGCAACAGCCGCCGCGTTACGGCAATGGCAACCGCAACCAGAATAACGATATCAGACACCTACCATTCGTATCTTATTGGTTGTATTCACCACCGTCTTCTTCTTCAAAGGAGTTACTGAATCATTATAATGGCTTCCCGCCACTATTTCTAATGGCGATCCCACAACACTCAACAAGTCAATCTTCATCGAGCTCATCAAATAGCTCGTCAAGCTCATCATCCTCGTTGTCATCATCTTCTTCATCTACATCATCGTCATCTTCTTCGTTTTCTAGTTCATCTTTATCATTACCGTCTTCTTCATCACCATCGTCAACACTTTCGCCATCTTCACCTTTAAGCAGTTCAAGTTCAAGTAGTTTGAACAGTTCAAGCTCATCTTCAAGCCTAAGCTCGAGTAGTTCGAGTTCATCTTCAAGTTCAGCCAGTCCAAGCTTGAGCAGTTTGAGTTCGAGCAGTTCAAATCCGAGCAGTTCTACATCGAGTAGTTCAAACTCAAGCTCGAGTAGTTCGAGTTCAAGTGATGGCACAAGTGCAGGAAGCGAAGCTGGTCTGCAACAACGACAGAAATATCAAGAACTACTACTACCACCACCACCACTATTACCACCACCACATACAACAAGTTCATCTTCATCGAGCTCATCAAGCAGTTCATCAAGCTCATCATCCTCGTTATCATCGCCATCTAGTGCGTCTTCAAGTAGCTCGCCTTCATCATCACCAGCAGCAGCACAACCAGAACGACAAGCGCATATATTCATAGTCGATTTTGGCCATGTTGCCGACATGAGTATCAAATTCGCCGCCGACGCCTTAGCCGCCACCCACCAAATTATCGACCGCGCCGCCAGCAACGTCTGTACCCTCGCCAGCATCCAAACCATCGCCTCCACCTCTTGCGTCGATGCTAACTCCGCCTACGCCAACGCCGCCGACGCCTACGCCTTATATAACACCGCCGCCGATGACGACGAAACCGAATACAAATTAAGCAGCATTGTCTGCTACAACATCTGCGCCACCGCCTGCGACATCATCGCCGCCGCCTGTTGCTGTGCCGAAGCTTTCATCAGTAGAGATACCTCTTTCGTTTCCAAAGAAGAAGAAGGAGGAGCCATCAACGTCGCTCTCTACAAAGCCCGCTCCTACGCTGAACACGCCACCGCCTGCAACAACAACACCCGTGCCGTCACCTCCAGACTCGCTCTCGTCCCCATAGACTCCTATATCACCATAACCCTCCAGCAGCAGACCAACAAAGATGCCTATACCTGTGAAATATTAAAAAGCGAAGACATCGGTGACGAGACCTATACCCAGAGGCTCGAGCTCATTCACTCATGCACCTATAACCTAGAAAAAGATGCCTATTTCATCCGTAAAGTGGTCGAAGAAATCAGAGAAATCCCTACTACAAACATCATTCGAGCCAACAAAGATAGCTTTACCCGTTGTCTAATCGAAAATCTTGCTACAGAAGTCGATGATATCGTTAAAAAAGCCCAAGGCTTAATCGACAAAACCAGAGCATTAGTTGCCAAAACCGCCGTTGCAGGCAGTGTACAAGACTTAAAAGACAAAGAAACCAAATAAGAGACTAAAAAAAACATTAAGCAATGGTCTTAAAGTATGTAGCATTCACACTCAAACGCACGAGAGCTTTTTTGAGAGCTTTTTTGATTTTTGATTGTTGCAGGCAAGAACTGTAACAACAATCTATGGAATTTGCTTAAAGGTTAAAGCAACCTCGCCAAAGACTTTTTTCGTGCGTTTGTCGTGCTAATCCGGCTATTACTTTGCGAGAAGGTATAAAGCTTAGAACTGGACAAAAAAGATTGATAAAAGGTCCAGTGCAATGCTTTGTTTTGGTGAGAGTCTTATAATCTATTGGGTTTGCCTAAAAACTCTAACAAGTTACTGTTGCTGTGTTTTTGTTTTGGTACAGATGTTGTTTTTTTTACAGGCAAGATACCTCAAAACAATACCAGTATAACAAATACAAAAACCTACAAAAACAATGGGTTTTTAAGGAAGCCCTATTGCAATTTTGTTTGGTATATTTATTTACGCTAGGAAGTTCAGTGTAATTTAAGGGAGTATAAATGTTTTTAATAGCCCCAGGATGTGCTTTACTTTATAGAAATTTGATTGCGCATGGGTTATCTTGTGTAAGCTCAAATAAAAAAGAATTTAGCATTATTCTTGATTTTTCAATTCCAGGTACAGAAGCTTTTTGGTCTATATATAAAACTGGAACGAAGTATATTGAAGATATACTCCCGGTTTTGTCAAGTATTAATCCTAAAATGTTAAAAAGTTATTTATCTCCGATGGAAGCAGTATGATTCTTGGGTTGAAAAATAAAAAACTGAGAGACATAAGCATTGAAAGCATCTTATACCTTATAAATGTTTTGGAAAGTGAATTTAAATATGTTTTTGTTGTTGCGCCTGACGAAGTCCGCGATGCATTAGGTCTTGTTAAGGAATCAAGGTGCGTTCTTCTTGCCTATATGTCTGATACGGTGTCTGCCAAAAATGCAATTCTTATTTCGGAAGAGTATAAATCTATAAGTTCTTATATAAATTTTATAACTCTAAAGCTTAATATTGGGTATAATTTTTATTCTGATAAATTATTAAATAATTTTGAAGTTTTTAAAGATAATATATATGTAGATTTTGATTGCAATCTACAGGAACATATTCTCTCTCCGGAATTTTCCTACAGAAATAAATCAAATCCTTATGTCTTAGTTTTGGAAAATATAATTGATGATTATAACTTGAAGAAAAAGACGTCAGGAGTATTCTTGCATGATTATTATCAGAATGAAGATGTTTATAAAGAATTAAGAGATGAAATGCAAAAGATGCTTGTGGAGGAAATGAAAGATTATGCCGATGAAACAGATGTTGAGAAGTTAAAACAAACTGCAAAAAATAAAACAAGTGAAATAATAAAAAAACGCGGACTTATTATGCCTGAAAACATTTTGGACAGACTTTACAAAGAACTTTGCGACGATGTTGCTGGGCTTGGCGTTTTAGAAGACTTTTTGAAAGATCCATCAATTACGGAGATAATGATCAACGGATATAAAAACATATTTGTTGAAAAGAGCGGCAAAATATCGAAAACAAATATAACCTTCCCTGATGGAAAAAGATTAAGAACAGTTATAGACAGAATAGTTTCAAAAGTTGGCAGACATGTTGATGAATCGTCGCCAATTGTCGATGCAAGACTTCAGGACGGTTCACGCGTTAATGCAGTTATAAGTCCTGTGTCATTAGGTGGAGACATTCTTACAATAAGAAAATTCTTAAAGAATAAATTAACGCCTGATTCCTTAATTTCTTCAGAAAGTATAAGTAAAGAAATGATTGAGTTTTTAAAAACAGCTGTTATTTTAAAAAGAAATATCATTGTTTCAGGAGGCACTGGTACAGGGAAAACAACTCTTTTAAATACTATATCGTCATTTATCCCTATAGGGGAAAGATTGATTACTATTGAAGACTCCGCAGAACTCCAACTTCAGCAGGACCATGTTATAAGACTTGAAAGCAGGCCTAAGTCAACAGAAGGAACAGGAGAGATAAGTATAAGAAGACTTGTTGTAAATGCTTTAAGAATGCGTCCGGACAGAATAATTGTAGGCGAATGTCGTTCAGGTGAAGCTCTTGATATGATTCAGGCAATGTCCACCGGACATGAAGGAAGCCTTACAACATTACATGCAAATTCTCCCTATGACGCAGCTTCTAGACTTGTAACTATGGTATTAATGTCTGGAATGGATTTGCCAGAACGTTCTATTATCTCTCAAATTGCATCTGCCATTAATATTATAGTTCAGCTTAGGCGTTACTCGGACGGTTCAAGAAAGATATCTTCAATTTCTGTGATAAATAAAACAAAAGACGATAGAATATACGAAATCAAACCAGTTTTTCAATTTGATCCAAAATGTTTTGAAAATGGCACTCAAAAAGGAGATTTTGTTTTTACAGGATATATACCTGAATTTATTAACACATCTTCTCAAATGGGAGTAAATATAGATATGGGGATTTTTAAATGAAAATAATGTTAGTTATTTCCTTATCTGCGTTTGTATTTTGTTTTGTACGTTTGATTTTTTTACAAATCAAAAAAAAGACAAAGCGTAAAAATAAAAAAAAGTTTAATTTTAAAAACTTGCCTGTTAAGAGAAAGAAACTCTTAATTTTATTATTGGCATTTCTTTTATTGGCTATTTTACTTAAGAATATTGTCTTTGCGTTAATATTGTGTATTTTATTTCTTTATTTGGATTGGTATGTAAAAGATAAGAATAAACGCAAACGTACAAATTTAATTGACAAGCAGGTTGTTGAAGCGTTAGCTATTATAAAAAATTCATTGCAAGCTGGACAATCCCTTCAAAATGCTTTGTTAACGGCTAAAAACGAATTAAACGAGCCTATAAAATTTGAATTTAAACAAATGTCAGACAGTTTGGCTTTAGGGATAAGTTTGGATAAAGCTCTTGAAGAATTATCTAGAAAGACAGAAAGTAAAGAATTTAAGCTTATGCTTGATACTACAAGAATATCAAAAGATACCGGAGCAAGTGTAAAAGATATATTTGATAAAATAATCGATTCGACAAGCCGGAGAATTGATGTACGGTCAAAGATAAACGCCCTGACAGCGCAGGGTAAAATGTCTGGCAATATTGTAAGCGTTATGCCTTTTATTGTTGTGTTTTTGATGTATATAATTGAGCCTGATATGATAAAACCTTTGTTTGTAACATTACCAGGTAGTGTTTTGCTGCTTATTGTGGTTGTGATGGTGCTTGCAGGTTCGTTTGTAATAAGAAAAATGACGGAGATTGATTTTTGATGCTTATACTATTTTGTATATTTTTATCATTATCTATTTTTTTTGTGGGTTATTATATGTTTGTAAGTATTGGGCGAATTGAAATCGCCGGGAAGGTCTATAACGCTATTGAAAAAAGAAAAGGTAAAAGATTTATATCAAATTTTATAATGGACAATTTCGAAAAAGTAAGCAGGCTTTTCGTTCGTTTAAAATATAAAAAATTTATAAAATATACTGAGAAGATAATGGTAATTTTAAAATCTCTAGGAGGTAAATACTCAAAAATTAATCCTTATCAATTTTTTGTTTTACAATTGTTTGTAATGTTTTTAGGTATGTTGATATGTATACTTATAAGCAAGAATGTGGTTGTTGTAATTGTATCTAGCGCAGTTTTCTTTTTTCTTCCCTTTTTAAAAATTAAAGAAAAATTTGAAAAAAGGAAAGAATCTATAGAAAGGCAGCTCCCAGATACGGCGGAGTTGCTTTCTATCATGCTTGACGCTGGTCTTGATTTTTACAGTGCATCTCGCAAAGTTGTACAAATAACAGACGGACATTTATCAGATGATTTAAAAGATGCATTGTCAAAAATTTCTTTAGGATGCGATAAACGCTTTGCTTTTACCGAGATGGCGCAAAAAGCCTCCGTTGATCAACTTAATTTCTTTGTAAAAACTATAAATATGTCGCTTGAGTCGGGTATTGGAATGTCCGATACTTTAAAACGTTTATCTATTTCATTAAGAAACAGCAGATTTGCACTAGCAGAGAAAAAAGCGCAGGAAACACCTGTAAGAATGCTTATACCGTTAGTGTTGTTAATATTTCCGACTATTTTTATAGTTATATTTGGGCCTATTGCTATTAATTTTATATCCACGGGATTTTAACTAGCGTGTGTTTGCATAAAATTCGAAGTAAAGAAGGGACTTGAGATAAAGGGATGTTATAATAACTTGCTTGTTTCTTTGGGGAAGCGCGCTTGGACAAACGCATAAAGGCTTTTTTAATTGCTGCAGGCAATGTCAAATTTTAGTCTATGGAATATGCTTTAAATCTAAAATCAGCCGCCCCAAGAAATTTTTTTTTCATGCGTTTGTCCTTTACCTAAACCCACAACAACTTTCCATATGTCGTAGCAGTACTGTAGTTATTAGAACGCATTAAG
This sequence comes from Endomicrobiia bacterium, assembly GCA_025998295.1. Lineage (GTDB taxonomy): Bacteria > Elusimicrobiota > Endomicrobiia > Endomicrobiales > Endomicrobiaceae > Endomicrobiellum. Next base: position 7,730 of record BNVT01000037.1, read on the forward strand.
AAGTCGTTGATAGCTTATCATTGACCAAAATTCATCTGCAACTAAATCCTCAGCAGCATCGACTTTTTCTCTCAAACTTGCCAAAATCTCTACACCTTTAGATGCAAATTTCTCAGCTACTGTATTAACATCGCCGTAATCCTCCTCGAGAAATTTTTCTAAAGCAGAACTATACTCTCTTATATCCTCATAAAGTTTAACTAAAGTATCAATATCTTTTGCAAATACTTCTGATTCTATGTTGAGTTTGCTCAAGTTTTTACCTGTTTTTGCCAATATGTTTATCTGTTTAAGAACTGCCGGCAAAACCAGAGTATATACAACTTTTACAGCATATTTGTACTCAATTTCCTTTATTTTTACATAATTTTCAAGTTTTATTTCAATTTTTGACCTTAACTCCCTCTCGGTTAACACGTGATAATCTGAAAAAGCCTTTATTACGTCTTTATCAAGGAAAAGTTTTAACGCTTCTGGAGTATTCTTTGCATTAGGCAAACCTCTTTTTTCTGCTTCCACATGCCAATCCTGCGAATATCCATTCTTTTCAAATCTTATATCTTTTGTTTCTGCAATTATTTCTTTTACTACTTCCAAAGCTTTTTTCTTTACATCGCTGTCATCTTTCTTTGCTTCAATTCTCTTATATATTTCATCAAATCCGTAAGCAGCGATAAGATTCAACGTGGTTCCGACCTCAGAAGGATTTGCCGAAGACCCAAGTGCTCTAAATTCAAACTTATTACCTGTAAAAGCAACCGGTGAAGTTCTGTTTCTATCGGAATAATCTTTGTTGACTTTAGGCAGATTTTGAACACCTAACGTTATTTCATTTACTTCTTTTTCATTAATTGTGCTTGCCTTTTCTATTGAGTCCAATAAATCGTTTACATATTCTCCTAAATAAACAGACATAATTGCAGGAGGAGCTTCATTTGCGCCAAGCCTGTGATCATTACCGGCGTCTGCAACACTGGCTCTTAAAATCCCACTGAATTTTTTTACACCAAACAAAACTGCGCTTATAGTCAAAAGGAATGATATATTTTTAAGAGGAGATTTTGAAGGTTCGAAATAATTTGTTCCGGTATTGTCGCTAATAGACCAATTGAAATGTTTTCCTGAGCCGTTTACGCCTGCAAATGGCTTTTCGTGAAGAATAGCAACCATATTGTGATTATCTGCAACTCTCTTCAAGATTTCCATTGTCTGCAAGTTGTTATCTATTGCCAAATTTGCCTCCTGATGAAGAGGCGCAAGCTCAAACTGATTAGGAGCAACTTCATTGTGTCTTGTTTTTACAGGAATGCCCTTGCGGTAAAGTTCGTGATCAACATCTTCCATAAATTCCAAAATATTTTTTCTAATATTTCCAAAATAATGATCTTCCATCTGTTGACCTTTTGCAGGCTTATTTCCAAACAAAGTTCTTCCAGTAACTGTTATGTCGGGTCTTGATTTTACCAATTCTTTCGGAAGAAGGAAGTATTCCTGCTCAATACCAGCAAAAACTTTTATTTGTCTTGCATTTTTATTACCCAAAAGTTTCTGAAGACTTATTACTTTTTCATTCAGAGCTGTAAGAGATCTAAGCAAAGGGGTTTTTAAATCTAGTACCTCGCCTGTCCACGAAAGAAAAACTGAAGGTATTACCAAAGTTTTTGTTTTACCCGCTTCAAGAAGAAACACAGGAGACGTAGGATCCCATGCAGTGTATCCTCTTGCTTCAAAAGTCGATCTTATTCCACCCGATGGGAAAGAAGACGCGTCAGGTTCAGATTGCACAAGCTGTGAAGCTGAAAATCTTTCTATTATTTCATTGCCTTCTCCGTAATCTATAAAGGAATCATGTTTTTGTGCAGTACCGCCTCTTTGAGGCTGAAACCAATGCGTAAAGTGCGTTGCTCCGTTTTTAAGAGCCCATTCTTTCATTGCGTGAGCGACTTCGCTTGCTATCGTCTGGTCCAGAGGTTCCAAATTGTCAATAGCTGCCACTAATTTCTTGTAAATGTTTTTGCTCAATTTCTGTTCCATCACCTTCTTTGTAAATACTAATTCACCATAATAATCATGGATTGATTGCATACTTTCCTCTCCTTTATTTACGCAATTTGCGGGTATTAAACTCAAAAAAACATTTACACCCTATCACATCACGCTGATTCAATCATTTTTATTATAAGATGTCAAATTAAGTAAAAATATGCAAAAATAGCTGATGTATGTTCTGGTTTTATCATTTTCTTATGTTCTTTTAATCAAAAATAATAAAAAGCCCTAAATATTTTTGGATTCATTCTGCTTATGTTCATTAAACTTCTTGCAAAACTACATACAAATTTCATAACTACAAATACCAGCTATCAAATTAAATCTAAAAAGGTTTAAAGCCCTTTTTTCTGTTTCTGTACCCTTGCAAATATTATTTCAAACACCTACCATCTACAAAACACTTGCACTCGTTTGTTTTCATAGCTATTTTGCTCTACTTATCCACTAGCAGCTTGGAAAAAGGTCAATAAATACCCAACAAGACTCTATCTGCCCACAACCCCTTTTGTAAAAAAATGGAAACACTTCAACAACAAACGCATGAAAAAAATTTCTCGAGGTGAATGATTTTAAATCTAAACAAATTCCATAAATTGCAATTTGGTATTGCCGCGACAATGAACCTCCGCTCAAAGCAAGACGTGCGGTATCAGCAGCAGAAATTGAAGAGCTGTAGTTGTTGCTGTGGATCTTTGACCCCCCCCTGTTTAGTAACATAGGCCTTGAGAATACCTTCTGTTT
>BNVT01000038.1 GCA_025998295.1 Endomicrobiia bacterium
AGAGGAGCACTTAAAGACACAATCCTTAAATATGAGGCAGGAGAAATCATAACGACTAAAAAACAATATTTTAACTCTCTGCTTGAAATAATGGCTAAAGATTATATAAAAGTTCATTCTACGGCTACTAATGAGCCTAGTATGACAACAGGTAATAAAACAATTAGCACTTCTAATGCTTTTAGAATTATGTCCACAAAAAAAGCAATAGATACAAGTGGAAATATAGCCTACATTGAAAAATCGTTAACATATCCAAAACCCCATAATTTTTTTTTAAAAGTTGAACCTCTAACAAATAATATTTTTTTTACACAACCAACAAATTCAAAAATGACTGATAAAGTAGTACTAAAGATTGATCTAGAGGATGAAGGTAAAAAAAACTTGATAATCATAAAAGGTAGGGCATTTAAAAATGATGAAGCAAGAGGAATATTGAAAATATACCATAATCGCATTTTATATGCGTTAACCTTAAAATGGGAAGAAAATGGGTGTCAGTACATGGAATATAACAATAATCATGACATTAAAGTTTGTTACTGTAATGTCGTAATTAAAGAAATTATAGAAATATTGGGATCTACTAATTCGAACAATTTGAGTGGAAAACAATATACAAAAATTAAAAAATCTATTAATGATCTAAGGACATTTCCATATTGTTTTGACTTTTCAGAATTCAATGGAAAGTTAGAAAATGCAACATTCCATTTTTTACAAACAGCTATGTTTACAAAACATAAAAATAATAATATTCCCACAACCGTCAGAATAGAATTCTCACCAATGTATAGTGATATGCTTTTGAGTAGACAAACGGTACGTAGAAGCAAAAAAATATGTACGATTAAAAATCCTCTAACGTTTATATTATTAAATCATATAGAAGGAATTGTAATTGGAACAAAAAATTATCATATTAGACTTTTAGGATTGATTAAAGCTCTTAATTTGAACAATGCAAAATGGCATAATTCTAAAAAGGAGCGAAAAAAACAATTTGAGAAAATTACAGAGAGTGAGGAATTTAAGAATTACATACTAAGCGATGGCAGCATTATGGCACCAGTTGAGTATAAGGAAAAGGAAAATGATTATATCATGGAAATTACTGTAAGGAAAATACAAAAAGTTATCGATACGACTTACCAAGCTGCTATATAATATTTTAAAGTGAGTGATATAACTCCTAGCTTAGAGAGTTTAGTTTATGAGTGTTTGTGTGTAGCTAAGTCACTACTATACGTTACTTGATAGGTAACTACTTGGTTGACCGCAAAGCTGGACTTTCAAGACCTTGATATCCTAATGCCTTACTAATGACATTTAAATCTCTTCTAGGATTAAGATTGTAGTATATAAATTTAATTTGTATTTCAACTGTATAGTTTGAAAGATTTCTTTCAAAGACATAATAATATTGATCTACAATTGGCGTAGAAGCTCCGTAAATGGCTAATTTGTGATAAACATGATAAAAAGGTACATAAAGTATACTAAGAATTAAAAAAGACTAAAAAAAGGCATTATCGGCCTTTAAACAGCTATTATAGCTAAAAACCCGAAACTCCTGAGGCGAAGCCTCAAAAGGAGTGAGGGTTACGGGTTGTTAGGGCGTAGCCCTAACATGGCTACTAGATTACTTGATACTAGTAGCCCAGATGACTGCGAAGCTGGCATCTTATTAAGAACCGACGTGTGTTTGTAAGCTCAAATCGTGCGTGCGCCTGAATTAAACGGGTGCGTGCGTGGTAATGAGCGAATATTAATAAAGGAGGTTCGTTATGAGATTTCAAGATGGTAGATATTACTATCATAGAAATCTCAAAAAAAGACATATTAATACAAATTGATTAAAAGATATAAAGATTGTATAATAAGCTAAGAAGCTTTTAAAAAAGGCTTAATGGCCTTTGAACAGCATACGGCTAGATAAGTCTGAAACGATTTAAGGAAACAAATAATGGAACATAAAACACAATGGATTGCAGTTATTGTTGCTATAATATTAGCAATATTAGTGATGATACGTTCTATTACAATCACTCCAAAAAATTCTAAGGAAAATGTGGATCTTAAGGTACAGTATTAACTACGCTTCTATACTACTTGATACTAGAAGCGTAGATGACAGGAAAAGGGTTGACAAAACCAAAAGTAATTGCTAAAACTTATTAAACAAAATGTTATGAAACTCAGGTATTTACTGAATATAAAAACAAAGTATTGACGAAAAATAAAGTAATTGGTAAAATCTTTAAAACAAAGTATTGATAAAAGTCAGGTATTTTATAAGATCCTAAAAATAATGTATTCACAAAACCTTTAATAACTACATGAAGATATGTGGATGTAAAAATCAAAAAGGTAACATGTGAAATTCACACATCGTAAAATCAAAAATAACAGATCAATAAAAGCAATATGTGCAATTATTGTATTTAGTTTTGTATTGAGTTCTTGCCCACAATGTCCTAATCCCAGAATAGTCGATGATCAAGGAACTAACATTCATTCCAATCTGGATAAACTACCATCTTACCCAACGTATTTCAGTACTTATACTGATTCTTATGATTATAAATATAAATTAGCCCTTGAATGTGATAGAAGAAAACATCAAACTGACATGTTAATACTAGAAAAAAACATAGCCTTCTATGAAAAATTAAGGAAACAAGAACAAATTGACGCAAAAGCGAGAAGAGTAGAAGTTGAAAAAAATAATTCTATTTACAATAAAAATATCCCTAGAATACAATCAAAATGTGACTATTCACAAAAAGAACTAAATAAAAAACTACCCTTAAATCGTCCATTTGTAATAAAAAGGTGGCACGAATCACAAAAAAGACTACAAAGACTACAAAAAATACTCCCCATAAAACATCCATTTGTAATAAAAACAAGCTGCCCCAATGCACAATTAGCGCTATATAAAAAATACTTTGGATTTAGAGCTTTTAATAAACAAAAACAAGACGACGAAAAAAAGTAAGAAGGTTGCATATAAAAATCAAATTTTGTCTAACCAAAATTAATAGATCAAAAAAAGCAATATGCACAATTATTGTGTTTAGTCTTGTATTCAGTTCTTGCCCACAGTGTCCTAATCCCCGTCCTCCCTATCAGCCTCCTTCTGACGGCAACGAGCCAAAACCAGCACCAATATCAACAGCAACACTACCAGTGCCAGTTCCAGTAGCACCATCACAACAAGATCAGCAACAGGATCAAAACCCAACTAATTTACTACATCCACCATTGCCGCCACAATCATCATCAGGATCTTCGCCGTCTTCACAATCTAACCCACTAGGCCTATGTCTACCATTGCTCTCACCATCCGTAGGATCATCATCGGCTTCGTCATATACACCAAGCCAATCACAACCGATATTGTCAGAAATACCATCCCCATTATCTGCGGTAGGTGGCTCAGGATCATTACATGATGCATCACCACCATCAGTTGTTTGGCCATTAAACCCACAGCTGCTATCACAGTTATTACAGAAGATTGATAAAACTAATAACACTGATCAAATTATCCAAATAATTGCTCAAAATATCAATTCCTTGAACAACGAAAACTGCTCCAGACAAATATCGGAAATATTCTTAAAAATTAATAGTAACTATCTCGTCAGGGATCCCGAAAGTAAACTATGGAATTGCCATCATTTTGGAAAAAATCTCGTTTGCTTCAACAATCAAAATACCATGTATCCCAGCCAAATTATTTCAATATTTAGCAAACTTGAAAATATTTCCTGTCTTTGTTTATTACAAGTGATTAACCGCGCCTATGACTCTGATGGCGCCCCATATTATATTGTTGAAGCTATTCACAAGATCGAACATATGAACTCCTCAAACTACAGCACTGCAGAAAATATTGATGAATTTATCAATATACTCTATTATGACCAAGAAGATGCGAAAAGGCAACCTGTGAGTGTTGTAGGTGGTGTCCATCGTACCTTGAAACTGTGCAATGAGTTCAACAATTGTAAAAACGATACTGCCCGCTATAACTTCATACAACACTACAAAAATGAGGTAAGTGGGGGAATAGTGAGGTTGGTTTGATATTAATGGGAGTAATGCAATGAACATTCATAATCTTGCAATTACATTTTAATACAGTTCTATAAAACATGCAAAGTACAAAATAGTATAACTCATAAATAAAACACTAAAAATAAATCTAATCTTATAAATCATTTTTAAAACGTCTAACTGACATTTTAAAAGGTTGATAAAAAAATAATATCGATTATACTAACTACCTAATGCGTAACCTACGACCCTTTGTGGGAAAACCTACGACCCTTTGTGGGAAAACCTACGACCCTTTGTGGGAAAACCTACGACCCTTTGTGGGAAAACCTACGACCCTTTGTGGGAAAACCTACGACCCTTTGTGGGAATTTCGAGAGGTTATCCACAAGCAAATTTGTGAGTTTTATAGACGATGTTTTGACTTTTTTTAAATAATGCTGAATTCGTCTAAGAAGTTAACGTTAAGAAGTTTTTAAGATGTAACGCGTTAAGACAGTAAAACGATTTTCTTGCGAAAATTAAAAAAACAAAGACAAGAAAAAAAAGAGGAGATTATATGGCTTATAGATTAACTGAAGATGAAAAAAATTTACTAGATGAAATCAGAGAATCCGTTGAAGACAGCCATAGTGATTGGAACTTCATTAAAAAAATCAGCTATTAGGTGTAGACCGGGTTAGAGGAGCACTTAAAGACACAATCCTTAAATATGAGGCAGGAGAAATCATAACGACTAAAAAACAATATTTTAACTCTCTGCTTGAAATAATGGCTAAAGATTATATAAAAGTTCATTCTACGGCTATTAATGAGCCTAGTATGACAACAGGTAATAAAACAATTAGCACTTCTAATGCTTTTAGAATTATGTCCACAAAAAAAGCAATAGATACAAGTGGAAATATAAAATACATTAAAAATTCGTTAACATATCCAAAACCCCATAATTTTTTTTTAAAGGTTATACCTCTAACAAATAATATTTTTTTTACACAACCAACAAATTCAAAAAAGACTGATAAAGCAGAATTAAAGTTTGATCTGAAGGATAAAGATGAAAAAAAAAATGATAATTATAAAAGGTAAGGCATTTAAAAACGACATACCAAAAGGAATATTAAGAGTATATCATAATCGTATTTTATATGTGTTAACTTTAAAATGGGAAGAAGATGGGTGCAAGTACATGGAATATAGTGATAACCATGATATTAAAATATGTTATTGTAATGTGTCAGTTAAAGAAGTTATTGATATATTAGGATATAAAAATTCAAGTAGCTTAGGAGGAAGGCAATATATAAAAATTAAAAGAGCTATTGATGACCTAAGGACATCTCCTTACTATTTTGACTTCTCAGAATTCAATGGAAAGTTAGAAAATGTAACATTCCATTTTTTACAAACAGCTATGTTTGTCAAATATAAAAATAATAATATTCCCACAACCGTCAGAATAGAATTCTCACCAATGTATAGTGATATGCTTTTGAGTGACAAACGGTACGTAGAAGCAAAAAGATATGTACAATTAAAAATCCTCTAACGTTTATATTATTAAATCATATAGAAGGAATTGTAATTGGAACAAAAAATTATCATATTAGACTTTTAGGATTGATAAAAGCCCTTAATTTGAACAATGCAAAATGGCATAATTCTAAAAAGGAGAGAAAAAAACAATTTGAGAAAATTACGGAGAGTGAGGAATTTAAAAATTATATATTAAGCAATGGCAGTACTATGGCACCAGTTAAATATGTAGAAAAAGATGATGATTACATCATGGAAATTACTGTAAGCAAAATACAAAAAGTTATTGATACAACTTGCCAAGTAGCTATATAATATTTTAAAGTGAGTGATTAATTCTAGCATGAAGTTTAATTTGATGTAGTGCTTGAGTACGTCCAAGTTCGCAATAAACTTACTTGATAGGTAACTGTGTAGTTGACCGCAAAACTACGCTTTTAAGTCTTTAGGATATACTTTGCCTTACTAATGACATTTAAATCTCTTCAGGGATTAAGATTGTAAAATAGAAATTTAATCCGTTACTGCTTTTATGATCATTAAAGATTTCTTTCAAAGACATAATAATATTGATCTACAATTGGCGTAGAAGCCCCATAAATGGCTAAATTTACAATAAATATGATAAATAGGTACCCTAAGATACAAAGAGTTAAAAAAGACTCAAAAAAAGGCATTAGCGGCCTTTAAACAGCTACTACTCTTAAAAACCCGAAACGCCGGGCGAAGCCCAAAAGGCGTGAGGGTTACGGGTTGTTAGGGCGTAGCCCTAACATGCGCTTTTAGTTTACTTGATACTAAAAGCGTAGATGACAGCTTTTGGCTGTCATCTTGTTAGAACCGACGCAGTGCTTATAAGCTCAAATAGTGCGTGCGCCTGTATTAAACGGGTGCGTGCGTGGTAATGAGCGAATATTAATAAAGGAGGTTCGTTATGAATTTCGTCGTAGAAGACGTTCGTCATTTAGACGTGGACTTCGTAGACATCGTAGAAATCGTTCTCTGCATAGAGGCGGTAGACGGCTCTAATGCATTGTACTAAGCCTATATTCTTAACTACCAAGAATATGCTTGTTCCTTGTTGTAGGTGTATTGCTTGTCAAATTAATCGGCAATCGGATTGGTCTATTCGGTTGATTCATGAGGCTAAAGATCATGATTCTAAAGTATTTGTTACACTTACCTATAGTGATGAAAATGTCAAGCCTCTTAACAAAAGAGATGCTCAGTTGTTTATTAAAAGACTTCGCATGCGGTATGGTTTTGGACGTATCCGTTACTTCATTGCTGGATACTAGAACGTAGATGACGGAAAGGGGTTGACAAAACCAAAAGTAATTGCTAAAACCATTAAAGCAAAATGTTATGAAACTCAGGTATTTGCGAAATCCAAAAACAAAGTATTGACAAAAAATAAATATTACAAAACCTTTAAGTTAATTCTTAAGATGATTTGTGGATGTAAAAATCAAGAAGGTGACATTTGAAATTAACACGTCATCAAATCAAAAATAACAGATCACTAAAAGCAATATGTGCAATTATTTTATTTAGTTTTGTATTGAGTTCATGTCCAGAGTGTCCTAATCCCAGAATAGTTGAAAAACAAGAAACCAACATTAACTCAAATCTATATGAACTATGTCACTCCCTGTATTTCAATAATAATGTAAATTCTAGTAAAGATAGACTTGCGAATAGTTCAGCCAATAATCTTGGGAGAATAACATATGAAAATAGAATGCATAATAAAACCCTCCTCGAAAGATTAAACAAACCGACACAAAACCATGCAGTTGACCATAATATCCTTAAAATAAAAGAACAATGTATCAATTCACAAAAAAAACAAAATGAAATGTTAGTTATATCACGAAAAAAACCACATGGAAAATTCATTCCGGCTTTTCACAATCAAAAAATAGAATGCATAATAAAACCCTCCTCGAAAGATTAAACAAACCGACACAAAACCATGCAGTTGACCATAATATTCTTAAAATAAAAGAACAATGTATCAATTCACAAAAAAAACAAAATGAAATGTTAGTTATATCACGAAAAAAACCACATGGAAAATTCATTCCGGCTTTTCACAATCAAAAACCAGACGACTAAAAAAAAGAAGGTTGCATATAAAAATCAAATTTTGTCGAACCAAAATTAATAGATCAAAAAAAGCAATATGCACAATTATTGTGTTTAGCCTTCTATTAAATTCTTGATATTAGAAACTAGATACTAGAACGTAGATGACGGAAAGGGGTTGACAAAACCAAAAGTAATTGCTAAAACCATTAAAGCAAAATGTTATGAAACTCAGGTATTTGCGAAATCCAAAAACAAAGTATTGACAAAAAATAAATATTACAAAACCTTTAAGTTAATTCTTAAGATGATTTGTGGATGTAAAAATCAAGAAGGTGACATTTGAAATTAACACGTCATCAAATCAAAAATAACAGATCACTAAAAGCAATATGTGCAATTATTTTATTTAGTTTTGTATTGAGTTCTTGCCCACAATGTCCTAATCCTCGTCCTCCGTTAAAGCCACTACATCAATATGCAAAACCTAAACCACAACCAGCAATGCATTCAGAACTTGAACTTCTACGACCAGATGTAGAAAGTAAACATCTACTTCCATCACCACCACCAGTACTAGCACCGGTGGTTATTCCTGACATACAACAACCACTAGCGGTAGTAGCAGTACCACCGCCGCCGCCACCTCTAGTACCACCAGTACAAGCAGTAATAGTAGATCCAGCAGTACCACCACCGCCGCCACCATGTGCCTATTTAAGGCCACCACCACTGGATGCCAACAATGCTCTACATACGCTAGTACCACAACAGTTTAATTTAAGGCATAGAGAAATACCACGCCCTGTTATATATATACTACCTCCACAACCACACAATAGAATACCACGATTACTAAACATTAACAATGCTCTACATACGCCACCACCACGCGCTATTTTAAAATCACCACAATATGTAGAATCTAAACCACAACCAGCAATGCATTCAGAACTTGAACTTCTACGACCAGATGTAGAAAGTACACATCTACTTCCATCACCACCACCAGCGCCACCAATACCATCATCACTACCTCTAGCAGCAGTTGAAGCAGTACCACCGCCACTCGACGATAGGAACGCTCTGACTCCCTCAGCACCACATGCTAATTTAAGAGCACAACAACTACTACCAGAAACACGTGATTATATACAACTACCACCAGACGGAAGTCGCATACCAGTACCAGTCGACGGTCATTTACCGCCACAGCCACTACCTCTATCTTCGTCAATAAATTTACAACAACCATCAGGGGGTCTGTTAAAAGGAGCATCGAATAGCTTCAGTTCATCAGAAAAAAAAAGCGGCGGAAAAAATAAAAAAAAAGACGGTTCTAAATCATCAGAAGATTCGTTAAGATCACTACACTTAACAAGTGCCAATTTAAAGTCTCTCAAATTGTTCACTGACAGCCAAGGAAAATGTAGCATTATAATAGACAATTCTAATCCACGAAAGCTCCATAGAAATAACAATGTATGGCTACCTAATGATGAAGATTACAAAAAATTGAAAAGTGGTTCATTATATATAACCATCATAATCGACAGGAATAATAATTTTTCAAATAACTATGTCGTTGCTAACGTGAATGAAAAGAATGATGTTGTTGATGACAAGATGCTCGGACCCTTAAGTTTTACTAGGGCCACCACCAAAGCAGATCGTGGCTGTTTTGAATGGAATATAGATTTGGGATCAGATAAATTTAAGTCAGATGCTACCAATTCAAATTTTGGTTCTTCAAATTTGGAATCACAAGAAGTGGCACACAATACGACAACAATTATGGTCCCTGCGGACGATTTCACGGATGATCCGACATCCCAAGTTATAGATGTAATCACTAGAGACTGTCCATTTCTGAACAAACAATCTAACCTTAGAACACAGCTTCTTCAAGTCTATACTAACCTCGATAATGATATTGAAAATTTTGTAACAGTCTCCACGACCCTCTATAGAATTAAGCGTAGCACTAACGAAGAACAAGTTGCTCAACACTACATCGACGTTTTGACAAGTCCAAATATCCTCAAACAACGAATCTACACAAATTTCTTTTATATATGCAAAGAAATCTACAACAATAAAGAGATCTTATTTGACATCATCGAAAATGCTCACATCATCATCAATATGAATGCCAATAAAGAAATCATTGACCAATGTATGCAGGATTTCACCCAGTTACTCCATGCCTATCGCTTTTATGCTGATGATGGTATTGAGGATGACATCATAAATTTTCACAACGAATTCAAATCATTAAGGAGTGATAACGCCCGTATAACGTATCTACGGGAAGAAGCAAAAGCAATGTTACGATAAAACGCTGCATCCGTTACCCTACTCCTCATGTTAAAAGAGATGCAAGTAGTATATCCTCAAATTAAGTTGATCTTCTGATCTTCGAGAATAATCAAAACATTCCACATTATTTTTTTAAAAAAGTTGATAAAAAATCTAATATCAATTATACTACTACCTAATGCGAGAACCTATGTCCCTTTGTGGGAAAACCTATGTCCCTTTGTGGGAAAACCTATGTCCCTTTGTGGGAAAACCTATGTCCCTTTGTGGGAAAACCTATGTCCCTTTGTGGGAATTTCGAGAGGTTATCCACAAGCAAATTTGTGAGTTTTATAGACGATGTTTTGACTTTTTTTAAATAATGCTGAATTCGTCTAAGAAGTTAACGTTAAGAAGTTTTTAAGATGTA
>BNVT01000039.1 GCA_025998295.1 Endomicrobiia bacterium
CTCAATTTTCTCTTTGCTTACCTACTTGCCCTATCTTTTCTTTTCTCTTCTTCTCTTCTCTCCTTGCTATCCTTGACTCTTTTATCAAATGCTTTCTTTACTCCCATTAATACTAAATCCATTACATCTGACTTAACTGCTTTCTTTTTTGTTTCATAGTACTTCTATATGTACTTTTATGTGTTGGTTATGCAAGGGGTCTAATGTAATACAAAGAAAGTAAAAATGTTATCCGACAAGTCGCTAGTATGTATCTAAACATTGACATTGATAATTTAATCAGCTATGACATATAAACGTTGATAATTTAATCAGTTTGGTGCTTGACAAGCATGCAAGTAAATGCATATATTGTGGAAAAATAGGGTTGAATACTTGCAAAGAATATCAAAGGAAACATTATGAAAAAAACAAAAGCTACAAACAAAAAAAAGAAGTATAACAATGAAACTAAAACAATGTTTGAGCATATTTATTGCATTTAGTTCTGTTTTAAGTTCGTGTGATGAAAAGAACGCTTTTCTTGTAAACAGAAGGACTGCTACCCCAGAGAAAGTAGAAGAAATAAAAGAAATAAAATAAGCAGAAAGAAAAAGAGAAGAAGCAAAAGTAAAACGGGCAGAGCAGGAAAGGATGCTGGGAGAAGCAAGAAGATTACATAGAAAGCTGCAGAAAGCGATAGAAACGCTGGCAGAAACACTGCCGCATACGGGTAGAAGGTATTATGCAGAGACAGGATTGTGGAAAGCGATGTTGGAAATTACGGAAGAAGGAAGAATGCGTAGATGGCAGAAAGTAGCAGAAGAGCTATTACCAGGATCAGAAATTCCGGAAAGAGCCATGGGAGGATTAAAAATAGTGTGGGAAATTGGGAACAGAATGTATCAAAGAGTCCGGATAGCAACAAGAGCAACGTGTGCAATTGAGGACAGAATGAGTCTGCGAGCAGAAAAAGTTAAAGAAGAAGATATGGGAGCACTTAAAAGAGCAGTGGAAATGATGTCCGAAGGAGTGCAGGAAATGCAGAGAAGACCACAACAGGCAGAGCCGTTGCGAAAAATATTGGAAAACGTGGTAGCGGAAAAAGGAGTAGTGAAAAAAGCGATGGAAGGGCAGTTGTGTGTATTCTGGCTGAGGAATAGTTTGTGGGAAATGGAGCTGAGATGGGCAAAATGGATGCAGGAATGTCTGCAGACAGTGGATGAAGCGCTAAGGAAAAGGGACTCCGGAGAATGAAGAACGCTAAAAATTATGTTGTTGGTGTTCTATCTTAAATTTATATAAGATCTAAACGAACCTCCGCACGCGTCTTGCTTTGAGCGGAGGTTCTTTTTCTTCAGCTCTTCTTTTTTGCCATTAGTCCAATATGTTGCAAACGACTACAATGAATTGAAAATAAATCTGTAAAAAACTACAATATGCATATTGATGTATGAGAATGGAATAAATGCAGGTGTAAAGTTTTAGGTTAACTAAATAAGAGGGTTATGGCTCTCAAAACCGTTGATGTGGAGATAACTGTAATTGTGCAGTTACAGAGAGCGGGCGCAGCTGAGATTCCCGTACAGCGCAGATTATCAAATGGACCACAGAGGGCGCGGTCAAAAGGATTGTAATTTATCCCTAGTATTCCGCGACGCATCGCAGGCGTTAGTTGCGACGAGCGTATTAACGCTCAAAGTAAAGAGTATATGTTTAGTTTTTCATTACTGCCTACAAATCAAGGTGGTACCGCGGATGAATTTCAACGTCCGTCCTTGGAATATTTTATGCTTTGAACGGACGTTTTTTGTCTGTCTTATGGCAAAGGGAGTAGAAGATGATTAGACCTCAAGTAGAGGAAGCAAAAAAGTATTTAAGTAATTACACGGTAATTCCTGTGTATAAAGAGATTTTTGCAGATGTTAAAACATCTGTAGAAGTTGTCAAGAATTTTATGGCAAAAAACGAAAGGAGTTTTTTATTAGAAAGTGTTGGAAATAGTGAAAGTTGGGGCAGATATTCTTTTATTGGATATAATCCAAAACTTACCGTAAGGTGCATGGATGATAAAATTGTTATTGACGGCCAAAAAAATGAAGAAATAATTACAAATGACCCTATAACATGTTTAAGAAATATTATCTCTCAATATAAAAGTCCAAGATTTGAAATATTGCCTCCGTTTACCGGTGGTTTTGTTGGTTATTTTTCTTATGATTTTTATAAATATAACGAAAAATCTGTAAATCTTTTAAATTCCAACAAGGATAATTTTGACGATTTTTACCTTATGCTTTTTGATACTGTTGTAGCCTTTGATCACTTGAAACAGAAAATTTTTATTGTGGTAAACACGCCAGTAGAAAATTTTGAAAACGAGTTTAAGAAGACAGAAGAGAAAATTAAAGAAATAGAAGAACTTATAAAAAGTACCGTAGAAAAAAAAGAGCAAAGCTCAAAGCTCAAATCAGACTTTAAAATGCTTTACAGTAAAAAAGAATTTAAAGAAATGGTTGAAAATATAAAGCAACACATTTTTGAAGGTGATATTTTTCAAGCTGTGTTGTCAAATAGGGCAGAAGCATATTTTGAAGGCAGCCTTCTTAAGACTTATAGAATATTAAGAACTATAAACCCGTCGCCGTACATGTTTTATCTGAACTTTGGAGATATTGAAATTGCAGGTACTTCTCCTGAAACGCTTGTTACATTAAAAGATAGGCAACTAACAAATTATGCTCTAGCCGGCACATGCAGACGTGGTGAAAATGATGATGAAGATAAGATACTTATATCACAGCTTTTAAAAGATGAAAAAGAAGTGGCAGAGCATAATATGCTTGTGGATTTGGCAAGGAATGATTTAGGCAAAGTAAGCGAGTTTGCTTCTGTAAAAGTTGTTGAGCATATGAAAGTTTTAAAGTTTTCTCATGTTAGTCATATGGCATCTGTAATTAAGTCAAAGATAAAAACTAAATACGATCATTTGGATGCTTTGTCTGCAGTTTTGCCTGCAGGAACATTGTCTGGAGCACCAAAAAAGATGGCATGTGAAATTATAAACAAACTTGAAAAGCATAAACGTGGAACTTATGGCGGTGCAATAGGGTACATAGATTTTGCAGGAAATATGGATATGTGTATTGCAATAAGAATGGCAAAATTTGAAAACGGGAAAGTCTATGTTCAGTCTGGTGCTGGTATTGTAACAGACAGCAATCCTGAAAAAGAATATGACGAATGTTGTCAAAAAGCTCAAGCGATAATAAATGCACTAAATTTGGCGCAAACGGAGGAATTATGATTTTAATTATAGATAATTATGACAGCTTTTCTTATAACCTCTACCAATATATTGGAACTATAAATAAAGATGTTAAAGTCATCAAGAATGACGAAATGGCAGTTAAGGAAATAGATAATTTGCAATTTACACATTTAGTAGTCTCCCCGGGGCCCGGAAGACCAAACGCTGCTGGTATATGTGAAGAAGCAATTGAATATTTTAAAGGGAAGGTTCCTGTACTTGGAGTTTGTTTAGGACATCAAGCTATATGCGAAGTTTTTGGAGCAAAAATTGTATATGCAAAAAAACTAATGCATGGCAAAACAAGCGATATCCATATTGCTAACGGTAGTCCTATTTTTAAAGGACTTTCTCCTGTTATTGTAGCTGCAAGATACCATTCGCTTATTGTAGATAGAGCTACTATCACAGAAGAATTGCTTGTAATAGCTGAAGATGAACAATCCCAAGTTATGGGCATAAAACATAGGGATTTTAATATTTATGGAGTTCAGTTTCACCCGGAGTCAATACTTACAAAAAACGGAATAAAAATAATTGAAAATTTTATTAAGTTATAAAATTTGAAAATAGAGGTTAATATGATTACAGAAGCAATATATGAAATAGTAAACAAACAAAATCTTACAATAGATAAGACAAAACAAGTTATGAACGAGATAATGGACGGTGCTACGACTGATGCCCAAATTGCGTCTTTTCTTACCGCGTTAAGACTTAAAGGCGAAACAATAGAAGAAATAACAGCTTGTGCAATGGTTATGAGAGAGAAATGTCAAAAGTTAAACCCTAAATTTGACGTGCTTGATATTGTAGGCACAGGAGGGGACGAGCTTGCAACGTTTAATATATCATCAATATCATCTGTGATAATTGCAGCAGCAGGAGTTCCAGTTGCAAAGCACGGGAACAGAAGTGTATCTAGCAAATGCGGTAGCGCGGATCTTTTTGAAGCATTAGGTGTAAACATAATGCTTACACCTAATGAATGCGAAATAGTGCTAGAGAAAATAGGAATATGTTTTTTAATGGCGCAGATATTTCATTCGTCAATGAAATATGTTTCTAAGGTTAGGAAAGAACTAGGCATAAGAACAATATTTAACATTTTAGGACCTTTGGCAAACCCTGCTAGAGCAAATTATGAACTTATAGGCGTATACGATGAAAATCTTGTTGAGCCTATAGCTAATGTGCTTGTAAATCTTGGCGTAAAAAGAGCAATGGTTGTTCATGGACACGACGGACTTGACGAAGTTACTTTGTCTGACACCACAACAGTTTGCGAAGTAAACGACGGCAAAATAAACAGTTTTTTTATTACTCCTGAACAATTTGGACTAAAAAGGTGCAAATTGTCTGAGCTTATAGGAGGCTCGCCTAAAGAAAACAAAGAAATTGCACTAAGCGTGTTAAATGGTGAGAGTGGAGCAAAGAGAGATACAGTTGTTTTAAACTCTGCTGTATGCTTGTATATGTTTTATGACAATGCGACTCTAAGAGAATGTATAAAAATTGCACAAGATATGATAGACAGCAAAAAAGCTTTAAATAAATTAAATGACTTTATTAAAGTATCCAATAGTTTTTAATTAAGAGGTTTATATGATTTTAAATAAAATAGTTGATGCTACAAGAATAAGAGTAGATAAAGAGAAAAGTAAAAAATCCTTTGATACGATAAAAAAAGAAGCTTTGAATATTGCATGGACATCGTGTTATAAATTTGAAAAAGCATTGTCAAAACCCGGTATAAACTTTATTTGCGAGATAAAGAAAGCATCTCCATCAAAAGGGTTAATTTCAGATAGTTTCAATTACAAGGAAATTGCTTTGGAATACCAAAAATCCGGAGCCGCTGCAATTTCTGTTATTACCGAGCCTGACTTTTTTCTTGGAAATAAAGATTATCTTAAAGAAATAAAAGATATTGTTAGCGTTTCTGTTTTGCGTAAAGATTTTATAATAGATTCTTATCAGATATATGAATCCAAAATTATAGGAGCAGATGCAATTCTTTTAATATGTACTATTTTAGACAAAGAAGTTTTAAAAGATTTTTTTGAAATAGCAAATAGTCTTGGACTATCTTGTCTTGTTGAAGTTCATGACGAGAAAGAAATTGAAACGTCATTAAGTATTGGCGCTAAAATAATAGGAGTAAATAATAGAAATCTCAAAAACTTTGAAGTGAATTTTAATAATAGTATAAAACTTCGCAAACTTGTTCCTGATGATAAAATTTTTGTTTCAGAAAGTGGCATTAAAACAAAAGAACACATAGACATACTAAAAGCAAACAATATTAATGCTGTTTTGATCGGTGAAGAATTGATGGGAAGCAACAATATTAACTTAAAACTTAAAGAGCTAATGTCTTAAATAGAAAAATGACAAAAATAAAAATATGCGGTCTTAAAAGAGAAGAAGACATAGGTTTTGTAAATATTGCAAAACCTGATTATATAGGATTTGTGTTTGCAGGAGAAAAAAGAAAGATAGACTTTAATACTGCTACAAAATTGAAATCCTTGCTCAATAAAGAAATTCAAACGGTTGGAGTATTTGTAAATACAGATGTAGATAATATTTTGAACTTATGTAAAGATTGTATTATTGATTTAGTGCAGCTTCACGGTGATGAAGACGAACTTTATATATCTAAATTAAAAGAAAAAGTAAAACAACCTATTATAAAAGTTGTTAGAGTTAAAGAAAAGATACGTGATATTAAAACAAAAGCTAATTTTACTCTTTTTGATATGTACAACAATTTTGAATATGGAGGTTGTGGGAAAGTTTTTGATTGGAGCTTGATTAGACAATACAAACAACCATTTTTTCTTGCAGGTGGTTTAAATAAGGACAATATAGAAAAAGCATTAACACAACTAAAACCTTATTGCATTGATTTAAGCAGTGGTGTTGAAACTGATGGAATAAAAGATTTGAACAAGATAAAAGAAATAATACAAGTTGTTAGAAAATATTCTAATACAAAACAGGAGACAGCATAATGTCAAAAGGAAAGTTTGGAATATATGGAGGTCAATTTATACCTGAGACTCTTATGAATGCTGTAAATGAATTAGAAACGGCATACAATCATTTTAAAAATGATAAGCAATTTAATGATGAGCTTAAATATTTGCTTAATGAATATGCAGGCAGACCGTCAAGATTATATTTTGCTAAAAATGCTACTGAAAAACTTGGTGGAGCAAAAATATATTTAAAAAGAGAAGATTTAAATCACACAGGGTCTCATAAAATAAATAATGTTTTAGGGCAGACTTTACTTGCAAAAAAAATGCACAAAACTAGAATTATAGCAGAAACAGGCGCTGGCCAACACGGAGTTGCAGCAGCTACTGCTGCTGCTTTGTTTAATATGGAATGCGAAGTTTTTATGGGACAAAAGGATATTCAACGGCAGGCTTTAAATGTTTTTAGAATGCAGCTATTGGGCGCTAAAGTAAACTTTGTCAAAACCGGTACGAAAACTTTAAAAGATGCTGTAAACCAAACAATGAGAGAATGGAGCAGCAGGATTGACGATACTTTTTATGTTTTAGGTTCTGCAATGGGGCCTTATCCTTATCCTGAAATTGTAAGAGATTTTCAAAGCATCATAAGCAAAGAAATAAAAGAACAGTTATTTGAAAAAGAATCAAAACTGCCGTCTGTTGTTATTGCTTGTGTTGGAGGCGGTTCAAACTCGATAGGTGCTTTTTATAATTTTATAAATGATAAAAAAGTTAAACTTATAGGCTGCGAAGCTGCAGGAAAAGGCGTTGATACTCCCAAAACAGCAGCCACCATTGCTAGAGGCAGAGTTGGTATATTCCACGGGACGAAATCGTATTTTTGCCAAACTAAAAATGGACAAATTGCTCCTGCATATTCAATTTCAGCAGGTCTTGATTATCCAGGAATAGGTCCTGAGCATGCTTATCTGCATGAGACAAAAAGAGTTGAATATATTTCAGTGACTGATAAAGAAGCGGTTGAATCTTTTGAATTTTTATCAAAAACTGAAGGAATTATTCCGGCAATAGAATCTGCACATGCAATGTATTATGCAATGCAGCTTGCTCCAAAAATGTCAAAAGATGAAATAATAGTTGTTTGTATTTCAGGCAGAGGCGACAAAGACGTTACAATGATAGCAGATTATAAAGCAGATTATAAAGACCTCCAATAATATGTCAATAGGTAAGAAGTAGGTAAGAAGAAAGAAATATAAAGCAGTCAAAGAACAAAAAAGAAAGAGAAAAGGGGACTGTCAAGTTGATTGTGTAAAGTTGCAAGTTAGTTACTAGTTATGCGCAATTAGTGACAAAGAGAAAAAGTAGCAAAAAGAGAAAACCCACAGCTACTACTAACTTGTTTAGTGTATGTAACAGTGAGTATTATATCAGGAGCTATATTAAAATGAATAGAATAACCGAAATATTTAAAAACAATAAAGCTTTAATAACATATCTTACTGCTGGCGACCCTGATATTTTAAAAACTGAAAAATATATCTTAGCTATGGCAAAAAATGGAGCTGATTTAATAGAGATAGGTATTCCATTTTCAGACCCAGTTGCAGAAGGGGAAACAATACAAAACGCTATGAAAAGAGCGTTATCTAAAAATATAAATTTAGACGATATTTTTGGCGCAGCTGTAAATGTTAGAAAAAAATCTGATATTCCTTTAGTTTTTATGACATATTTAAACCCCATGTTTTTTTATGGTTATGATAATTTTTTTAGAAGATGTAGGGAGGTAGGAATAGACGGAATAATTGTCCCAGATATGCCTTTTGAAGAGCAAGAAGAAATTAAATGCTTCACAGAAAAATACGCCGTAACAATTGTTACTTTAATAGCTCCAACTTCCAAAGAAAGAATATCTGTTTTAGCAAAACAAGCACAAGGTTTTGTATATCTTGTTTCATCACTTGGCGTTACAGGCGTAAGAAACAAAATAACTACAAACATTAAATATTTAGTAGCTGAAATAAAAAAAGTTACAGATGCTGCGGTTGCCGTTGGTTTTGGTATTTCAAACACTTCTCAGGTAAAAGAGATTACAAAATATGCAGACGGTATAATAATAGGCAGCGCTGTTGTAAAAATAATAGAGCAGTATAAAGATAATGCAGCAGCAAAACTAGCAGATTATACTTCTGAAATTAAAAAAGCTATGCACAAGAGCAATTTATAGTAGCCTGTATCTCCTTGTTTGTATCTTATTTAAGAAATACACTATGAGTCATAGCCAAACCATTTGAAATTGCATCGTCTTGCAGCTTAAAGTGTGAGTTTGCTCTTCACACATTTTCCTGTTCTTTACGATATAATTTAAAGCATGGCCACATAGAAAGTAAAGAAAGAAAGAAAAAACGATGAAAAAAGCGACAGGGGTTAATAAAGACAATATTATGATTGATAATAAGTTCGTGCGATAAAAAGAACGCTGGACTTGTAAACAAAAGGACTATATGAAATCAGCAATAAGTGTAGTATAGACATTTTGTTTTGAATTTTGTATAAAATCTAAACAAGCTGTGCAAAGATTCATTAAAGGAGTTCATTATGAAAAAAAATAATTTTGTTTGCATCGTTTATCGCATTGTCAAGTTCCTTGCTGTCTGCCTGTCCCAAACCCAAATCCAACTCCGTCCCTACAATCCACGATAGAACAGTTTCTGATCCCGTAGTAATAGAGCCAGAACCCGTCCCTACAATCCCCGATAGAACAGTTTCTGATCCCGTAGTAACAGAGCCAGAACCAGAATCGAAACTTACAGCTATTCGGAAATACCTGAATGAACATGGCGGGTGGTATTGGCTGAGTTCTGGTGACGGGTGGTATTGGCTGAGTTCTGGTGACGGAAAGGCTTGGCTGAGGTCTAAGGATGACGGGTGGGCTTGGCCGAGTTCTGGTGACGGAAAGGCTTGGCTGGGGTCTGGTGACGGGTGGGCTTGGCTGGGGTCTAAGGATGACGGGTGGGCTTGGCTGAAGTCCGGTGACGGAAAGGCTTGGCTGAGGTCTAAGGATGACGGGTGGGAGTGGGTGAACTCTGGTGACGGGTGGCGGTGGCTGAGATCTGATATCGGGTGGGATTGGCTGAGGGATGGCGACGGAAAGGCTTGGCTGAGGGCTAAGGATGACGGGTTTAAGTGGATGGGGATTGGTGACGGGTGGTGGTATTGGCTGAGGTTTAGGGATAGTGGGCTGGAGTGTCTGAAGGCTAAAGCTGATGGGGTTAGGTGGGTGAGGTTTAGTGACAGGTGGGAGCGGCCGTATGCGGCAGCAGAGAGCAGCGGGAATGGCAACAGGATCGTGATCAAGAGCAGCGGGAATGGCAGCAGGATCATGATCAGAAACAGAAGTATACTAAGCAGGAGGATACTGAGGAGCGTCCGCCCACTGAGGAAGAGATAACGCAGGCACTTGAAACACTTGAAATACGTAAAACTAAAGAGGTCGTGACTTCAAATGAGGTTAGTAAAGCTTACAGAACAAAGGCTTTACTATATCATCCCGACAAAAACAATGGCAATCCCGAAGCAGTTGAGAAAATGAAAAAAGTTAACGCAGCTAACGAGATATTGAACAGATATATCAGACTAAGAGACAAATAGCGACATTGATTGGAATTAAGGTTATAGGCTGTTAAGAGATTTTTAAGCAAAGTAATTTATAGTTAGTAAGCGATAAAAACTAAGCTAACGATACTAACGATGTGGTAATCTGTTTGTTTTTTGAACTACGCTCAGCTGTGACATAATATTGTTTATTTTCTTTGGTCAGTTCTACTTTCAAATTAGAATAGACCTCCTACATAACTAACATACAAAAGTACAATAGAAGTACTATGAAACAAAAAAGAAAGCAGTTAGGTCATATGTAATGGATTTAGTATTAATGGGAGTAAAGAAAGCATTTGATAAAAGAGTCAA
>BNVT01000040.1 GCA_025998295.1 Endomicrobiia bacterium
TTTTACTTCATGAACTTAACATCAAACCAAACAAGTCAAATGCACTCAAACACTGTTTTTATTTTCATAAACCTTCTCCTCAAAACGTGCTTTCATCCCCCAGTCAAAACGCATGAAAGCTCTTTTATTCTCGGGTGTCATTAATGGTGCTATAATGATGGCTTATGAATCTGTTTAGATTTAAAATCAGTCGTCTGAGAATTTTTTCATGCGGTTGTCGTGGTTATAGGAGCTTGCTCTGTCGCAACCGTTTCTTTCTTTGCAAATCTTTTCGAAGAATCTTCAGAAATTCTTGCAGCCTTACCCGAGAGATTTCTTAGATAGTAAAGTTTTGCTCTGCGTACTTTTCCATGCCTTACAACTTCAACTTTTTCTATACGAGGGGAATGAATAGGAAAAATTCTTTCTACACCTACACCGAAAGAAATTTTCCTTACCGTGAAGGTTTCTGAAAGCCCACTACCTTTCATACGTATAACAATACCTTCAAAAACCTGTATTCTCTCATTTTCGCCTTCAACTACTTTAAAATATACCTTTATCTGATCGCCAGATCTAAAATATACACCCAGATCTCTTTTCTGTACTGATTGCACTTGTTCTAGTAATGACATTCTGCTGCTCCTTTGTAAATAGCAAAACCACAACCACGGCCAACTAACTTCCTTTAATGATACACTGCACCACACAAAGTCGCACATAACCTGCAAGCTACTCAAACAAGCATACCACAACCGCGCCTATTTTTTAGCGAGCACAAAGAGCCTATCACGACACAGAAGTTAGTTGGCTGTAAATTAACAACAAAACATATTTCACAGTACTGCCAGCCAATTTTATTTTTTTACTCTTCAATTTCTACCCTGTCTTTTAACAAGTCTGGGCGACGCTCTTTTGTCCTTTTATGCGACTCTCTTGCGCGCCACTCATAGATCTTTTTATGATCTCCCGATAGAAGAACACACGGAACCTTATAACCCTTAAACACTGCAGGTCTTGTATAATGAGGATAATCCAACAATCCGTTATAAAACGAATCGTTTTTTACAGAATCTTCTTCTTTGACAACCCCCGGAAGCATTCTTGCAACACTATCAACCAAAACCATTGCAGGAATTTCTCCACCAGTAAGCACATAATCGCCAATTGATATCTCTTCATCAACATAACTCATAATGCGTTCATCGATACCTTCATAATGACCGCATACAAGGACCAAATGTCGAAATTTTGAAAGATTTTTTACAATCTTATCATTTAGCACTTTGCCTTGAGGCGACATATAGACAACATAAGGTTTTGCATAAGAGTTTTTATAAGAGTTATTCTTTTTTTTTACCCCTGTGCTTTTTATGGCATCATACAGTGGTTCAGGTTTTATAACCATGCCGCCACCGCCACCAAAAGGCTTATTATCAACTTTTTTATACTTATCCTTGGAGAAAGATCTTACATCCGTAATATTAATCTTAAGAATTTCTTTCTTTGTGGCTCTGCCTATCAAGCTTTCCGTAAAAGGTCCTTTAAACATTTTTGGAAATATTGTAAGAATATCAATCTTCATAGACAAAATAACCATCATACTCAAGGATATCATCTGCCGATTTCACTTGGCCATAAATGTCTTTATATTCTTTTGGCAAAACAACAAAAATTTTCTTCCTTGCAATATTCACTTCTCTTATTACACTTTTTAATGCAGGAATTAAGACTTCTTCGTTGTAATACTTTACAACCCAAACGTCGTTACTGCCTGTTAATATAACATCCGAAAGAATTCCCACACAATTTCCGTGCTGGTTAAAGACCTCAAACCCTAATACATCGGAAACTTTCCATCTTGAATCATTCTTTTTTAAATTCATCTCGCATTACTCTACTACTTCGACAGTTGTTCTCTTATTAAGTTTTGCAGAAGCTGAGTTTACAATAACTCTTATTGCCTTAATAATTCTACCTTCTTTGCCGATAATTTTACCCCTGTCAGCATCAACAACCTTTATTTCCAAAACAGTTGTCCTCTCCCCTGCAACTTCTCTGACTTCCACCTGCTCTGGATTGTCAACCAAAGCTTTTGTCATTAAAAGCACCAAGTTTCTCATATGAGTCTTACCTCCGGGAATTTACTAATATGCACAACTGGAGACCAAAACAGAATCATTTGCTTTCTACTGTTTGATTCTTCTTTATTAATGCAGCCACCGTTTCTGAAGCTTTTGCACCGGCGCTCAACCAATAATTTATCCTGTCCATATCAACGTTGAACTTATTGTCTACTGCTACAGGATCATACTGACCCAAAATTTCAATAGGTTTCCCATCTCTTTTTACTCTCTGATCTACTGCAACAACCCTATAACAAGGCCTTTTTGGTTTACCTCTTCTCTGCAAACGTAATCGAACTGTCATTGTCTACCCCTCCCCATAGTACTTGTAGTTGGCTAACCTTTTACATCGGTAAGCTTTGCGTTAACTCAAAAAAACAGATGCAACACGAAGCACACCGCTTCTAGCT
Organism: Endomicrobiia bacterium; assembly: GCA_025998295.1. GTDB lineage: Bacteria > Elusimicrobiota > Endomicrobiia > Endomicrobiales > Endomicrobiaceae > Endomicrobiellum. The sequence goes on from BNVT01000040.1 coordinate 2,516, forward strand.
AGCCCTTCTGATTACGCGCCTTTTTAGTAAATTTAAGCAGCACAAGCATTAATTTCCTCCTTTAGTTTGCATAAATTTAGCCCGCTGCAGCACATACAGCCCATCGGACGGCTTAAACTCCAAAATGTGGAACCAAAACCTCCTTTAAAATTATACATAAGTATAACCCGTTTTGTCAATTCCCTGTAGAATCTCATAACATATTGGACTTTTGTCAAACAAAAACAAATGGATTAAAACAACGACGATGGATTGCTTCGGTCATTTAAGGAAGCGCTGATTAAACTTTGAAAAGGACTTTGAAAGACATAGTCTTGAAAAGAGGGTTAAGAGGTGGCACTGGTATCTTTTTGTAGACAAATTCATAAAAGCCCTTTTAAATTGGTATAACACTAAACGGCGCCACAGAAGTTTGAATTACAAAACGCCACTCTGTTATTCTTTGACTATCCTTAATGACAATTAGTCTAAAATATGTTATTAGATTTTGCAACTACTTTCTTTTTTCTGTCATATATTATAGAATTCGTGCGTTGATACATATGGGGGAAAGAATATGTCTAACTTCATTGAATTGAAAAAAGTTTCTGTGTTGCGTGGCGATAGAAAAATTTTAGACAATGTTAATCTTGGTATAAATTCAGATGAAAATGTTGCGATAATAGGTCCAAACGGTTCAGGAAAATCCACATTGATCAAACTTATAACAGGTAAGATTTATCCGTCTTATACGGAAGATGACACTGTTTGCAGGTTGTTTGGTCATACGCAGTGGAATATACACGATTTGCGCAGTATGCTTGGAATAGTAACAAATGAATTGGAATATGAGTTTCATAATGAAATAACAGGCATTGAAGCAGTTTTGTCCGGATTTTTTGCAAGTATAGGAATATGGAATAATCATGTAGTTACAAAAGATATGATTAAAAAAGCAGATGAAATGATTGAATTATTGGATGTATCATTTTTAAAAGATAAAAAACTTGAAACTATGTCTTCGGGAGAAGCAAGAAGATTTTTGATCGCTAGAGCGCTTGTAAGTAATCCTAAAGTTTTAGTTTTAGATGAACCGTCGAACAGTTTAGATATTGCGTCATCTGTAAAATTTCATAATACAATGAGAAAAATTGTAGCTTCAGGAACAAAAATAGTTCTTGTAACGCATAGAATATCTGATATTATCCCGGAGATGAACAGGTTTGTTTTTTTGAAAAAAGGTAAGATTTTTGCTGACGGAAAGCACACCGAAGTTTTTAACAGCAATACGTTTTCCTCTTTATTTGACATGGAAGTAAATATTGGCGAAAACAACGGTTTATACAGTATTACATCTTGATAGAACTTATAGGAACACTTAGGTTATGTCTTTTTTAAGGACTTCTTGCTACTTTTTCAAATAGATTAATCAACTAGCTTCTGTACTTGCAAAGGCTTTACGCTACTTTAGATTTTTAGGGGGGGGGACTTGGCCATTTTGGGGAGACAACACCCAAACATGTTGACCAAATAAAGCATGCAAGATTTATTAAAAGGTACGTAGCCCGCAAAGGGGCTAGCTCAAAAAATAACGCATCACGTCGTTTGACTTACGTGTTACTTTTTCGCTAATACCTAAAGACACGTTTTGTATCTATTCTTCAAGCGAGCACAAGTACCACAATGCAAAGGGTAGTTGGCTATGCATTAGAAGGTTAATATATAATGAAAAAATGGACAAAATTTATTCTTCTGCCTTTAGGTCTTTTGACTTTTGTAGGGGCACTATGGATTCTTCGCGATCAATTCAAAGATCTAAGTTATGTTGAGATTGTAAGTTCATTAAAAACTATGCCAGTACTTAAAATTGTATTGGCTTCAGCACTGGCTTTATCGTATTATTTAATTTTAGGCGGATACGATATTATTGCGTTTAAATACATTGGTTTAAATGTTTTATTAAAGCCTAAGGATATTTTATTTATATGTTTTATAAGCAATGTTTTGGGCAGCAATATAGGTTATTCAATGTTTTTCGGTGGTTCGGTACGTTACAGATTATACCCGATACATAATGTTTCAATGGCTAATATTACAAAAGTTCTTTTATTCTCATCAGCCACGATTTGGCTTGGTCTTTTGGTTGTAGGCGGGCTTGTTTTTACTTTTGCACCGGTTTCGGTTTCTTTTTCTCTTAGAAGATTTAATGTAAATCTTTCCGCGCAAACAATGCAAATAATAGGGATAGTTGCTGTAGTTATTTTATTATCATATGTTCTTTTAAGTCTGTTTCGTTCAAAACCTGTAAAAATATTTAAGTGGACATTAACTTTTCCTAGTATAAAAATAGCTGTTTCTCAAATCTTAATCGCCATGTGCGATTGGATTGTAGCCTCACTTACTTTTTATGTTCTTATGCCGACAGGATTTACTTCTTATTTTGGTTTGCTTGGAGTCTTTCTTGCAGCGCAAGTTGCTGTAATTGGAAGTCAACTCCCGGGCGGTGTTTTAGTTTTTGAGAGTGTTATTATGTCTCTTTTGCCTAATTCAGCAAACAATCCTAGTATCGCAAGCGTGTTTCTTGTTTATAGAGCGGTATTTTATTTCTTCCCGCTGTTAATTGCTATTATTCTTTTAGGTTATCTTGAAGTGATGATGCTTGTCAAGAAGTTTAATGAAAGAGCAAGAATTTTCGGCAAGACCGTTTCTTCCATTATAGTACAAGCCCTTGCTTTGTGGTCATTTTTTACAGGTATGATTATGATGTTTTCAACATTCACTCCGTTTGCTAGAGCGCATTTGAAATTTATGATAAATCTTCTTCCTTCGTGGTTTGCGGATTTGTCTCATTTTTTGTTAAGTACTACGGCAATGGCAATGCTTTTTATTTCAAGAGCAATACAGCTTAGAGTTAAAAACGCATGGAGGATAACCTGTATTTTTATAAGTTTTGCCATTGTTCTTATACTCATCCTAGGAGAATCTCACTTAGTTCTTGCATGTCTTGTAGTCTTGTTGACGGCTCTTTTGGTTTCGAGAAAATATTTTTACAGAGACATATCAATATTAAATACAGCTTTTAGCACATGGTGGTTTATTGCTGTCGGTGGTGTTTTTGCTCTTTCGGTGTTGATAGGTTTTTTTGTAAACAAACAAGATATTTCTTCATGGACACATTTAGATGTGCTTTTTAAAAATATTTTCAGCACTACTAACACCGCGAGATTTTTAATAAGGACAAGCTTGGGCATAGGTGCTATTTTTATAATTACTGTAGAACAAATATGGAGAAATTTCTCTAAAAAACCTGTTTCATTTACTAAAGATGACATAAAAAACATAGCTTATTCTTCTGATTATGCATATGCTTTAAATGCGCTTGCGTTTGACAAAAGCTATATTGTAAACAAGCAGAAAGACGCGTTTATTATGTATGCAAAAGCTAGAGACAATTGGATTGTTTTAGGTGATCCAGTAGGCAGGCATGCTAATAAAAACGAGCTTCTATGGAAATTTAAAGAGATTACAGATAATGCTTCCGTAAAACCTGCATTTATAGGGATAGATCATAAGTATGTGCAAATTTATGGCGATGTAGGATTTGATATTTTTAATCTTGGACAGGAAGCCAAAATACCTTTAGGGGCTTTTAATAAAGAAGATGAACTATTTAAAAGTTTTTGTGATTTGGAAAAAGAGATTGAATCCGCAGGATTTAAATACAAGACTTTGCATTCTGATCAGTTTGAACAATATAGAGAAATATTTGCAGATATAAATAAAGAATGGTGTAAAGATACAAACTACATTGAAAGAAATTTTATACCCGGAAAATATGATGATTCTTATATGAAAGATATGGATTTTGGAGTATTGGAAAAAGATGACAAAGTTTATGCTTTTTCAGTTTTGGCAAAAACAAAAAATAAGTATGAGATATCTTCAGGAATTGTAAGATATTTAAAATGTGACAAAGATATTTTTGCATATATTATATTTAAAAATATTTTGCAGGCCAAAGAGAACGGATATAAATGGTTTGATATAGGACTTGCTTATTTCCCTGCTATAGACAACAGCAGTGAAGTGGTAAAATATTTTGCAAAAATGTTTATGTTTTCGGAACATTTTAATTATGATTTGGCATCTTTGAGAAATTTTAAAGATAAATTTTGCCCTGAGTGGCGTAATAAATATGTAGCAGTGAAGCCTGATAAATATATGCTTTCGTTCATTAAAAATTTTACGGCACTTATATCTCCGCAAAAACTTATTGAACGTAAACATTTTTTCAGAAGGCTCTTTACAAGATGAAAGCTTGGGATATTTTTTATAACAACATTTCCCGAAATGGTTTTGTTAAATCAAAAGATAAAATTATTTTAGCTGTGTCTGGCGGTCAGGATTCTGTATGTATGCTGCATTTATTTTGGCGTTTGGCAAAAAAGATAAGTATTGAACTTTTGGTAGTCAATTTTAATCATGGGTTAAGAAAAGAATCTGGGAAAGAAGCAAAAATTGTCAAAGATTTATCAGACAAACTTGGTGTAGGTTGTATTTTTGAGACTATTGACGTAAGAGAATATTCCGAAAAAGAATCAGTTTCGATTGAAACTGCTGGTAGAAATTTAAGATATTCAATGCTTGAAAAAATAGCAAAAAAATATAAATGCAATAAAATTGCCACTGCACACAACGCAAACGATAATGCCGAAACAGTGCTTATGTGGCTTTTAAGAGGAAGTGGAAATTTTGCTGGAATACCCCAAATTAGAAAGATAAATGGAAAGCTTGATATAATTCGCCCTATTCTTTCTGTCAAAAGAAAATTGGTTGAAGAATATATTAAAAGCCATAAGTTACCGTTTTGTACTGATAGATCCAATTTTTTAAAAATTTATGCAAGAAATAAAATCAGACTTTCACTTATGCCTGTTTGTGAAAAAATAAATCCTATGGCAGTTGAACGTATTTTTGCTTTAAGCTGCATACAAACGAGGGAAGATGCTTATTTAGAAACTGTTTTGGATAAGTTTTTGAAGAAATGTGTAAAGGTGCAAAGAAATCAAATCTTGCTTGATTTGGCAGTGTTTTTACGGTACAATGAAGCTGTTCGATTTAGAATACTCAAGCGCATATTACCTCAAAAAAAATATAATTCATACATTAACTTAATAATGCATAAAATTTTATCGTCAGATGTGCCCGTTTATAGGCTTTCTTCCGAATGGATTTTTAAAATTAAGTCAAATAAAGCTTATTTTGTGAGGAGTAAAAAATGATGAATATTGGAGAGAAATACGTAGTTGATGTTCTTTTATCCGAAGAAGAAATACAAAAGAGAGTTCCTGAGATTGCTTTGCAGATATCAAAAGATTTTAAGGATAAGGAAGTTTTACTTGTTTCAGTTTTAAACGGTAGTTTTGTTTTTAGCGCAGACCTTATTCGCAAAATGGATATAAAATGTAAGATTGATTTTATATCTCTAAGTTCTTATGTAGGTACGCATTCTCAAGGGAAAGTGAAAATTCTTTCAGAGTTTAAAGAGGATATTATCGGTAAAGATATAATTATAATTGAAGATATTCTAGACACAGGTACAACTTTAGATTTTTTGAAAAGGGAAATCGCGTTTAAAAAACCTAAAAGTATAACAACATGCGTTTTGCTTGATAAAAAATGCGCGCGTAAAACAGAAGTAGATGTTGAATATAGTTGTTTTGAAATTGGTGATGATTTTGTCGTTGGTTATGGCATAGATTACAACGGATTTTTTAGAGGTTTGCCATACATAGGAATATTAAAGGAGTCTGCTCAATGAAGAAGAAAGGGCTATGGATTGTATTTTTTTGGATAACGCTTTTTACTATTATTTCTGTGCTTGTAAATTCTGCAAAACAGAAAGGACAGGAAGTAGAACTTAAATATTCACAGTTTAAACAACATATAAAAGATGGAAGAATATCAAAAGTTTTGGTTGCTAAAGATTCAATCAAGGGAGAGTTTAAAGATATAGATAATGGTTTGAAAAATTTTAAAACTGTTCCGATGGATGATCCTAATCTTATGAAAGATATGGAAGACCACAAGGTTTTAGAGTTTTCGTCTGCTTATGCTAAAGAAAGTGGGTGGCCTATGTTTTTTCTCCTACACTGGGGACCTACGATTCTTTTTATTTTATTTTTGTTTTGGAGGGCACGTAGTACGGGTGGTGAAGCTGTGTCTTTCGGTAAAACAAAAGCAAAGCTTGCCGGAAACAACGCGGCAAAAAAAGTCACTTTTATGGATGTCGCGGGTTGCAATGAAGCAAAAGAAGAACTTGAAGAGATAATAGAATTTTTAAAAGATCCTGCAAAGTTTCAAAAACTTGGCGGGAAAATTCCTAAAGGTGTTTTGCTTGTTGGACCTCCGGGAACAGGTAAAACTTTACTTGCAAAAGCCGTAGCAGGAGAAGCGAACGTTCCGTTTTTTTCTTCAAGCGGTTCGGAATTTGTTGAGATGTTTGTCGGAGTAGGTGCTTCAAGAGTAAGAGATTTATTTAAACAAGGTAGAAAATCTGCCCCATGTTTGTTGTTTATAGATGAAATAGATGCTGTAGGAAAACATAGATTTGCAGGTACTAGTGGAGGACACGACGAAAGAGAACAGACATTAAATCAACTTCTTGTTGAAATGGATGGTTTTGATACCAAAGAAGGTGTAATTTTGATTGCTGCTACAAATAGACCAGATGTGTTAGATTCTGCTCTTTTGAGACCTGGAAGGTTTGACAGACAAGTTGTTGTGCCACGTCCTGCTTTGAAAGATAGAGAAGAAATACTCGGAGTGCATGTAAGAAAAATAAAGCTCGATGGTAATGTAAGTTTAGACGTTATAGCTAAGAGAACTCCAGGATTTGTTGGTGCAGACCTTGCAAGTCTTGTAAATGAAGCGGCTTTGCTTGCTGCAAGAAATAATCAACAAACTGTAAGTATGGAAAACATGGAAGAATCGATAGAGAGAATTATTTCAGGGCCTCAAAGAAAGTCGCTCTTAATGTCTGACAAGGAAAAGAAAAATACTGCTTATCATGAGGCGGGTCATGCACTTGTTGCAAAGTTATTACCTTTGACGACAGATCCTGTGCATAAAATTACTATACTTCCGCGTGGAGATGCTTTAGGATATATGCTACAACTGCCTGAAGATAAGTATTCAAACTCAAAAACCGAACTTTTAGACGAAATTGCAGTTTTTCTTGGTGGACGTGCCGCTGAAGAGCTTGTATTTTCGGAGCTTACAACTAGCGCTGTGAGTGATATTTCTGAAGCAACAAAAATTGCAACTAGGATGGTTACAAAACTTGGTATGAGTGATAAATTAGGACCTATTGCTTTGCGAAGGTCTGATAAAGATTATATTTCATCAAAAGATACAAGATATTCTGAAAAAACTTTAGAAATTATAGATGAAGAAATTAAGAGTATTATATGTGCCGCGAAAAATAAAGCTTTTGAACTTCTTAAAGATAATTTGGCTGTTTTAAATAAAATTGCTGATTATCTTTTGGAAAGAGAAAGTTTAAACGGTGAAGATTTGGATAAGATTATGAAAGATGAAGACTTAGCTCCTTTGT
>BNVT01000041.1 GCA_025998295.1 Endomicrobiia bacterium
TAAATATTTATTTAACAGTGTATCAAACGTTTATTGGCTGGCTGCTGACTCATAACACAACCTTCGTTTTTCCTTCTGTGCTACTTTTCTGGTTGAAGGTTGAAACTAAAACCAGAATACCCCTAAAATCTACCTCAATACTCCCAAAAACAATCAAATTCACTTCCGACGCACTATACTTTCTGGTTAAAGGTTAAACCTACCAGAATACTCCCAAAAACAATCAAATCCACTCCCGCAGTACTCTTGATCATACTGTGTCCTTTAGCTGATTGCAAATTCATCTCTACTTATTTTTATACTTTTCTCATTTACTCTACATAACATACACCACAGCTTTTTCTATATTTACTGCTTAGCACTTGACATTCTTAAAAGAATACTCCTGCTTCTGCTTTCTTTCTCCAATCTCACTTCTTATATTTCTCTCTTTGTTTACTCTGACCTTCTTTGCTCTATTCTTTACATGGTAGTCTTTTACTTTATCTTTATTTCAAAGATTTCAGACTCATTGTTATTGTTATAATTATTTTGCGTTTTTAACTACTTTTTTGATGATTGTTGTTGTTTTAACTGTTTTAACCGTTTTAGTGTTGACGCAACCAGAACCTTAAAAAAATCAAGCTCAGTCTTACAATCATCTCCCTTAGCCAGTTTTGTCTTTGCTGTTTATTATTATACTTTTCCTGCTTTTTCCTTCTTTAGCTGATCGATTTCTTTCTGTGCTTCCAGAAGTGCTGCCTCTGCCCTCTGAGCTCTTTCCGCAGCTTCTTTCTTTACCTGGGCTACTTCCTTATTTTTTTCTTCATTAACTTTGGCAGCTTTTTCTTCACCTTTTTTCAGACCTTTTTTATATACTATGTCTGACTCAATTGTCCACCAAATCTGCCTTTCACCTGATTTTCTTTGATAGGATTCTACCCTTTCATCATCTTCTTCCTTTGCATCTGCTGCTTCTTTCGTTATTCTCTCAATTTCTGCTTCTGCCTCCCTAGCTTGTGCCTTAATCATGTTCAACTCAGATTCCTTTGCTTCAATCAGGCTTTTCAACTCCTTATTGGTCTTCTCATCTTTATCCTTTGTATCACTAAGCTGCCTATTCAAAATAGTAAGAGCATACTCAGCCCCTTTCAGCTTAGCCTGCGCTTCCTCATTTTTTTCATGTTTTTTCTTTAAAACCTTCATCTTCTGCCTAGTAAGCTCCTCCTCATATAACATATGATTCTTTGCCACTCTTTCTTTAGTCTCAGTTAACTGCTTTTCTAATTCTTCATCTTCTTCAGTGCATTCCATTGATTCTTGCTTCGACTGGGATAGCTTGTTTGAATTCCGTCGCTTACGATCATTCAACATTATGATCCGTCCCTCAATATTTTTTAACTCTAACTTATTCTGCTGCTCATTTTTATTAGGCCCATCAAGCTCAGCTTCAGCCTTTTTCTTCTCAGTTTCAGTCAATTCAAAACCAATAACCATACCCTCATTGGCCAAAGAATTAATCGAGAACCCAAGTGCTAAAAAAGCCATCGTAAGTGCTTGTCTTTTAATAACCAACTCATTATATTTTTCAATCTCCTCTTCTTCTTCTTTCTTCAGCTCATTTAACTTCGCAAACTGAGCGTCTTTAAAAATCCGTTCTCTGACCGGAAGTGGGAGCTTATCATCTATATACTTCAACAGTCTAGCGTTACTATCCCGTTTGTTGTCATGTGCCTGTTTTTTTTGAACAATATCTTCATTCAACCTTGCAATTTCATCTTCAACCGCAGTCTTCTCACTCAATTTCTTAGCACGTCTCTCCTCTATGCTCTTCTTATCAGCATTAACATCATCATCAATCTTCTTTTTAGCCAAACGCTTATTATCAGCTTCTGCCTTGGCCTTTTCAAGCTCACTAGCTGCAGAATGACGATTATCCCTTTCCCAAGCCAGATTTTGACATGACGTTTCATAAACTTCATGAACAGCTCTAGCTTTAATTAAAGCCGCTTTAGCTTCTGTTAAAGTTTCATGCTGCTTACTCAGATCTTGTTCAATTTGTTCAATACTACGAGGATGTTTTTTAGCATCTACCGAAGGTTGATTTTCGCCAGCAGTTTCAGCATCTTTTTCATTAGATGCCTTCTCAGCGTCTTTAACTCCAGATTTAGCACGTTCCAATTCTTTTGTCAAAGTTCCAATAAGTCCATTGGCTACCTTTACACTATTAGCGTTGTGGTTGATTTTGTTCTGAAGCCAACTACAAATACTTAATATCATATATTGTGGCGCACTACTATTTATTTCCTCAAGCATAGTATTCGTAGACGCAATATTCTTATCCAATCCTTCAACTATACTCTCTTGATCTCTCACCTTTTTATCTGCTTCGAGCACCTCCTCATTTGCCTTATCTTGCTCAGGTTTACGATTAGTAACCTTATTAGTCTCATCCTCATCGATTTTTTGACAATCTGTTCCTATAACCTCAAGCCTCTGCTGCTGAGCAACTATATTATCATTTGATCTTTTCGTAGTTTCACCCAACTCATCTGTTTCCCGATTCATTTGGATCTTTGCTTTAGGATCATTGACATGAATCTTAATTAACATCTTCTCAAATTCATTCTTAGATTCTTTTGCAAGACGCTCACGTTCCCCGCGTTCACGTTCAGTCTGCTGCCGTACACTTGAAATATCCCTCCGTGCTTTATTTACCGCAGTACCTTCATTGTCAGCCTTAGTCTGCGCTTCTTTTAAATCCAACCTCAGACACCCTAACTTTTTCTCCTGCTCTTCCACAACCACAGCCTTAGCCAGTGCTTCATTCTTACTCACACTAAGCTTATTGATACTATTCTCAATTGTTCCCAACTCCCCAACAAGCCTATCAATATCATTCTTAGTTTCTGTCAACTGATTATTAAGCTCAATAATCTTATCGTTTTTCACATTGATTGACTTAACATTGACTGGCGTAGCATTCTTTTCTTTAAACAACATCCGCACTGCCTCTTGCTTAACAGCAATATCATCTTCTGTTTTTTCGCATTCCGCTCTAGCCTCATTAAGCTTCTTATTAACCCTATCATAATCCGCATTAACCTTAGCACCATTAGCATTTTTAGCTTAGCATTAGCCAAATTACTCTCAGCCGCTCTCACCTCAGCAGCACACTGCTCAACACGTTTGTCCGCCTCTTCCTTTTTAGCCTCAGCTTTTTGAAGTTCTTTCCGTGCCTCTTCAGGAGCCGTTATCTCATTCTTTATCGCTTTTGCGAGATTACGATTATTATCTTCCACCTTTTTCAATTTCTCTCGAAGCTCTTCTCTATCTTCATCAGTCATAATTTTATCTTTGATATTTTCGCCATCCTCTAAAGAAGACGATAACAATAAATAAGAAGAAGTCGGTGATAAAGATGTACTAACTTCAGCAGCTCCAGCTCCACCTGCTGACGGCGATGATGAAGACGAAGAAGAAGATGACGAACTAGAAGATGACGAGGAAGATGATGATGAATAATCACCTATGCCTGAACCCGATGAAAAAGAAGATGATGAAGAGAAAGGTGATGACGATGAAGACGGAGTAGAGGGAGGGACTCTGAACTTCGGAGGCCACGAAAAAGATGATGGGTACGATGATAATGGAGGAAACAACGATGACGGCCGCGGAGAAAGCGAATTATTAGACCCCATAGGAGTCTAGGTGATGAAAAAAAAGACAATAAAAAAGAAGACGATGATGGATACGAGGAAGATGACGATGACCCATCAGCATTAACAAGACTATTGCAAGCCGCAAACTTGAAGTCTTCGTTTTTGTCACCATTACCGCTTCCCTCTCCTTCTACTTGAGGATGCGACCTCGTATGGCTATGAACCGGCAACGAAGAAGACGACGAAGATGAAGACGACGAAGATGAAGACGACGAATATGATGATGAATTATCACCTATGTCTGAACTTGATGAAAAAGAAGATGATGAAGACGAAGAAGGTGAAGATGATGACGATGAAGAAGACGAAGAGGACGATGATGATGAATTATCACCTATGTCTGAACTTGATGAAAAAGAAGATGATGAAGACGAAGAAGGTGATGATGGAGAGGGTGGTCTGCCATAATAACAAGTAACACAACTAGCCTGAACCGGATCATGATAGATATAATTCCCATTCCGCCGCCATCCATTACCGCTTTCCTCTCCTTCTACTTGAGGATGCGACCTCGTATGGCTATGAACCGGCAACGAAGAAGATGATGAAGATGAAGACGACGAAGATGATGAAGATGAAGACGACGAAGATGATGATGAATTATCACCTATGTCTGAACCTGATGAAAAAGAAGATGATGAAACGAAGAAGGTGAAGATGATGACGATGAAGAAGGTGAAGATGATGACGATGAAGAAGGTGAAGATGATGACGATGAAGAAGGTGAAGATGATGACGATGAAGAAGGTGAAGAGGAAGATGATGATGGTGATGAATAAGATGATGAACTAGATGGCGAAGAGGACGATGATGATGGATACGAAGAAGATGATGAAGAGAAAGGTGATGACAACGATGAAGAAGATGAAGAGGAAGAAGATGGCGAGGAAGGTGGCGCATTTACATCCTGAGCATATGGCACCAGTGTCAGAGAAAGACCTAAAGACTCTGATATACCATTACCACTTTCTGCTTCTTTCTCATTTTCTTTTTCCTTATCTACGTCCTTTGTTCTTTCTGATGTTTGCTTCCCATCTGCGTCTCTTTCTTGTTTATCAGTTTTAGTTTCCTCATCCACATCTGCTACTGCTGGTTGTCCTTTCTCCTTCTCTCCTTTTTCTTCTACATTTTCTTTTTCCTTCCTTACTTCGCTTTCTCCCTCTATTTGTTTATCTGCTGAATTATCCTTAGTAACATTTTCTTTTTCCTTTTCTTTCTCTTTTTCCTCACTTTTCTTGTCTTGCTGATCACCTACACTTTTTCCATCTTTATCTTTATCTTTACTATTGTTGTTGCCCTGACCATCATCACCTTCACCAATCGTAGCCATAGCATTAACTGCAGGACTTATTACCATACCAAACACTATGATTAATGTCATTACTTTTTTCATTATCTTTTCTATTCTCATCTTTAATACCAGTGTTATAATGTCACGCATTCTATCTTCTCCTTTAATATTTTTCATTTTATTCTTTCTCCTATGAGTTTTATTGTTTTTTCTATTTCTGTTCCTTGCTTCTTTTTGTCTAGTATGTTAAACCTTCTATATACAACCCCTTTTTTAAATTATCTTTCTTAGTCTATACTTTACACTCTACATTTCCTTTTATTGTAACTACTCTTTTGTCTCTAACTATGTCTCTTTTCTCTTACTTTCTTTGTTCTTTCCTTTCTTCTTTCTTTCTGTATACACCCCTATTTATAAACTCTCTCTCTTGGTCTATACTCCACGCACTCCTCTTTCATTGTAACTACTCTTTTATCTCTAACTATGTCTCTTTTCTCTTACTTTCTTTGTTCTTTCCTTTCTTCTTTCTTTCCTTCCTTCTTTTCTTCTTATTTCCTTAAAATCTTTTTCTTGGAAACTAACCTTTAAATCCTTGCAAACTAACAATTAAACTCTTAAGGATAAAACCACAGCTATACGCAGTAATTCTTCTTTGTTTTTATGATATTAAAATTATTTATTCTTGATTATTCTTAAGGTAATATAAACTTGGTTGGTAAACTGCTTCCAGGTCTGTACGCTCTTAATTTGTTCAAGCTAGCGTCCTATGGTCTACTAACCTTTAGGTCTTTGATCTTTTATGGTATCTTGCTTATGTGGGTCATTATATCTGCTTACATGTTTTAACAATAATATTTACTATCAAACACCTCGTGCAAGCTTCTGTAAAGTCTCACGACACATTTTCATTTGTGCGGATTAATAAATTAAATTTATTTTGTCAAACCTTTGTAAAATCCCGCGACACATTTTCATTTGTGCGGATTAATAAATTAAATTTATTTTGTCAAACCTTTGTAAAATCCCGCGACACATTTTCATTTGCTGAAATTAACAAATTAAATTTAACTTTAAATTTTTCAAGTCTTTGTGGGATCTCGCATTGGAGTTTTGTCAAACAAACAAAGACAGTGGATTGCACATATTGAAATTTTATCTATCAAGTCTTTGTAGGATCCCGCAACAATATTTATTTGGACTTGGCTTTTGTCAAACAAAGACAAATGTATTAAAACAACGACAAGCTTTTAATGCCCGGCAATTTGTGTAGCATTATTTTTTAGTAAATCTTCTACTTAAATTAGATTTTAAAATTGTACATAAGGACTGGCCATTACTTTCTTGTACTCCGTATATTTTCAGTTGTTAGTTTGATATTCATATCTAGCATATAAAACTAAATAACGTGGAAAAGAGTTGCTTTATCTATACTTGCTAATAATGCGATATAGTCCTTCATTCCATTCGTCCTTGAGAGATTCAATACCACTCTCCAGACCACAGAGTTTATAATCTAAACGAGATGCTTCTAGAGGATCCCTTATCCAAAGCTTCCAATACCGGTTTTTTAAGTTATAAAGCTGATATTCAAGTTTAGACATTTTTTCTTCTTCGGTCATGTGTTCATTTCTTTCATCTCTCTCTTTCATCCACCATGGTAATGGACACATTGCATGAGTTATAGTAGATGCAAAAATACCTAAAAGAAATACACAACAAAAGACTTGTTTTAATTTTTTAATTTGCACTTAATTCCCCCCTTTACATCTATTTTATCAACACTAGGACATCATTCTGTTCTCTACGACGTACTCGACAGACTTTCTTTGTTTTGTATCTTCAAAAGAATCTAATTCGAAACAAAATATAAGTGGATTATAAGCTAGGTAGGATATTTTAAAATTTTTGTAAGATTTTAACAAGTATATGTTCTTCATGCTATTGTATAAGCCGGATAGCAAACAGCCTTTATTTGCAAGCGTAGTAACCCTGACAGAGGGCAAATAATGACAACGCTCAAAGTGTAGGCAGGGTAGTCAAGAGAAGTTTTTTGACACATGATTAAACAGCGATAAACTAAGTGTGCACGGTTTGAGACTCGGGCTATTATGCTTGTGCTGTTAAATGGAAAATCTACAAGAAGTGCAGCAATTTGCAAGACATATGAGTATAACCACAACCCAAATATATGCACATAATATAGACAGAGCAAACAACAAATGCGAGGCATTGATACGCATGCGATATTTAGTTAGTATATACAACACATGATATAACTTACAGTTATATTATACATTATATATCATATTATAAAATATGTTACATTATATGCTATATTACAAAACAAAGGATTGTATGCCACAAGACATAATAGCAGTAGTAAATCAAAAGGGCGGTGTTGGCAAAAGCACAACAGCACATGCCCTAGGAATAGGGCTTGCTAACAAAGGATTTAAAGTACTTTTTATTGATTTAGATGGACAGGGCAATTTAAGCTATATGCTTAATGCAGACATGCAAAAAGGTTCTGTTTTGGATTTATTAATGCGTAAAGCAAAAATAAATGATGTTTTGCAACATTGTCAAAGGGCAGATTTAATAGCGTCTACACCAATGCAAGCTGGGGCAGACAGCATCATAACAGCTACAGGCAAAGAATATAGACTAAAAGAGGCGTTAGAGGACGTAATAAGCAAATATGATTATATTATCATAGACACTCCTCCATCACTTGGAATACTTGTAATAAACGCTTTAACGCTAGCTTATACCGCAATAATTGCTACACAAGCAGATATCTTCTCATTACAGGGGATATCGCAGGTAAACGAAACGATAAACACTGTAAAGCAGTACTGTAATAATGCATTAAAGATAGGAGGGATATTGCTTACTAGATACAACGAGCGAACGCTCATCAGCCGTGATATTGCAGAGACTTTAGGCAAAATCGCAAGTAACCTAAAGACTAAATTGTACAAGGCAACAATTAGAGAAAACATAACAATAAAAGAGGCTCAAAGCACAAGGCAAGATATTTACACTTATGCGCCTAATAGTAATGGCGCTCGTGACTATCAAGAGTTTGTAAAGGAATACATATCAATACCAAGGGGGTAACAAATGAAAGACTTTAAACAAGCAGCCGCTGCACAGTTTATAAGCTCAAAGACACACAATGATAAAAAGGAAGTAGAAAACAATGAAGAGCTTGTAATAGAAAAGAATCAAGAAGTAAAAAAGCACAAAGAGGAACTTACGATAGAAAAGAAAGCAATGGTAGAAACAAAAACAAAGCACTTAAGCTTACTAGTTAAGCCCAGCACTTATGCTAGATTAAAAGCACAAAGCAAAAACAAGGATTTGAGCATAAATGAAATAGCAAACCAAGTCCTTGAGTATTATATAAAAGGTACAATAGTGTAGGCCTTGTAAATAATTCTCAAAATGTGGTTAAAAATAAAAGAAACAAGAAAATGAAAAAAGAAAAAGAATTAGAGCCGTTTTTTACATTTAATAATGCTTGTCTCTACATTGGAAGTGTTATTAATATATCTAGTTTCAAAAAAGAATTTTGTGATTTAATTATTACATCTCCCCCCCCTTATAATGTTGGAATTGAATATAATTCAAATGACGACGTTTTAAGTTATGAGGACTGTTTAATATTTACTAGAAGATGGTTAGCAAATTGTTACTACTAGACAAGAGACACCGGTCGTATGATATTAAATATTCCTCTTAACAAAAACTTAAAATCTGGCAAAAAAAGCGTCAGAGGCAGATATAACAACACTTAGCGCAAAAAGTAGGTTGGAAGTATCATTCAACTATTGTATACAATGATGGCAATATATCAAGACGCACAGCGTGGGGGTCTTTTATGTCCGCTTCTGCCCCCTATGTAATAGCAGCTGCTTGAGTTAATACTTGTCTTGTATAAAAAAGACTGGAAAAAATTTATGGTAGTAAAATTTCAGATATAACAAAGAAAGATTTTATAGACTGGACAAATGGGATATGGACTTTTAACGTGGAGAGTAAAAAAATGAAATGTTTGCGTTAGAGCAAAAACAAGGAAATAAAAAGCGAAGGTAAGCCATGACGCATAAAAAGCCAAAACTAAAGGTATTTATTAATTTAAATAAACTTTGGTATACATACATTACAGAATTTGGAGGAAAAGATTATGTAGAAACTCATATAGGCAAAAATATCGATAGAAAAGATGAAAGTATAGACATACATATAATATTTCTTGACGGTAGAAAAAACAATGAAGTATGGTTTGAGGAGCATGGTTTAAAAAAAGTAACATCTGATCTCATAGAGAAAATATCAGAACATTTACATTTTGTAATGCTTGACCACGCAAGACGTGAATATGAAAAAGATGAAGATATTGATATATATAAAGAGGTTTATGGGAAATACTCTAGTTCGCCAGTGAGTAGTTTCTTGTTTGATAATAAACAATACTCCCATATGTTGTTACGTATTTTTATACATTAGACCTCTTGCATAACTAATATATAAAAGTACAATAGAAGTACTATGAAACAGAAAAAGAAAGCATGCGGGTCAGATGGAATGGGTTTAGGCGATTAATGGGAGTAAAGAAAGGGACGTTTG
>BNVT01000042.1 GCA_025998295.1 Endomicrobiia bacterium
TCTTTTATCAAATGCTTTCTTTACTCCCATTAATACTAAATCCATTACACATATGACCTAACTGCTTTCTTTTTTGTTTCATAGTACTTCTATTGTACTTTTGTATGTTAATTATGTAGGAGGTCTATTACTTTTCATGCGTTTGTCATGGGACGGGGTACTCCAATAAACAATTCTTCTATGGCGAAACCTTGTAGTGTTTAGATAAACTTACTATTAAATAAGCGGAAAGGATTCCTATCAAAGCTCCACATAAAACATCGAACGGGAAGTGACTTCCTGCGTATATTCTGTAAAAACCTGAAAACAAGGCAAAGAATATATACCAATACCAGTATTTCTTTACTGTCATAAACATAAATGCGCATACCGAAACTGCGATTGAAGTATGACCTGAAGGAAAAGAGTTGCTATGTATTTTTTCAAACAAAGTATTTACATCTCCATCGCTAAATACGCCTAGTGGGCGATATCTTCCAAAATAATATTTTAAGAAATATGTTACAGCAGCTCCCGTTGCTAGCACGATTGCCAAAAGCACAATGGTATTCCAAAAATTATCTTTTTTATTTTTCCATAATATCGCTATAGAAACTATTAATATCGTAAAAAAACTGACGTTAAAATTTATAGAATCACAGTAGGATATCGGGGCTGTGCAAAGATCTAAAAATTTACACTTCAGATCTGAATTTATGAATCCAAAAACTGCATGGTCAAATTTTATAAATTCTTGAAAGCACTCTTTCTTGGTGCCGATAGCATTCGATGCGTATTGATCAGGTAGTTTTGACGGGTTAAACGATTTGCACAATGTAAAGAAAAAGCTTTCAATTTTTCTTTCTGATATGTAAACGGGGAACTCTTCAGTATCCGCATAGGATGTAAAAACTTTATCTCCATACTCTTGCCTAGGATTTTTAAATAAATAATCATTGCAAATAAATAAGCCGTTCTTATTTTTCAAATTATGTTGCCAAAAATCAGTTTTACCATTTATACAAAATACCATTAATTCGGGAGCGGAGGTGACAAGTTTGTTTGCAATATAATTTCTATGTGTGAAAATAAAAGGTCTTTCGTTTGGCGGATATGAGTTTAATATTTTTTTTATTTCATTTCCTACTTCTTTCCATTTGTAAACATCATTTTTTACATCAATTCTTTCCAGCTTAGGAATTTTGTACACCATTTTTTCTATTTGATCTTTAGGAGGAAATTTTTCTATAGGGAGCACTCTGTATAATACGCTCAAAGGCGCTATAGTAATCATAAATAACGCAAGTGCCCACGCTACATAGGAATACGCTCTGAATTGTTTTATATGCCAAAATTTTAATGTTAGGTGGGCTGCATAAATTGACAACACTAAATAACCAATTGCGGCCCAATGTGGTAATGTTTCGTTAAATGTAGCCACTCCATTAAAAAAGACGAGGACTGGTAAAGAAAAACAAGCGATAATCAAAGCTGGTTGGTCTTTCTTTCGATACGCTTCTTTTACACATAGAAACGCCACAGCGATAAAAAATAAAAATAATAGAGGAGATATGCATTTAATCTGAGATTCTATGGATTTGCCAAAAAAAGTAAATGAGAATTTTGACAAAGAACCACCAAGTCCATGGCTAAGCTGAAATCCAAAAGTTTCCCGGTTATTTTCAATGTTCCATACAACTACAGGCAAAAACATCAATATTGATATAATAATTGCTAAATATGGCTCCTTTTTTTTGAACCAAAATCTATGATATGGAGAAAGGATTAAAAACATAAAAATTGAAAAAGGTATAAGTACCGCATTATATTTTGAAAGCATTGCAAACCCTGTTATAATACCAAGCAAATACCAATAATTTTTATTATTTGTTTCTATAATCAATATAAAAATAAGTAATGCTAATGTCCAAAATAGAACAGGGAGCGAATTGGACATGGTAATTACAGATCCCAAGAACGAGAAAGCAGGCAAAACATTTAATAATAAAACGGTTGCAAACGCAGTTTTTTCATTGTAGAGTTTTTTAGCACATATAAATAAAACCCAGCTTGCAAAAAAGAAAATTAAAACAGTTGGGAATTTGACTGCGAATTCGTTGTTTCCAAAAATTAGAGTCGATGTTTTAATTAAACATGCTATGAATGAGGGGTGATCGAAATACGACATATCTAGAAATTTAACATATACCCCATCTACAGTAAGACCGATTTTTCCTACTAAAAGTAGCCTTAAAGCAGTTGAAACAGTATTTACAACCCAGAACCAGAGTTTATAATTCATTTACTTATTTTCTCAACAATCCTCATTATATTTTTGCTTAATTGTTAAACTATTGCCCTGCAGCTTGTTGCGGGGGAACCGCTTAAAGTAGTACAATTAGGCTATGGAAACGCTCAAAAGATGGACAGTATGTGCACTATCATTTTGTAACGCCCATAAAGTATAGAAAAGCTATATTGAATTTAGAGCGTTGTAATAGCCTACAAATAACAAAAGAAATTGAGGAATGGTACAAAATAGAGCTTGAGCAAGAATAATTACAGCTCTTCAATTTCTGCTGCTGATACCGCGCGTCTTGCTGTGCGGAGGTTCATTTGTCGCTTTCTCTTAAAAAAATGTCATTTGCTCCACGTGACAAACGCATAAAAGCTTTTTTAATTTTTGATTGTCTCAGGGCACTGCCAGATTGCAGTCTATGAAATTTGCTTAAACTTAAAATCAGCTGCCTGAGAGATTTTTTCATGCGTTTTACCTGATTTGCTCCATACTTCATCAGTCAACACCTGCTTCATTTACTATCACAGTAAATATATCATTTTATGTTGAAAAACAATTTTTTGTTTTATATTTTTCTTTTGATATTGCTAGGAAAAAAGATGAAGCAACCAACACAAGTCAACGCAGTTACCTACAAAACAAACCCGTATAAAAAAATCACTGTAAAACACTTTAGTGTAAAATATCAAACACATACTGAACTTTTTTTGTCGCGTTATAATTAGGTTTACAGCAAAGATATGGCAAAACCACAGCATGTCATTTTATTATAATCCCGTTGTTATTTTAATTCGTTTATCTTTGTTTGACAAAAGTCCAATATGTTACGAGATTTCACAGCAAGTTGAAAAGACGCACACAATTTAGTATAAGTACGTGTTACAAATCCGCAAGGTCTAAGTTCAAAATTCTTCGTGTGTTATAGCTTTGTCTTTTGAATTTTTGCCTCACAAAGCCCTTGCTCATTTGTGCTCTATTGGCTCCATATTTGCTTAGCAAAAAGTTCAAAGTACTGCGTTCCTTGTGTATGGATTATAATTTAATTGCGGTGCAACTCCATGGGATTTGCTCATAACATTGTAAATTATGAAAAAACTATCTAGAATTGACGAAGTATTAAATTTTGTACAAAAACCTGCAAGATACATAAACAACGAGTTAAACGCGCACCCGGCAGATATGTCGGCTGATTTTTCAGTAGTCTTATGTTTCCCGGATATTTATGAAATTGGAGCTTCGAATTTAGGACTTGAAATTCTTTATCACTTGATTAACGAAAAGAAACTTGCCCGCTGTGAGAGAGCATTCGCCCCTGATAGTGATTTAGAAGAGCTTTTAAAAAAAAATAAGCTTAGTCTATTCTCTTTGGAATCTCACAGCGGTTTGAAAAGTTTTGATATTTTAGGTTTTACAATTCAATGCGAGCTTGTTGCTACAAATATTATCAATATTCTTGACTTATCATATATTTCTGTATTTGCAAAAGTTAGGAAAGAAGATGAACCTTTGGTAATTGCTGGCGGTCCCGCATTAACTAATCCGGAACCTTTTTGTGATTTTTTTGATTTATTTGTTTTGGGTGATGGGGAAGAAGCTATAGAAGACATAATAAAAACATGTAGAGAATCTAAAAAAGCCGGTTTTTCAAAAGCGGAAACGTTAAAAAGATTATCAAAAATTGACGGTGTCTATGTTCCGTCTTTTTATAATGTTGAATATAATGATGATAATACGATAAAATCTGTAACGCCTGTATTAGAAGATGTAAAACCTGTTGTAAATAAGAGGCTTTTAAGTCTCGAAACAGCGTATTTCCCTGAAAGAAAAATAATCCCTTTTGTTGAAACCGTACATAACAGGTTAAATATTGAAGTTGCAAGAGGATGTCCTGGGCAATGCCGTTTTTGTCAGGCATCAAAATATTATCATCCATGGAGACAAAGACCTCTTGAGAAATTGCTAGATCTTGTAAAAAAAGGGATAAAGTCTACGGGGTTTGAAGAGATTGCTTTTTTATCCCTTTCGTGTAGCGATTACAAGCAATTGGATAAGTTGTTAATCGAGACAAATAATTTGTACGGGAAATCTAATCTGAATATTTCGCTTCCTTCTTTAAGGTGTAACGAGCGTTCTCTTAAAATAGTTCAATACATCAACAGAAGCAAAAGACCTACGCTTACTTTTGCCCCTGAAGCCGGTTCAGACAGATTACGCAATGTAATAGGCAAATACCTTTCTGAAAAACAAATAGTTGAAACATTGCTTATTGCAAATTCACTAGGCTGGAAAACCATAAAACTTTATTTTATGATAGGGTTTCCGACAGAAACTGATGAAGATATAACTGGGATAGAACGTCTTGTTAAGCTTGTCAGAAAAGCAGCCAAAGGATTAAGTTTTAATATTACAGTGTCGCCTTTTGTGCCAAAAGCCCAGACGGCTTTTCAGTGGTTGGCAATGGCAGATACCGATGAAATAAAACGGAAAATAGACATTTTAAATAGATTGCTTCCGGCGACCGTAAAAGCTCATAATTACAAGGCAAGTGTCATAGAAGCCTTAATTGCAAAAGGTGACAGGCGTCTTTCAGCTGTAATTTATAAAGCATGGCAGAAAGGAGCGAGATTTGACCAATGGGCTGACAAATTTGGCAACAATATATGGGACGAATCTCTTGCGGAATGTAATATAAATTTAGGTTTTTATGTTTACAGAGACAGAAGTTATGATGAAATTTTGCCATGGGAGCATTTGCATTTCGGCGTTTCAAAAGGAGATTTATATGCCGATTATGTAAAGGGTATAAATGAAACTGCAGATATTGTGTCCAAGCAGCTTGATAAATCTAACTGTTCTTTACCTGTAAATTATGTAGAACCTAAAATTTCAGTATTGCCGCCTGCAATTAGGTTTAGACTTCGTTTTTCTAAAAAAGGAGCAGTCAGGTTTGTGTCTCATTTAGAACAAATAGAAGTTTTTAGAAGAGCGGCCAGGCGTTCTAATCTTCCTGTGGCATTTACAGCAGGGTTTAGTCCTCAAGTTAAGTCGTCTTACGGATCGCCTCTTTCTGTGGGATATGAAAGCTTGTGCGAATATATGGAATTGTATTTTACGCAAAAAGTTAGCGCGGAAAATGTCAAAATGGAAATTTCAAACGTGCTCCCAAATGGATTTAAATTGTTAGATTTAAAAAAGGTACCTTTAGCCTTTCCCGCTATAGACATTTTGTCAAATGTAGCTGAATATAAAATTAGTAACACAGGCATTTCAATGGAAGAAATCGACAAGTTTTTATCTCAAGATAAAATTTTAATTAAAAAAACGAAAAAGGGTAAGAGCGTTGAAATTGATGCTAAACCTTTAATAAGATTTTTTCGAAGTGAAGCGGGTGTACTGAAATTACAACTTCGTTTTGGAAGCGGTAAAACATTAAAGCCTGAACTGATTTTACAAAAGATGTTAGAAAATCAAGAAAATTTTGCAAGAATATACAATGTGGAAAGAACGGAGTTATATGTTGAGACAAAAAGTGGACAAATATACAAACCCTAAATATATGTAGAGAATGGTTAAAAAAATATGAAAAAAGAAATAGTAGTTAATAGAACTCTTGAAGAAACAAAAATTGCTGTACTCGAAGATGGCAAGCTTTTTGATTTGTTTATTGAAAGAAGAGAATCTGAAAAAATATTGAATAATATTTATAAAGGAACTGTAAAAAATATCGTTCTTGCTCTTGGATCTGCATTTGTAGATATAGGGCTTGGTAAAGACGCGTATCTTGGCGTTGATGACATAATATCGTCGCATGATGAAAAAAATATTGAGAATATGGTTAAAGTAGGACAAGAGATTATGCTTCAGGTTTATAAAGAACCTATAAGGACAAAAGGTCCTAAAGCAACTACGGATATTTCTCTTCCAGGTAGACTTCTAGTATATATGCCTTTCAGTAATAATATCGGAATATCAAAAAATATTGGGAACCGTCAGGAATATGACAGATTGAAGAGTATCATTACGAAAGTTAAAAAAGATATCCCGGGTGGTATCATAGTAAGAACAGAGGCCGAAGAAGCCACTGAAGCTGAGATTAAAAATGAAGTAAAATATTTAATAAGACTTTGGGCATCTATAAAAGAAAGGTTTAACGATGCAAAACCAATGAGTCTTATACATAAAGATTTAGGCATAGTCTTTCAGACAGTAAGAGATTATTTTACAGATGATGTTGTTCTTATGCATATAGACTCGCAAAAAGAGTTTAAGGATGTTACAGAATTTGTGAAAATAATATCTCCTGAATTTCTTGACATGATTGCTCTTTATAAAGGCAAAATACCCATATTTAAAGCATACGGTATTGAAGAAGAAATAAAAAGACTGCGTTCCAACAAGGCAATGCTTCAATCAGGCGGATATCTTATAATACAAGAAGCAGAGTCTCTTTGTGCGATAGATGTTAACAGCGGAAAATTTACAGCGAACTCTTCGCAGGAAGGTACTGCCGTTTTTACAAATCTTGAAGCCGCTGAAGAAGTTGCAAGACAGTTAAGGCTAAGAAATATTGGGGGCATAATTGTTATTGATTTCATAGATATGCAAAAAGCTGCAAACAGGCAAAAAGTTTTAGAAAAACTTTACCAAGCTACAAAAGGCGATAAAGCAAAAATAAAAATATTACCCATAACAAGACTTGGACTTATAGAAATGACAAGACAGAGAAAAAGAGAGTCTTTATTTGCTCTTCTTGGAGACACATGTCCTGTTTGTCGCGGATTAGGACTTGTTCTTTCAAAAGAGTCTATTTTTATTAATGTTTGCGATGAAATAGCCCAGCTTAATGTTAAAGGTCATCATGGAAAAATAAAAATAAAATTAGATCCTGATGTCGTTGAATATTTTAAGAAAAGAAAATCAAGACTTGAAGAATTATTTAACGCGAAATTTGAGATTAAAGCAAACGCGGAAGTATCTCGAGAAGAATATCAAATTGTTTTTGAATAGACTTCGCACATGTAATACCTATTGCAATCCTCAGTTCAAAGATTTCACAAGTATTATGTATTACAACAAAGGTGATATTGCAGTAACGCTAGTATTACTGCAATAAAGAAGTATTAGCAGTGCAGATGGTTTTTTAATTCTTTAAAAAAGACTGAAGTTGTCTAGAGGGTAGATTTTAATGACAAAGGAGGAAATGCCAAAAAAGAAGACCGGAGTTGTGAAGTTGTCTAGAAATGGCAGATTTTAATGATAAAGGAGGAAATAACACATAGGATGATTGCACAGTAGCAACTTTATGCTTAAAGCATAAAGTAAAATAAACGATGTAAAAAAGGAGATCTAAATGAAGAAGTCATTGTTAGTTTTTTGTAGTTTCTTTGCTTTAAGTATTTTTGTACCAGCTATTGCTCAGGCAACAAATGCGCCAGTGGGTGTTGCTCAGGCAACAAATGCACCAACGGAGACCTACGAAAGAAGCGGCATACATTTCCATATGGGGAATGTGTCGAAGCAGTCGGAAGGTTGCGTACTGGTACCTGACAGAAGTGATAAGGATAAGATTAAAGAGTCAATTCTCAAGGATAAGGCTAAAAAAGAGAAGAAGTATTGGTAGTGCAGATGGTTTTTTAATTCTTTAAAAAAGACTGAAGTTGTCTAGAAATGACAGATTTCAATGATAAAGAAGGAAATGCCACAAAGAAGACCAAAGTTGCGAAGTTGTCTAGAAGGTAGAATTTTAATGACAAAGGAGGAAGTAGCACGTAGGATGATTGTACAGTAGAAGCTTTATGCTTTAAGCATAAAGTAAAATAAACGATGTACAAGAAGATTTAAATGAAAAGGTCATTGTTAGTATTTTGTAGTTTCTTTGCTTTAAGTATTTTTGCACCAGCTATTGCTCAGGCAACAAATCAACCATTAGCTGTTGCTCAGACATTCGAGATAGTACGTGAGAAGCCAGAAGGTGACGCTGTCAAAGGAAAGCTTACAGGAGGTCATAATTGCGACACTTTAGAGAACAATGATTTTAGAAATAAGGAGAAAACTCTTCGTTATATAATACCGGCGGGGACATACAACATGGAAGTTACTGATAGCAAAAAATTCGGAAGACCTATGCCGCTTATAAAGGATGTTCCTGACCGTGACGGCATACGTTTCCACTAGGGGAGTGTGCCAGGCGACTCGACAGGTTGCGTACTGGTACCTGACAGAAAGGATGAGGATGCGATAAAAAATGCAATTCTCGCTGACGCGAAAAAAGGAGTTGGAAGCAGCATTACTATTCGAAATCACCGTTCGCCTTCTCCTGCTCCAGATGATAGCGATGATGAAGGTTTAGACAGCCCCGTAGGTTCAAGCAGCCCCAGAGGTTCATCCGAGTCCGAGCAAAAGTCGGGGTCGTGGTGCACAATTCAATAAATAATATGTCTCCTGCGACAAACGCATGAAAGCTTTTTTGATTTTTGGGTGTTAGTGGTTGTACCAAACAACACTCTGTTTGAAAGATTCTTTTCATGCGTTTGACGTATATGTTTATTGTTAACAATTAAAACTCTGAATTGTTTTTAAGCGCATACAGATTTAGATTAGGATAGCAATTTTTAACAAAAAGAGTGGCAAGCTCATTTGTTATGATGCTTGCCGCTCTTTTTATTTTAAACCTTCGGGTTATATTTGTTATACTGTTTTGTGATACTTTGACTTAGTTTTTTAGTAGTATTTGCATAAGTTACTTTGTAGTTTTATGTTTTTTAGGATGTGAAATCAGCTGATAATACTTACCTTTTAACAGTCGCACCGCAATATCTTTTAAATCTTGTTTGGATATTACCTGGCAAGCAAAAGGAAAATTATCAAATTCGCTTAACGGGCTATTATGCAAAACAGCTGAACAAGCGTAACTATCGACATATACATAGTCATGCGAATAATCCTTTATTTTTTTATGTAATTTTTGCATAGCTCCTTTAGCCTTTGCAAGAATTTCTGCGTCAATATTTCCTTCTGCTATGTTTTGGATATCTTTAAAAATTGCAGATATGCGTTCTTCAGCTCTTTTAGGATTGCATGAAAGATTTACGTCCATGGAAAGTTCATCAAAAAAAGGGTTGAGATAAACTTCACTGCAATACTTTTCAGGCTCATCAAAAATAATACTGATATATTTCTCAAATACTTTTGAGGCTGCTTTCAGTTTTAGAGAATATTTTTCATCTATAGCCCAAGTCATGTATACCCCGGTGTTATATTCATCATCTGTACAAATTTCCTTTTTTAAAGGTTTTG
>BNVT01000043.1 GCA_025998295.1 Endomicrobiia bacterium
GTTGTAATAGCCTAATTCAAATAACAAAAGAAATTAAAATAACGCTACGAACATAGAGTTTGAGCAAGAACAATTACAGCTCTTCAATTTCTGCTGCTGATACCGCGCGTCTTGCTGTGCGGAGGTTTATTTGAAGTAGTGGAGCGTAAGTAATATTGTCCCTGTGAGTTTTGCAGAGACGTTAAGGATGTTGCGTTTGCCGTGTATTTTATAACAAACGCCTTAGACATTTAGCTATTGGATATACTACACTACTAATATTAACAAAAATAGCTTAGCTTATTGTCTGCTAATGAGGAGGGTCTGGTTAGTTTGTTTTCTATTATTTTGGGTATTTGTGAGCTCATGAAGTATGGCTCTTTGGTTTTTGGACAAACCAAATAAACAGGACGAGTAAGAATTGATAAGCAAAAATAGTACAACGTTTGATGCTGTCGTAAGGAATATAAAATGCAAAAAGCTTTTGATAGTCTAATTGAGGCAATAATTTTTGTATGTGGTATATTATCCATTGTCTTTGTGGTTTTAATCTTCGGATCTTTATTAAAAGAAGGTTTTGTCTTTTTTAGAGATTTCGGCATTTTAAAATTTGTTACAGGACATTTATGGTATCCCGCTTCGGAACCGTCATCGTTTGGTATTCTTCCTTTAATTTTTGGCTCTATTTTAGTAACCGTCGGGGCATGCTTTATAGCAGTGCCTATCGGCATTATGTCTGCCATTTTTATTTCAGAAATCGTACCGAAGGGCGTGCGTGATATTTTAAAATCTCTAGTTGAACTTATGGCTGCGATTCCAAGCATAGTTATTGGATTTGTAGGACTAACTACAGTTGTCCCTATTGTAAAAAATATTTTTAAACTGCCTACGGGTCTTACAGCGATTTCAGGATCAATAATGCTTGCGTTTATGGCTATACCAACAATAGTTACAATATCGGAAGATGCGATTCGTTTAGTTCCTCGGCAATATAAGGAAGGAGCTCTTGCTTTGGGAGCTACTCAGTGGCAGACTATAAGAAGAATAGTATTAAGGGCGGCAATGCCAGGTATAGTGGCCGCTATAATGCTTGGTATAAGCAGGGTAATCGGCGAGACTATGGCTGTTATGATGATAACGGGAAATGCCGCTCATATCCCTCGCTCAATTTTTGATCCCGTAAGGACTATGACTGCGACGATAGCAGCTGAAATGGGTGAGGCTGTAAGGGGTGGTATGCATTACAAATCTTTGTTTGCCATAGGACTTGTACTTTTTGTGATAACGTTTTTTGTAAATTTTATAGCAGATATATTTTTAGGAAAAAATAAAAATTCATGATAAAATTTAACCCTAAATTATCACAAAAGCTTTCATATTTGCTTCTTTGTGTTGCGGCCAGTTTGGCCATTGTGCCAGTCCTTGTGATTATGTTTATAATTATAAAAAATGGAGCTTCCGCAATAAGTTGGGAATTTTTAACCTCTATGCCTAAAAGTGGCATGCGCAAAGGCGGAATTCTTCCCGCAATATTGGGAACTCTTTCAATAGTTTCATGCGCCGTTGCAATAACTCTTCCTATTGGTGTTTGCGCAGCAATTTATTTAAATGAATATGCAAAAAATAATCTGCTTACAAGAATAATTAAACTTGCCATCGTGAATTTAGCCGGAGTTCCCTCAGTTGTTTATGGATTGTTTGGACTAGGTATTTTTGTTACGCTTTTAAAATTAGGGGTCTCCATTATTGCTGGGGCTTTAACTCTATCTATAATGGAACTTCCTGTTATTATAACCACGTCACGAGAAGCGTTAAACAGCGTGCCCTATTCTTTTAGAGAGGCAAGTTTATCTTTAGGCGTAAGTCGTTGGCAGACCATAAGACATATAGTTCTTCCGAACGCTCTTCCAGGTATTTTAACTGGAGCAATACTAAGTATAGCAAGAATATCAGGGGAAACTGCTCCGATATTGCTTACCGCTGCGGCTTTTTATGTTCCTCATTTACCTCACTCAATACTTGATCAGGTAATGGCTCTTCCATACCATTTGTATATCATATCAACACAGATTCCAAATATGCCAGAGAATGTAGTATATGGTACAGCGCTTGTTCTTTTGATGATTGTTTTAACGATGAGCTGTATTGCTATTGTTGCTAGAATATATTTCAGGAAACGTAGAAAATGGTAGATAAGATAAAGGTAGAAAATTTAAGTTGTTACTATAATAAGAAATGTGTTTTGGAAGTACCGTACATCAATGTTGTCCAAAACGAAATTTTAAGCATTATAGGTCCTGCAAACAGCGGTAAAACTACATTCTTAAGAACCTTGAACAGAATGAATGATTTAGACATAACATATTCTCGTAAAGGCGAAGTTTATCTTGATGGCAAAAATATTTTTGACATGAATATGGAAAATTTGAGGAAACGCGTAGGTATGCTTTTTGCCATGCCAATACCTCTCCCAATGAGTATATATGAAAATATTGTATATGCTCCGAAGCATCTAGGACTTGTTACGAGAAAATCTGATCAAGATGTTATAGTTGAACAGGCCTTAAAAGGCGCCTCCTTGTGGAATGAGATTAAAGATCGGTTAAATACATCAGCTATGAAAATGTCGGGAGGGCAACAGCAAAGACTTTGTATAGCAAGGATTCTTGCGATTAATCCTGAAGTTATCTTGTTTGACGAGCCTTGTTCTGGTTTAGATCCTATATCTACTGCGAAAGTTGAAGAGTCTATGATTGAGCTAAAGCAGAAATACACAATAATACTTGTTACAAATAATGTAAAACAAGCATCGCGTGTTGGTGACAGAACGGCATTTTTTCTTATGGGCAAACTTGTGGAAATTGATAAAACAGATAAATTGTTTGTTACGCCACAAAAAAAGGAAACAGAAGATTATATAACAGGGCGATTTGGTTAATGGCGAAAATAGAAATAAAGAACTTTAATTTGTATTATGCTGATTTTCATGCGCTCAAAAATATTAACATTAATATTGAAGAGAAGAGAGTTACGGCTGTAGTAGGACCGTCAGGCTGCGGTAAGTCCACTCTTTTGAAATCTATAAATAGAATTAATGATATTATCGAAGGTATTCACACAACAGGCGAAATAAATATTGCAGGTAGCAATACTTACGATGAAGGTGTCGATGTAAATCTTTTAAGAAGAAATGTTGGGATTGTTTTTCAAAGACCAAATCCTTTTCCTATTTCAATTTATGAAAATGTCGCTTTTGGTTTAAAGGTTAACAGGATAGCATCACGCAAGAGCGTTGTTGATGAAACAGTTGAAAAAAGTTTAAAAGACGTTTTATTATGGAACGATATTAAAGACAAACTTCGTAAATCAGCTTTGTCTTTAACTTTAGAACAACAACAGAGACTTTGTATTGCAAGAGTTATTGCTGTTACCCCGCAAATTATTCTTCTTGATGAGCCTTGTTCTTCTCTTGATCCCATTGCCACAAGAAGAATTGAAGAACTGATGATCAAATTGAAAGATAAATATACAATTGTGATAGTAACTCACAATATGCAGCAAGCTGCAAGAGTGTCGCACGATACTGCTTTTATGCTTCTAGGGCAACTTGTAGAATTTGACAAGACCGAAAAAATATTTACAAATCCATCGAAGAAAGAAACGGATGATTATGTAACCGGTCGCTTCGGATGAGAGATTGTTTTGTAAATGGATAAATACTATAAACTTAAATAAAGTTAGTTGGCTATAACAACAAAGAGAAAATATTTGTAATAGAGCGTAGAATGAATTGCAAAATAGGAACTCCATATTATCTAATCGATGAAAAAAAATTATTAAAGAATCTTAAAAATATCGAATGCGTAAGGGAGCGCAGTGGAGCCAAGTCAGTACTAGCATTGAAGTGCTTTTCCACATGGTTTGTATTTGATTTAATGAGCAAATATATGGACGGCACAACAAGTAGTTCTTTATACGAGGCAAAACTTGGTTATGAAAAGTTTGGAAAAGAAACACATGCGTTTAGCGTAGCCTATTCAGCCAAAGATATTAAAGCTCTTAAAAATATTGCAAATAAAGTTATATTTAATTCCGTGTCACAGCTTGAAAGATTTTATGATGAAGTAAAGCATATTGAAGTTGGCCTTAGGATAAACCCCGGCATTAGTTATTCTCACTTTGACTTGGCCGATCCTGCAAGAAAATATTCAAGACTAGGGGTAACTTCTGAAAAAAAACTAGAGTCAGTTTTAAATAAAATAAACGGTGTAATGTTTCATTATAACTGTGAAAATGATGATTTTGAAATTTTTAGCAGTATGCTTGACGAAATAGCGGTAAAATACAAAAAAGTTTTAAATAAGGTTGAATGGATTAGCCTTGGTGGTGGAATATATTTTACAAAGAACGGCTATCCCCTGGATAAATTTTGCGACAAATTAAAAAGTTTTAGCAAAAAGTATAATGTTCAAGTTTACTTAGAACCTGGCGAGGCGGCAATTACAAATAGTTGCGAACTTGTCACAACAGTTTTAGATGTTGTAAAAAATATAAAAGATATTGCAATAATTGATGCTTCTATTGAGTCGCATATGCTTGATATTCTTACATACAGACTATCTGCAAAAATTAATGCTAAAGCAGGAAAAAACAGCTATATAGTTGCCGGAAGGTCTTGTCTTGCAGGCGATATTTTTGGCGAATATAAGCTTTCGAATAAGCTTAAAGTTGGCTCTGTTGTACGTTTCGTTGATGTTGCAGGATATACAATGGTTAAGAAAAATTGGTTTAATGGCCTTGAAATGCCCTCAATTGTTGTTAAAAGACTCAACGGAAAAGTGGAAATTATTAGGAAGTTTTTATACAAAGACTTTTTAAGTGATTTGTCATAATCAAATCACTTTAAGTTGCGTTACAACAAAAAAAGAAGATAAGTTTTTGTTAAAAAGATGGTATAAAAGAGATGATTTTTTTGTCAAGCCCATCATATTCTCGAAACTACGGCATAGAGAACAAAAAGAAGTTTTAAATGATATATTAAACCTCTTGCACAATTAACATATAAAAGTACAATAGAAGTACTATGAAACAGAAAAAGAAAGCAGTTAGGTCAGATGGGATGGGTTTAGGATTGTAGTGGAAAATGTCAAAGTATTTGTTAAAAGGTTCAAAATAGTCTCTAAAGACAGATATAGTAATTATAAAAGACCTTTTGGACTGCGATTTAACTTGGGTTGTGAGTATTTGTAATTCTAGAATTTAATACTTAAGTTGTGTGGGAGGTCTATTGATAGAATATTTTAATGTTTAAGAGTATGGTTGAGATAAATAATATAAATAAAAAGATCTCGTTTTTTTTGGGGCGGAAGCGGGGTGTTTGTGTGTTTTGAAAGATCGTAAAGGTGCCATTGTTTTTGTATTTGTTACTAATTTCAATTTTCAATAATTTTTTCGTTAAGAATTTGATACCATGATAAAACGAGTATGAAAAATTAGAAAATTTATGCAGTATTATTGAAGATTATGATGTTAGTTTTCTTAAATTTGATAAAATGAGGACGATAATAGAACTGCGACAAATTAAATTAAATGTGTAAAGAGAAAAAACATGCCAATTTTAAGTTTTTTATTACCCAAGAACGGTAAAAAACAGAAGGTAATTCTTTTAGGTTCGGGAGCCTTGTCTATAGGGCAAGCTGGCGAATTTGATTATTCAGGCTCTCAGGCTGTGAAAGCTTTAGAAGAAGAAGGTCTTGAGGTTGTAATTATCAATCCTAATATTGCTTCAGTACAGACCAACAAAGGGTTGAATAAAAAAGTGTATTTGTATCCAATAACTCCTTTTTGGGTTGAAAAGATTATTAAAATCGAAAAACCTGCGGCAATCATTTCAAGCTTTGGCGGTCAAACTTCTTTGAACTGTGTTATATCGTTAGAAAAAAGTGGAGTTTTAAAGAAATATAACGTTAAAGTTTTAGGAACTCAAGTTGATGCTCTTGAATTGTCCGAAGATAGAGAAATGTTTGCGCAAAAGATGAAATCAATAAATGTTCCAATAGCAAAAAGTCACGCTGTTTCCGCAACGGAAGAAGCTTTAGAAACTGCGGAAAAAATAGGTTATCCTGTTATAACTAGATCTGCTTTTGCTCTTGGCGGTCTTGGTTCGGGTCTTGCAAAAACTTCAGCAGAATTGAGGAAACTTACACAAGCTGCCCTTATGACTTCTCCTCAGGTATTAATTGAAAAATCCCTTCACGGTTGGAAAGAAATAGAATATGAGGTAATGCGCGATAAGACAGGAAATACAATAACTATATGCAACATGGAAAATTTTGATCCTATGGGAATCCATACAGGCGATTCCATAGTTATTGCGCCTTGCCAGACTATCAACAATACCGAAAATAATATGTTAAGAGATACCGCAATTAAGATTGCGCAAAATGTAGGTATCGTCGGTGAATGTAATGTACAGTATGCTTTAAATCCCAAAGAGTACGGTTTCTACGTAATTGAAATTAATGCAAGATTATCCCGCTCAAGTGCTTTGGCAAGTAAGGCCACAGGTTATCCTATTGCTTATATAGCCGCAAAAATAGTTATAGGTTTCGATTTGCTTGAGCTTAAAAACCCTGTTACAGGAACCACTTCAGCGTTTTACGAACCATCTCTTGATTATGTTACTTTGAAAGTTCCACGCTGGGACCTAAATAAGTTCAACGGAGTCTCAAAAAATCTTGGCACACAGATGAAATCCGTAGGCGAAGTTATGGCAATAGGAAGAAATTTCTGCGAAGTTATGCAGAAAGCATTGAGAATGGTTAACGAAAACGAAGATGGGATAACTGCAAATATTTTTAGCAATGCTTCGGATAATGATCTTGAAAAGGAACTTTTTTCACCAACAAATTTAAGAGTTTTTGCTGTTTATGAAATTTTTAAAAGAGGTAAATCTTTAGAATACGTGTACGATAAAACAAAAATAGATTATTGGTTTTTGTCACATATTTTATATCTTGTGAATTTGGAAACTGAATTATTTAGTTTCTTTAAGCAAAAAGAAATTAAAGATAATTTCACGGCAACTGATGTATATAGTGTTTTTAAACAAATTCCTAAAGAACATCTACAACGTTTAAAATCGAAAGGTTTTTCGGATTTTCAACTTACAAAAATATTCCTTTTAGCGTGCTTAGATAGCAAAATAAAACTTAGTATTAAACAGATAAGAAGTTTATCTTTTGGAATAAGAAAATTAAGAAAAAAACTTGGGATTTTACCTGTTGTAAAACAGATAGATACGACATCTTCGGAATATCCTACGAAATCTAACTATTTGTATCTTACGTATGATGGTATGCACAGCGATTTGTCCGCCAAAAAAAATGCAAAGAGCGTTATAACCTTGGGAAGCGGAAGCTACCGTATAGGAAGTAGCTTGGAGTTTGATTGGTGTTCAGTTATGACAAGCAGTTACTTTAAGAATAAAAAGAATGACAGCGTTATTATTAATTGTAATCCTGAAACAGTTTCAACAGATTACAGCGCTTCCGACAGACTTTACTTTGAAGAGTTGTCTTCAGAAAGAGTGTTGGATATTATAGATATTGAAGATCCAAAAGGTGTGATTGCCTGTATGGGAGGGCAAAACCCTAATAATTTAATTCAGCCTCTAAGCGAAGCGAAAGTAAATGTTTTGGGACACAGCCAGAAGAGCGTTGACGGCGCGGAGGATAGAGAAAAGTTCTCTAATATGCTCGATAAACTTGGTATAGACCAGCCTGAATGGACATCGGCTGTTTCTGTCTCAGAAATAGAAAAGTTTATAGAGAAAGTAGGGTTTCCTGTTCTGATTCGCCCAAGCTTTGTTCTTTCGGGAACTCTTATGAATGTTGCAAACGATAAACAGAGCTTGGATTATTATTTGTCGCTTACAAGAGATATTTCGGCTGATTTTCCTGTTGTTATTTCAAAGTTTATTCTTGATGCAAAGGAGATCGAATGTGATGGTGTTGCAAAAGACGGCGAAGTAATTCTTTCGCTTGTTACAGAACATGTTGAAAACGCAGGTGTGCATAGTGGAGATGCTACAATGGTATTTCCACCGCAAAAAATATATACGCATACTGTAAATGTTATAAAGGATATAGTAAGAAAAATAGTTAAAGGACTTGTTTTAAATGGTCCTTTTAATATACAGTTTATCGCCAAAGACAATGATGTTAAAGTTATTGAATGTAATGCCAGAGCTTCCAGATCTTTCCCTTTTATTTCAAAAGTCTCCAATGTAAATTTAGCTGAACTTTCTTGTAAAGTTATGAATAATGAAAAAGTGAAAAAAATTTTAATTGATGAAAGCGAGATACCTTACGTTGGCGTTAAAGCATCGATGTTTAGTTTTCAAAGACTTGACGGCGCCGATCCAGTTGTCGGTGTAGAGATGGCTTCAACAGGCGAGGTTGGCTGTTTGGGTGAAAAATTTAATCATGCAATGCTCCTTTCTATGGATGCAACACATATAAGAAAACCTAAAAAAGGAATTCTTTTAAGTAGCGGTAGAGAGAAAGATAAAGTGAAATTTATGGAAATAGTGGACAATCTCTATAAATTAGAAGTTCCTGTTTATGCAACCAAAGGAACTGCAAAATATCTTGAAGAGAGGGGATACAAAGTCAATATTGTTCACTGGAATCGAAATCCTCGAGCTGTGGATATTATAATCGAGGGAAAAGTAGATTTTGTAATAAATATAAATAAAAATTTAAGTGTTGATGAGCTTAGTAATAACTCAGAGATAAGAAAAACAGCCGTTAGGTGCGGGTGTTCAATATTAACAAATCTTGAAAAAGTTATGGCCTACTTAAGAGCTTACGATTCATACGAAGAATTGCAGAATATTGAAAGTTGTATTAGTTTATAAAAAAATGGCTTATACACTAAAGCGATTGTTGTTAGCGCATCAGTATTGTTACGTTTGGTGATTAGCCAAAATTAAAGCATAGGATTCTATTTATCTTTCTGTTCGCGCAAAATTCCGCAGAGGAGAGGTTGTGCGATAAATGCATGAAAAATACATGTTTTATCGGCTGTCGTCGCAGTCGCTTCCTTTTTCACAAATCTTTTTTACACTACTCTATATTTTCGATTTTAGAAATTTTATATCCTTATATACACCACTAGTATCCAAATTGGCGCTACTATAACTTGATTAGCCATTCCTGAGGTAAAGTCATAGTTACCAAAACGAATGATAACAGCTGTACTGTTGCAGGAACACCTTTCTTCGTTATTTTTTTTGAACATTTGTGGAGCATTATTTGTAAAACAAGACCGTAAAGCATACGGCTATTGCTGTAAATAATACAGCTGTTACAAACTGATAATGCAGCAGTCAAAACTACAACATTAAATATCCACGCGGCACATTTATCGAAGATCATTACAAACAGGGTGTCTGTAGACTGTAAATTGCTCCAATGATACATTTTATACCTCCTGCATAACCAACACATAAAAGTACAATAGAAGTACTATGAAACAAAAAAGAAAGCAGTTAGGTCATATGTAATGGATTTAGTATTAATGGGAG
>BNVT01000044.1 GCA_025998295.1 Endomicrobiia bacterium
GTAAAGATTATCTTTATCTCCTAAAGAAATTATATATTTTTTTACCAAAAAAAGATATCCTCTGCTTTACTCTTTTTTGATAAATTTTAGGAGGTTTTTGAGGAGACTCTGTATATATTTTAGCGATATCAATCAAAACTCTTAACTGTCTAATCGCCATCTGGAGCTTCTAGAACAGAACGAAAACCCTGTGTGCTGTAGTTAAGCTTACTTGGAAACCATCATCGTTAATTATTTATTTTCAATTTTTAGCAAAAAAATTTCAATTCATAAAATAAAACTAGAAACATCTGGAATAACCGCAACAGCGGCAGCAAGTGCAACCCTCGGCAAAAGTAAGCATTTCGCCGCATTCAGGACACTGCGGGCATGCGCCAGTCAAATTAACGCTTGAATCCGACGTATGATGCTTTTGAGCCTCATAAAAACTTGAAGCAGACACAGTTTGTCTAAAAAGCTCAGGAGAGATCTTTTCTCTATTGTATGCTTCTAACGCTTTGGCAACAGCATCTGCGCACGATAAAATTACTCCACCTTCTGCTAAAGTAGGTACTGGACACCTTATTCCTTTTAGCTGATTTATAATAACATTTTGATTAACTCCAGAACGCAAAGCCAAAGAGATTAAACGGCTTATGGCTTCTGCCTGCGACGCGGTACATCCACCTGATTTCCCGCGCTGTGTAAACACTTCGAACACGCCCCTGTCATCCTCGTTTATGGTAACATACATTTTGCCGCAACCGGTATGCATAAGGAATGTAAAACCTGTTGTTTTTACAGGACGAGCTCTTGGTTTGACCTCTTTAATTTGTGCAGGTTCTTCTTTATTATTTGCAAGATTTAGCACTTGAGCATCTCTGCTGCCGTCACGATAAACGGTCACACCTTTACAGCCTGTCTTGTACGAAATGATATAAACTTTTTTTACATCTTCTTTCGTTGCGGAATTTGGCAAATTTACTGTCTTAGAAACAGCATTATCGGTAAATTTTTGAAAAGCCGCCTGCATTTTTATATGATCTTCAGGCGTAATATCATAAGATGTCACAAATATCTTTCTTACTTCATCAGGAATTTCTTTAAATTCCGCGATACTTCCTTTTTTGGCTATTTTATCCATAAGTTCGGTAGAATAATACCCTTTTTCTTTTGCAATCTTTTCAAAATACGGGTTTACTTCATACATCTCCTCATTGTCAAGACACTGCGCTCTCTTGTAAACAAGAGCAAAAAGAGGTTCAATTCCCCCAGAAGCCGAAGCTATTATTCCAATAGTTCCCGTAGGCGCAATTGTAGTTGCCGTTGCATTTCTCATAGGACTTCCATTTGCATATATGCTTTTTTTAAAATTTGGGAAAGATCCTCTTTTTACAGCAAGCCCTTGCGAAGCTTCATGAGACTTGGATTGAATAAACTCCATAAGTTTTTCAGCAAGAGACAAAGACTCCTGCGAGCCATAGGACACTCCCAGATATAAAAGCAAATCTGCCCAGCCCATAACTCCAAGGCCTATTTTCCTGTTGGAGCGTGTAACTTCTCCTATTTTTTTAATGGGATAATTGTTCATATCTATAACATTATCAAGAAAATGAACAGCAGTCTTTACCATTTTTTCTAGCTTTTCCCAACTAACCATGCCATCCTTTGCAAAATGGCCCAAATTGATTGACCCCAAATTGCAAGATTCGTATGAAAGGAGAGGCTGTTCTCCGCAAGGATTCGTAGACTCTATCACACCTATCTCAGGCGTAGGATTTTTATCGTTTATTTTATCAATAAAAACTATACCTGGTTCCCCATTTTTCCATGCTTGGTCAATTATCTTACAAAAAACCACTTTTGCATTTAATTTCCCTGTGATTTCATCGTTGCGAGGATTATAAAGATTATAATCTTCATTATTTTCCAAAGCATCCATAAATTCTTTTGTAACAGCAACTGATATATTAAAATTATTTAAACTGTCATTCTTATCTTTACACACTATAAATTCTAAGATGTCGGGATGATCAATTCTCAATATGCCCATATTTGCGCCGCGTCTTGTGCCACCTTGTTTTATAGCTTCCGTGGCAGCATTAAAAACCTGCATAAAAGATATAGGTCCTGAAGAAACTCCGGATGTTGTTTTTACCATATCTTTATTAGGACGAAGTTTTGAAAATGAAAAACCTGTTCCGCCTCCAGATTTATGTATAAGAGCTGTGTTTTTCAAAGTTTCAAAAATTGAATCCATCGAATCGTCTATAGGCAAAACAAAACAAGCGGATAATTGTTGTAAATGTCTGCCGGCATTCATTAAAGTCGGCGAATTGGGCAAAAAATCAAGAGAAGACATTGCAAGATAAAACTCTTTTGTTAAAGATGCGATATCTGCGCTTTTGTCATAAATTTTATCTGCCTGAGCAATATTTTTTGCAACTCTGTATAGCAAATCTTCAACGCTTTCAATAACGTTTCCGTTTTCATCTTTCTTTAAATACCGCCTCTGAAGAACAATAAGCGAATTCTTCTTTAAGTCGGCCTTATTCTTAACCAACTCTTTTTTGTCTTGCAACATATCAATCTCCTTAATCTCCTATAAACAAATGCATGTATTATTAAATAATACGGATTTTCGTGTTTATTATAGTACCTGCATAAAAACTCCAGCATCCATTGTTAACCTGTGAACTTGTTTCGATATTTAATGTTGTTTTTTACGAGCAAGATGGCAAAAACAAGACTAACACGATAGATACGGAGACCTACCGAAACCATGGGTTTTTAGACAGACCCAATATGTGTGTTTTAAATTTTCAATATCCTTTAATAAATCTACTCACTTCGCGGCTTGTTTTGTAGCCGATTCTTTAATAAGATTCAACGCAATTTCATTTTTCTGAATTTGGCTTGTTCCTTCATAAAGTGTAGTGATTTTTGCATCTCTCATCATCTTTTCTACAGGATATTCCCTGGAGTACCCGTACCCACCAAATATCTGAACCGCATTTGTGGTAACCTTCATTGCCACTTCAGAGCAGAAAAGTTTAGCCATTGCAGATTCTTTACTGGTGCGTTTGCCTTTAGCGGAATCAATCATTCTTGTGGAAGCATAAAGCAATGCTCTTGCAGCTTCAACCTCAGTTGCCATATCTGCAAGCATATGCTGAATCCCCTGAAAAGACGCTATAGTCTGTCCAAATTGAACTCTCTTTCTAGCATAATCAATTGCTTCTTCTAAAGCACCGGTCGCAATACCGAGCGCTTGCGCTGCAACGCCGGGACGAGAATTATCTAATGTAGCTTGGGCTATCATTAAACCGTGTCCTTCTTTTCCTAAAAGCTGATCTTTGTGAATTTTACAATTGTTGAATATAAGCTCTCTGGTCGAAGATGCTCTTATACCCATTTTCTTTTCTTTTTTACCAAACTCAAAACATGGAGTGCCTTTTTCTACAATAAAGCAAGAAATACCTCTTGCTCCTCTTGCGGGATTGGTTTTTGCAAAAATTGTATAGGTTTGGGCATCTCCACCATTAGTAATAAAACATTTTGTCCCATTCAATACGTAATAATCACCATCTTTAACAGCAACAGTAGACATACCTGTTGCATCAGATCCTGCATTAGCTTCCGTTAAACCAAAAGCTGCAAGCTTTTTTCCTGACGCTATATCAGGCAAATATTTTCTCTTCTGTTCTTCATTTCCAGCTATAATGATAGGAAGAGCCCCAAGAGCCGTTGCAGCAAGAGACAATGCAATTGCACCATCAACTTTGCAAAGTTCTTCAACAACAAGAACAAGCCCCATAATACCTTTACCAAATCCGCCGTATTCTTCCGGGATATATACTCCGCATAAATCTGCCTGAGCGAATTCTTTTACAATCTCCCAAGGAAATTCTTCTTTTTCGTCATAATCCTCCCTCACATGTTTCATTTTTTCAACTGCAATTGTTCTAGCAGTTTCAACCATCATTTGCTCTTCTTCACTCAGCATGTAATCCATTACCATAAACCCCTCTTTTAGTAAAATCTATCAGTGCAAATACTGGGATCTTGTATTTATAACCAACTAATTTTTGTATCAATACACTATAACAAGAAGCCCAGTCCTGCGTTGCCTTGCGAGAAACACTCCCAACTCAAAGACATTCGTCACTAGCTCCAGATTAACAACCTACTTCTATTATGAGGAAATGTAGCATTTTGTCTCTTATTATACCAATATCATTCAGATTGATGCAAAAAGAAGCACCTGAAAGTGCTACTAAACTGCAAACAGATTAAAAAAAGGCAAAGGAAGTCTATTAGACCTATTTTTTAAACCTATAGCTTTAAAATTGTATGTTCCAGTTATCAAATAAATCTTAAAATCCAAAGCGTTTTCTTCTATTTCTGTATCTGTTGGATACTATTTTTAAACATCTACAAAACATTTACATCAGTTTGTTTTCATGGTCACTATATGTTATCATTTGTATGCAAGTTTGAAAAAAGGCTTATTATAAATAACTTATGACAAATCAAGACAATATTCTATTAAACTATAATTATGAAATCCCAGAAAATCTTATTGCCCAAAAACCAGTTGAAAACAGACAAGATTCCAAACTTTTCGTTCTAGATAGAGTGTCTGAAAAATTTTATCATAGAAAATTTTCCGATATTATCGAGTATTTCAATCCGGGCGATTGCCTTATAATTAATATCACAAAAGTAGTGCCATCAAGACTTTTTGGCAAGAATAGCAACGGTGGAAAAGTAGAGCTATTATTTCTTGATCCTTGTCAACAAAATGAAGAGTATAAAGTTTTGTTAAAACCTTTTTTGGCAATAGGTAAAAAGGTGTACTTTGAAGACGAATATGAATGCAAAACGCTATCAAAAACGGAACTTGGTGAAACTTTAGTGAAATTCAATAAGTCCGGAATTTTAGATTTTTTGCAAAGACACGGTATTATGCCATTACCGCCGTACATCGACAGAAAAGGCTGGCTTGCGCAAGAGCTATCGGATTTTGACAGACAGAGATACCAGACAGTGTATGCCAGAAATTTAGGCGCTATAGCTGCGCCAACTGCGGGACTTCATTTCACAAAAAATATCTTGAAAGGTCTAAAAGAAAAAAACATAGATATTGCAACGCTTACGCTTCACGTAGGATGGGGAACATTTAAACCGATAACTGCTGCAGAACTTAACAACCATAATATGCTCCCTGAAAAATTTACTTTAGATAGGGCAAACGCCGAAATTATCAATTCCGCTATAAAAAATAAAAAAAAAGTAGTTGCCGTAGGCACTACCTCGGTAAGAGCAGTAGAATCAATTGCTGCAGAAATAATGGAGTTTCCCAAAGGCAAAGCATACGTAAAGGAATGTTCAGGAGAAACTTCAATTTTTATATATCCAGGATATCAATTTAATATAATAAACACATTAGTTACCAACCTTCATCTTCCAAAATCAACGCCTCTCATGATGACAAGTGCATTTTCTTCAAGAAAACTTATGCTTAAAGCATATAATGAAGCTGTACAAAAAAAATACAGGTTTTTTTCATATGGCGATTCTATGTTGATTTTATAACAGAATTTTAAGTTGATAAGATGTATAAAATTGAATTTAGGCCTTCTTGAAGTTGCTTTTAAAGTAACGCATAATCGCGCACCCATGGTTTAGGGATCGTTCTGATTTTGGTTAAACAAAAAACGTCGCACCTAGTGCTGTTGTCATCCCCGCAAAAGCGCAAATCCATTTTCGTACAAATCATTCCAATTTGGATTTATTTTTTAATCTGTGCGCAAACGCAAAATTCAAATAGCATGGATACTCGCTTTCGCGAGTATGACAAACAAAAACAAGTAAGAAAATTCGTGCTGTTCGTCATAACATTGATAAAGTTTTAAGAAACATCTACAGTGACCTTATAGAAGAAAGAGATTCTTTTGTGATTGCGGCAGAAAAATGTCTGAATTATCAAAAAAAGACTTACAAGCTATAGTGATTGCAAACTTTAAAAGAGTTCAAGGATACTTTAAGGGTTTTAGAAGAATATTCAAAAGTTTTTATTACACTCTTGAATCGGCTAGTTTAAGAGACAGCGCTACAATGCATATATTTTGGAAAAAAAGTTTATTTAAAGTATAATTCTTTTTATCAAAGAAATATGTGACACCTGCTAATTACAACTGTGATGAAAAAATAATAGGAGTAAACAATGAAAAAGAAAAAAGCAATAAGTGTAATTGTTTTATTTGGTTTTGCGTTAAGTTCATGCGACAAAAAGAACGCGGCCTTGTAAACAGAAGGCATGCTACTCCAGAGAGAGTGAAAGAAATAAAAGAAAGAGAAAAAGCAAAATCAGAACCGTTACTGATAGATCCTAAAAACGCACCCAACATCCCCCCCCCCTTACCAGACTCCAAAGACTCGTCGAAAACATTCCCAACCTCGATCTCACCGACCACACTCCCCTCATCAACTTCCTCCTCGACCTCCACGCCCACGCCGCCGACGACGCCTGCCATCCCCTCGCCGCCATCATCGCCGACCTCGCCTCCTCTGATGCTGAATACTGTCACCGTTTCATCGCCCTACTCGCCCCCATCAACATCCCTGACATCCGCCGTAAGATCATCGACTTCCTCTTCGACATCAACGACTCTAAAGCCCACCGTCAGATCATTGACATCCTCACCGACCTCAATAACATCGACAACAGCCTTAGCCTTCTCGCCGCCCTCAACAACAGCTTGTACTGCCTTCGCCTCATTGATGTCCTCGCCGACTTCGAGCACCTCGAAACCCGCAACCACCTCATCAACATCATCATCAACCCCGACAACGAAGATTCCAGCCACCTCATCAACACCCTCATCGACCTCGGCAAAGACCTCAACGACCGCTACAACCTCATCACCCTCCTCACCCCCTTCGACGCCGAATACTGCCATTGCCTCCTCAACGCCATCTTCGACTTCATCCCCGACGACCGCCCTCGCCTCGTCAACGTCCTAACCACCACCATCCCCAACCACGCCGACCGCTTTAGTTTCATTAAAATCTTAAACAACCGCTACTTCTGCTCTGACATCTTCGGCCCCACCTCTAACCGCTGTGATCTCATCGACCTCTTCAACACCCTCTCCCACAATACCAAAACCTACGACCCCCATAGCATTCTCGTCGCCCTCACCACCTTCACCACCAAATACACATTCTTCTCGGGCGACCTTCATCGCCTCATCACTCTCATCACCCCCTTCGCCACCCACTACTACTCGTCCGACCTTCATCTCCTCCTCGAGTTCATTAACGACGTCAAACTCTTTAATGAAGACGGCCACCAGATCATCAGATCCCTCATTTGCACCGACAACCTCAAAGTCCGCCGTAATTTTCTTGCCGCCCTCTACTGCACCGCCCATGATGACCGCCATCGCTTCATCAGTAACTTCTTTAGCCTCAACAGCAACCACGATTGCCTTCGCTTCATCGCCACCATCCTCGACCTCAAAGAACCCATCGACCGCCATAACCTCATCATCGCCCTCGACCCCCCACCAAATCCCAGGGAGTTCTTATGCCCCCCCCGAGCTCGAGCTCGAGGAGTTCTTCGACATCCATCCTTCCAATGATGGTCGTTCTGGTATCCTCGCCCTCCTTGCCAATCCCA
The DNA here is from genome assembly GCA_025998295.1 of Endomicrobiia bacterium. Classification (GTDB taxonomy): domain Bacteria; phylum Elusimicrobiota; class Endomicrobiia; order Endomicrobiales; family Endomicrobiaceae; genus Endomicrobiellum. Next base: position 7,667 of record BNVT01000044.1, read on the forward strand.
TCAACCTCGATCCCGTAGACCGCCATCCCCTCCTCACCGAACTCGCTGCCAAATCCGCCGACCGGCACTTTCGCCTCCTCAACGACCTCTTCAAACTCAACAGTGCCAGAGAACGCCACCAGTACATCGTCGACAAACACCTCGATGCCCACAATGCATCATTGGCAAACACACGGGCGCTTGAACTTGTAGAGCAGATTATTCATCTTTTCGGACTGTTCGGCAAAAAGTGAAAAAGATAATGTTTGAATACTTTAGGGCAATACCCGAACATATTATCAGACTTAGGCAAAATACATACAAACACACTAACCCTAAAAAGAGATCAAAGAAGCACTCGAGTGACAAAAGAAGATAAGAAGTTCAATCAAAGGAACACTCACTGACAAAAGAAGATAAGGAGTTCAATCAAATAAACACTCAAAAGCTGACAAGAGAAGATAAGGAGTTAAATAGGGAGATTTCATCAGATGATGAGGATTTAGTGAAAAATTCATAGTATACATACGGGCTTTTAGCCCTATTGAGTGTCAATATCCAACACCCTTTACACCTTGATTATACTTGTTTCTTAAGGAACAATTTGTTAAAAGGTTCGAAAATAGTCTCTAAAGACAGATATAGTAATTACAAAAGACCTTTTATTAAAAGATTCAAAATAGTCTTAAAGAATAGATAAGTAATAGCAAAAGACCTTTTGGACTACGATTTAACTCCAAGTTACAGGTGTTTGTAATTCTAAATTTAATACTTAAGTTGTGCAAGAGGTCTATTGCAGCAGCTATAAGTTGAAAGTAAATTCCTGATACATCTACTACAACTCTTTGTTTTTGGGGTAGTTTCCATGTGCCATCAACATCTACAAACATAATTGGTGAGGTAAAATATATCCCAACCCCCCTGCTCCTTTAGGGACAACTCCATATTTTACAGATGCGCTTATGTGCCCAATTTCGTGGAATATTGCACATGGCATCAAAAGTGCGAGTGTTAACCAAAAACTACTGCTTTGAAGTTGTTTGTTCTCAAACATGGTATAACTTACGCCAAAAATAATGAAAGGTATTGCAATAGTCAAAAACGACTTTGAAAAGAGAAATTTAAAGATGTGGAGATGTTTTAAGGAATTTTGCTTAAATAAAACTTTTTTGAAGATAAGTCGGGCTTATCCTTGCTTTTGGTTTCTTTTATTTCATCTTCAAAAAACCCAACATTTTCTAGTAATTGATAAACGATTTGCTCTTTTTCGCTAAGTGATTGATGATTGATTGCGGTGTTTTCATGTGACATTATGAAGTTATAAACATCTTGATTTACGACATATTTTTTGTTATGCAAACAAAGAAGCCACTTCTTTTTAGAAGCCTTACTGTCCATCTCTTGTATTTCATATTTCATCAAACTGCTAGTCCCTTAACTATCTCATAGACTGCTTCCTTAGCTATCTCCTTATTTTCTGCGCAGTAGGACTTGCCCAAAGACCCTTTGTATTTTAGAGCGGCAATCCCGCAACCGCCGCCGCATATCAAGGCATATTCGCAATCAGAACATTCTTTCATGTTTTGTACCACCCTGTTTTTCCATTCTTTTCTTAAAGGAGTATCAACAATTTTACTGCTTTGCATATCAAGAAAACCTACACGTCTATCTTTTTTGCCAACTTCTTCCAAACAAGAATAAACATCACCTACGGGATCAATTAGTTGGTTGTTCCCA
>BNVT01000045.1 GCA_025998295.1 Endomicrobiia bacterium
CTTCTCCTGATTAATTTAAATTTTTAAACTTGCAAGTCCGCAAATCTCTAACATGCATTTATATCAAATTGTATGTGTCTTTTCAACTTGTTGTAAAATACTACAACATATTGGACTTTTATAAAAACAAAGACAAACAGACTAAAACACAACATTTGATTGTTTTGTTATTTAGGTTTACTCTTGAATATCTTTTGAGTCGCGTGATTTCCCGCAACAGCGAAATGAGTTTTCGTTTTATTGTTCTCGATAAAGCAAAAATTCTTAGCATTTCTGTATTTGTTTTTATTTTAAAGCAGTTTCTAGTCTGTCCATCCCGGATTGAATATTTTCAATGGAAGTTGCGTAAGAAAGCCTCATATATCCTTCAGCCCCGAAAGCCGACCCGCCAACAACAGCAATTTTTGCTCTATCAAGCAAAAAATTCGTGAATTCGATATCCGTGTTAATTGTTTTGCCGTTAAAACTTTTTCCGAGAAATGTTTTAATGTTAGGAAAAACATAAAACGCTCCCTCAGGTTTTCTGCATGTTATGCCATCTATTTTATTTAATCTTCCGACAATATAATCTCTTCTTTTCTCAAACTCTTTTCTCATAAATTCAACACATTCTTGCGTTCCGTTTAACGCTTCCACTGCGGCTTTAATTGAGATTGAAGAAGCACTGGAAGTAGACTGGCTTTGTACTTTTGACATCGCTGAAATAATGTTTTTAGGCCCTGCCGCGTAACCTAGCCTCCAGCCTGTCATTGCGTACGCTTTTGAAACACCGTTTATCACAACGGTAAAATCTCTTGCTTCGGGAGCGACTTGGGCAATAGAAGTAAATTTAAAATTATCGTACACAAGTTTTTCGTATATATCATCTGAAATTATAAATATTTTGTTCTTTACGCACACTTTAGCAATTTCTTTAAGTTCTTGGGCAGAATATGTAACGCCCGTAGGATTTGATGGAGAATTTATTATAATGGCCTTCGTTTTTGACGTTAAAACCTTTTCTACGCTTTCTGGTGTGATTTTAAAGTTGGTTTTATCCGTAGTTTGAATTATTACAGGTTTTCCACATACAAGAATAACCATGTCTGTATAAGAAACCCAGTAGGGTGCTGGTATTATAACCTCATCATCAGGGTCGATTATGGATTGGAAAAGATTGTAAAGAGAGTGTTTTGCTCCACTTGAAACTATAATTTCTTCCGCGGTATAATCAAGGGAGTTATCTCTTTTAAATTTGTTAATAATAGCATTTTTTATTTCAGGCGTTCCCGCAACAGGACAGTATTTTGTGAATCCGGCGTTTATGGAGTCGATTGCCGCTTGTTTTATGTTTTTAGGAGTGTCAAAATCAGGCTCTCCTGTTCCAAAATTAACAACGTCAACCCCTTGCTGCTTTAATGCTTTGGCTTTTGCGTCAGTTGCAAGTGTTGGAGACGGCTTAATAGATTGCACTCTTTTTGAAATCATAGCATTCTCCCGTGTGTTGGATTCACGACAAACACATGAAAGTTTTTTGATTTTTGATTTCGAAGGCAACACCAAATCGCAGCCTATAAAATTTGCTTTGAGTCTAAAATCAGCCGCCTCAAAAAACCTTTTTCATGCGTTTGTAGTGGGATTTGACAAATATTGTCGATTTTTGTAGATTATACTAATCAGAAAGGAGCGTGTCAAATGTATGCAATTATTAAAACCGGTGGAAAGCAATACAAGGTAGAAGAGGGCATAAGTTTGGTTGTAGAAAAGATTGACAAAGCTGAAGCTGGTCAAGAAGTTGTTCTTAATGAAGTTCTCTTGCTTGTAGATGGAGAAAAAGTGACTATTGGTAAGCCTGTAGTTGATGGCGCATCAGTAGTTGCAAAAGTTATCGCGCAAAAAAGAGCTCCTAAAGTTTTGGTATTCAAAAGAAAACCAAAAAAAGGGTACAAAAAGATGCATGGACATCGTCAGTATGTAACAGAGCTTGGAATTACCAAGATTAATGCTTAAGTAAATTTTTATTAGGAGACAGCAAGATGGCACACACTAAAGCGCAGGGTTCGTCAACCAACGGGCGCGATTCGCACGGTCAAAGATTAGGCGTAAAAATATATGGAGATCAAAAAGCATCTGAAGGTGCGATAATAGTTCGACAAAGAGGGACAAAATACCACCCCGGAATAAATGTGGGGATGGGAAGAGATAATACAATCTTTGCAAAGGTCGCAGGAGTAGTAAAGTTTGTTAAGAAATCCGGTGACAGATGTTATATAAACGTCGAACAATAAAATCTAGAGGTAAAGCGCCTCAATGTTTATAGATAAAGTTAGCATTTTTCTTGCAGGTGGGCGTGGTGGCGACGGTTGCATTTCTTTTAGAAGGGAGAAGTATGTCCCCTACGGCGGCCCAAATGGTGGCAACGGCGGGAAGGGTGGCGATATTTATTTTGAGGGCGATCTTCACAAAACTACTCTTTTGGATTTATCTTACAAACCAAAATTCAATGCACCAAATGGCAAGCAAGGGTTGTCAAGTAATAAGTTTGGCGGGTACGGCAAAGATTTAATAATAAAAATCCCCTTAGGGACCCTAATTTTTAAAAATGACGAACTTTTTGCAGATATCAAGATTGTAGGCGAGCGGATTTTAGTTGTTAAAGGCGGAAGGGGTGGAAGAGGCAACGCTTCTTTTAAAACTGGAAAACATACTGCTCCAAGAATCGCAGAAAAAGGCGAGCCCGGAGAAACTGCGGAAGTTAATCTTGAACTTCGTTTGATTGCGGACGTCGGTTTTGTAGGTCTGCCAAATGCGGGAAAGTCTACCCTTTTATCGCAAATTTCAGCTGCAAAACCTAAAATTGCAGATTATCCTTTTACAACATTAACCCCTAGCTTAGGTGTTGTAAATTACAATGGAAAACATTTTGTAGCTGCTGATATACCCGGAATAATCGAAGGCGCTCATGAAGGGAAAGGCCTTGGGTTTGAGTTTTTGAGACATATAAGACGCACAAAAGTTCTTGTTCACTTGATAGATGTAAGTGGTTTTGATGACAAAGATCCTTATGAAAATTATAAAGTGATAAATAATGAGTTAAAAAAATATTCAAAGCATCTTACAAAAAAACATATCGTAATAGCTTTAAACAAAGTTGATTTGTCTGAAGCGCAAAAACATATCAAAAAGTTTAAAAAACACCTAAAAACCAAAAAATTGTTTGAGGTTTCGGCTGCAACAGGAGAAGGCATTGGTGCGTTGCTTGAAGAAACAGCAAAAATGCTTGAAAAACCAATTCCTTTTAATCCTGAAGAAGAAATAGAAATCATACCAATAAAAAAATATGTTTACGAACCTGAGTTTAAAGTTAATATCGACAAAAACGGCATTTTTGTAGTTACAGGCACTAAAGTTGAAAAACTTACGGAAATGACAAAATTTGGAGAGAACGAAGCATTAAGACGATACCAAAACATTCTCAAAAAAATGGGTTTGGAAATAGAGCTTGAAAAAATGGGTGCTAAACACGGAGATGCTGTTAGGATTGCTGATTTTAAATTTACATTTGAAAAAGCTTCTTAGTTGTTTTTCCCCCTCCACTTGCAAAAATGACAATAACTAGCGGAGTTTTATTGTTGTCGTACCATTTCGGATCCCTTTTCAAACTATTCTTACAGCTGTGGCATTTGCAAGGAATGAAATAACTAGGCACTCTAAAAGGATGTGCTTTTGTCCTTTAAGACTTTTAGAAAAACATATTGGCAAAAGGAAGAAAAATAGATGAGAAGCAATATACTCTAAAGTCATACAAATCCTTAAAAGAAAAGGAGAATCAAATGAGCTATCAAGAAAACAGTATTAATCTCCCTTTAGTGCATAGGGGCAAAGTTAGAAATATGTATGATTTGGGTCAAAATTATTTAATTGTTGCCTCGGACAGAATATCAGCTTTTGATTATATTATTCCGACAGTAATTCCCGGGAAGGGCAAAATTTTGCATAAGCTTTCCATGTTTTGGTTTGATTTTATTCAAGGAATAGTGCCTGATCATATTATTACTGGAGATTTTGATGCTTTTCCGAAAGTTCTTAAACAGTATGAGTATTTGCGCGACAGGTCAATGATAGTAAAAAAGGCAAATAGAGTTGATATAGAGTGTATAGTAAGAGGGTATCTTGCAGGTTCCGGTTGGAAAGAGTATCAGAAATCACAAACAGTTTGCGGTATAAAGTTGCCGGAAGGACTAAAAGAATCTTCTAAACTACCTGAGCCTATTTTTACTCCGTCGAGTAAAGAAGAAGGTGGCAAGCATGATGAAAATATCTCCTTTGAAGAAACAGTAAAAAGAGTAGGCAAAGCAACGGCAGAAAGCCTAGGTGAAATTTCTGTTAAATTGTACAAAAAAGTAAGCCAATATTCTCTTTCAAGGGGCATAATACTTGCCGATACAAAACTTGAATTTGGCTTTTGTGATAATCAACTGATACTGATAGACGAAATATTTACTCCTGATTCTTCAAGATTTTGGGAAGTTGATAAATACGAAGAAGGTAAACCTCAGGACAGTCTAGATAAACAGTACTTAAGAGATTATCTTGAAAGTGTAAAATGGGATAAGTCTTCGCCTGCTCCGGAATTAACGAAAGATATTGTTGAAAAAACAATGGAAAAATATATCGGTGCGTATGAAAAATTAACTGGGAGAAAATTCCAATGTTTGAGATAGAAATCTTTAATAAAAAAGGGTTTAAAAATTCGCATGGAGAACATGTGTTGTCCGATATTTTCGAACTTGCTATTAGAGATATAACGAAAGTGGAATATTCTCCTTTGTATTTCATTGACGGCGATATAAATCTCTCTGAGGCAAAAATGATAGCGGTGGAATTGTTGAGCGATAAAATAACCGAATCTTGTACTGTAAGACGTTATTCTGATTTAAATTCTAAGACTGTTAATTTACATATGCTGTCTGCTTCTGTAATAGAAGTTTGTTATAGAAAAGGCGTTACAGATACAGTGGTCGAAAGTGTGATGAAAGCTGTAAAAGATTTGGGCATTGACAAAGATATTAAAGTCAGAGCAGCACGTAAATATTATCTTTACGGCACAGTATCGAAAACAGTTTTAAACATCATAGCAATAAAATTGTTAGCAAATACATTAGTTCAAGAGTATAAAATAAAATGAAAAGTACAACTAATTGCAAAATTATTGAAATCTTAAATTTGTCGGATGAACAGTTGGTGGAGTTAAGCAGGAAAAATGTTCTTTCATTATCGCTTGTAGAAATGAAAGCAGTTCTGGATTATTTTAAAAAGCTTAAAAGAAATCCTACGGATGTTGAAATGGAAACCATAGCACAGACATGGAGCGAGCATTGCAAGCATAAAACACTTACGGGGATAATAGAATATACTGAAGAAGAAAGTGGCAAAAAAACAAAAAGAACATACAATAATCTTCTCAAAGAGACTATTTTTAAAGCAACGGTAGAGTTGAATAAAGAATGGTGTTTGTCTGTTTTTGAAGACAATGCAGGGGTTATTGATTTTGATTCTGAAAACGGAGTCGCTTTTAAAGTTGAAACGCATAACCATCCATCTGCTCTTGAACCGTACGGTGGTTCTGCTACAGGTATTGGAGGTGTTATAAGAGATATTTTAGGTGTTGGACTTGGAGCGAAACCTTTAGCTAATACGGATGTGTTTTGTTTTGGTGATCCCAACACAAAAGCTTCGAAAGTTCCGGAAGGAATGCATCATCCAAAAAGAATAGCTAAAGGAGTTGTTTCTGGAGTTAGAGATTATGGCAACAGGATGGGCATCCCTACAGTAAATGGAGCAGTTTGCTTTGATGAAGGCTATATGGCAAATCCTCTTGTTTATTGTGGGACGATGGGAATAATACCAAAAAATAAAATAGAAAAAAAAGTTAATTCGGGCGATTTAATTTTGGTTGTAGGAGGAAGAACAGGCAGAGATGGAATTCACGGAGCTACATTTTCTTCAATAGAGCTTGATACGGAGTCCGATGTAAGCGCAGTCCAGATAGGTAATCCCATAGTTGAAAAAAAAGTTTTGGATACCATGCTTAAAGCAAGAGATTTAAATCTTTACAGAGCTGTTACTGATTGCGGCGCAGGCGGTTTGTCGAGTGCTATTGGTGAACTTGGCGAGAAAACAGGGGCCGTTGTCCATTTAGACAAAGTCCCATTGAAATACGATGGGCTTTATCCATGGGAAATATGGATTTCAGAAGCTCAGGAAAGGATGGTTTTTGCGGTTCCCCCAGAAAATAAAAAGAAAATAGTTGAAATATTTAAAAAAGAAAATGTCGAAGCTGTTTTTGTTGGAGAATTTACAAATGATGGAAAATTGATCCTCGTGTATAACGGCGATGTCGTAACAAGTATGGATATGTCTTTTCTTCATGGCGGTATTCCCAAATCTACAAGACCGGCAGTTTGTAAGATAAAAGAAGAGAAAGTGCAAAAACCGGTTAAAATGAACTCTTCGGAGATTGTAGAAGTTTTAAAAGCCTCTCTTGCAGATTTAAATGTTTGTTCTAAAGAATGGATCATAAGACAATACGATCACGAAGTGCAGGGACAGACCATTATAAAACCTTTACAGGGAAACAGCATAGAAGTATCGGGTCCGGGTGATGCTGCTGTAGTTTTGCCTTATACTGTTGTTAAAGGCATAAAAAAAGGTGTTGTTTTGTCTAACGGGTTAAATCCTCAATATGGAAAAATAAACACTTATAAAATGGCTGCATCTGCAATAGAAGAATCTCTAAGAAATGCGGTTGCTGTGGGGGCCGATGTTGAGAAAATATCAGTTTTGGATAATTTTTGCTGGGGCGATCCAAGCAAACCTGAAATCTTAGGAAGTTTAGTGCGCGCAGCAAATGCTTGCTATGATATGTCAAAAGCTTTTGGCGTTCCTTTTATATCCGGGAAGGACAGTCTTAATAACGAATATTCTATCGGCGGAAAAAAGTATTCAATACCCCCTGTGCTTTTAATATCCGCAATGGGCGTTATTGAAAATGTGGCAAATACTGTTACAATGCCTTTAAAAAATAAAGGAAATAAAATATTTGTTCTTGGTAGCACAAGAAATGAACTTGGTGGTTCTGTGCTTGCCAAAATAAAAAATATTAAAACTGGCGTTGTGCCGGATGTGTATCCAGAAGAATCAAAAGTTTTAATGAAAAAGATTTACCAAGCAATAAATAAAAATTTCGTAGAGTCTTGTCATGATTGCTCAGATGGTGGAATTGCAATTGCAATAAGCGAGATGGCGTTTGCTTCAGGCAAAGGCGTAAATATAAATATTGACGCTGTTGAAGTTGAAATAAAAAACCCTCTGACTGTTGCTGAAATATTATTTTCAGAGTCAAACGGTAGGTTTATCGTTGAAGTAAAACCTGAAAATGAAGCGACGTTTATAGAAATCTTAAACGGTTCCGTTTTTGCAGAAGTCGGTTATGTAAGCGACGAAACAAAGATAGTTTTTGAAAGCAAAAAAACTAAAATACTGGTGCAGGAACAGCTTGAAGTTCTTTTAAATGCTTGGCAAAATACTATTAACTGGTAGTTGTACGGTTTATAAACAAATTTGGGTTGGGATAAAATATGAAAAAGACTAAAGTATTAATTTTAAGAACTGCAGGGACAAATTGCGATTACGAAACGCAAGCCGCTTTTGAATTGTGTGGAACGGTTGTTGATTGCGTACATATTAATACGCTTATTGAAAGAAAAGATAAAATTTTTGAATATGATATTTTAGCTTTTCCAGGAGGATTTTCTTACGGTGATGATATAGCTTCAGGTAAGATATTAGCAAATGAAGTCAAAAATAAACTTGGTGAGGAGGTTAGAGAAATCGCGTTAAGCGGTAAGCCTATCATTGGTATATGCAACGGATTTCAGGTTTTAGTAAAAATGGGATTACTACCTGATCCAAAGCTTTTTGAACAAGTTTCTACACTTTCGTATAATGATTCTGATAAATTTGAATGTCGTTGGGTTTATTTGAAAACAGAAAAAAAAGTTAAAAATGAGTCCAGCTGTATATGGACAAAAAATCTTCCAGATATTATTAGTTTGCCTGTCGCTCACGGAGAAGGTAAATTTATCCCTGGAGATAAAAGACTTTTAGATACTTTAAATAAAAACAATCAAATCGTTTTTAGATACTCTGCAAAAGACGGTAGCGATCCCGGCTATCCACTAGCTCCAAATGGATCTGTAGAGCAAATAGCGGGAATATGTAATGAAAGTGGCAATGTTTTTGGTCTAATGCCTCATCCTGAAAGATATGTTTTTGCTCTTCAGCACCCTGTAAAAGAAAGTTTTGATGGCGAATATGGTTGCGGAAAAATTATTTTTCAAAATGCAGTTAATTTTGTAAAGTGACCATGATTATACATAGTCAATCAGTTTAACGTTGACCGTTGACCATAGAGTTAAAGAATCTATTTTTATTTTGTGAAATAGATTCTTCTTTTTAAATGCAAAATAAGGAAGTATGGGCAAAATAAAAAAGATTTTATTTGTGCAGTATCAGCAAGATATAAAACTCAAAATAAATATTGCTTTGATGTATTTTTTGTTATCTTTAATAATTTTCTCATTATTTCGTTTCTTGTTTTATACCGTATATCATGATTTTTTTTAAGTATATCACCAAGCGATGTAGTCTTTTCGTTTATTTATGGATTGCGTTTTGATATTTCAGTTATAAGTACGTTTTTGGGATTTCTTATCATCCTTCTATTTATTCCTTTTGTGCAAAAATCTACTAAATTTCTAAAAATTTGCGTTTTATTAATGACCTTTTCAATAACCGCACTAATGCTTGCTTTAAGCGGCGATTTTGTTTATTTCTCTAGAGTCAATCGCCATATGACTGAAGAACTCATCGCTGCTTTTGCAGATAGAGAGTTTATCATCAAATACTCTTTGCAATACTATTGGTGGGTTTTATGTTTAATTTTTTTATCGTTACGCTTATCCTTTAATGCGTCAAATTAAAAGTCCTAAAACTAGCAAAAATTATAATATTTCATTAGACCTCTTGCATAACTAATATATAAAAGTACAATAGAAGTACTATGAAACAGAAAAAGAAAGCATGCGGGTCAGATGGAATGGGTTTAGGCGATTAATGGGAGTAAAGAAAGGGACGTTTGACAAAACAGTAAGGATAGCAAGGAGTAAGAAAAGAAAAAGGGGGAGTAGGAGGAGCAAAGAGAAAATTGAGTATAGAAAAGAT
>BNVT01000046.1 GCA_025998295.1 Endomicrobiia bacterium
TGACAATGCGATAAACGATGCAAACAAAATTATTTTTTTTCATAATGAACTCCTTTAATGAATCTTTGCACAGCTTGTTTAGATTTTATACAAAATTCAAAACAAAATGTCTATACTACACTTATTGGCTGATTTCATATAGTCCTTTTGTTTACAAGTCCAGCGTTCTTTTTATCGCACGAACTTAAACATAAAAAACCAAGTAAAATATATGAAGATAAAATTAATAATTTTATTCTTCTCATGACGTTTCTCCCGTTTGTCTTAATTTTTTTAATGTATTAGACCCATAGCACCACCGCAAGTTCAACCACCAGCACTAAAGAGTACTAAAGAGTATTTACAACTTTCCACGGCTTGTATGGTCCAAGTTTTGACATCATAAATGTAGAATGACACCGAAAGCTAAGTTGATTTTAAGAGCTTAATATTTAAACCTAGAAGTTAAAAAAAACGATTTTATTAACATTAAGAGTAAATAGAATCAGAAAGAAACAAGATCAGAGTTAATATTTTTAGAATTAGAATCTATAAGCATTGGATGACGGGGGACTCCGCTCCAAACTCCAGAATCTAAGCATCTAAATATATTTTATGTTTATAAACTCTTATACCAAAAACGAAAATTCTCCTTACGTTGTTGTTGACTGATACATGGAAGAATATACTTCTTATAAATCTTATAGCTTTGGCAAAATGGTAGTACATTGAATATAATTTGTCTCCGTAATTGGAAAAATAAATATATTTTCTATAGTCTTCTGGAGTATACAAAGATTTATCAAAGTTACCGTTTTCTATGTCGCACTTAAATTCGCTTCTCATTCTTTTTGCAAAAAGATCCCTGTTTTTGCCATTGAGCCTGTAATAATTCCATCTATAACTACCAAACTTGTATCTATTACATATTGTTTTTATCTTTGATTTTATAACAGGACGTTCATCAAGAAAATTACTAATTTCTTTAAATTCATCACAAACACAAAAAACCTTATCTTTGCTATTTATTGACGAACTCACACTATCTGAACGATAATGCACAAAAGCATCTTTTAAAAAGTACGCTGACTTTGCAAGTGACAAAACCTTAAAATTAAAAGAAACATCTTGATACGATGCTCCTGCCGTTTCTAAAAAGCGTATTTTATTTCTATTGACAAAAGTTTTTTTATATATGTATGACCACACTTGTATCCCACAATAGAACATACTACTTTCTTCTATTGGGGTAATTACCTTGTTTAGGTTTCGCCAAGGAATCGAGGATAATACCATTCTTTGACTTTTGGAATTATATTCATAATGCGCACTTTTTACAATATCAACATTGTGCAATTTTGCCGTATTATAAAGCTTCTCAAACATGTTAGGTTCAACCCAATCGTCTGATTCTACAATGCCAATATATTCTCCTCGTGCAATATCCAAACCTTTGTTTACGGTTTTTCCATACCCTTCGTTCTGTTTATCTACAATTTTTATACTGGTATCCTTAGCTTCATACTCTTTAATTATTTTAAGACTGTTATCAGTAGAGCCATCATTAATAATAATTATTTCCCTGTCTTTTAATGTCTGTCCAACTATGCTGTCTAGACACTTACGTAAATATTTATCTACATTATATACAGGTACAATAATCGATACCTTAAAATCTTGTTTCATCGAATTTATTTCTCATAAGTTTTTCCAGTTAGCTCTAATCTATCGCTTTTTGCTTGGAACTAAAAAACCAAATAACTCTCTACACGATTCTATTTTATACTAATTTTTAGCACAATTAATTTTATTACATGCTTGTCATAATGCTAAAAGACAACTTTTGCACAATTATCTACGCATTATTTGCAAATAAATAGTATTGTTTTCTCCAACGCCGATATCGCATCAGAACTTCCTGTTTTGATTGCAGTATCTGCTGTTAGTATTATTTTTAAACTTTCTTGCAATGTCTTCGTATCGTGCTTCTTTAGATTTGTAAAAAAAGCGCTCGCATAAAAATTATGTATCCTAAGAGCTAAAGCAATTTCAGCAACAGACATGTTCTGTTCTTCAATCATACTTTTTGCATTAAGTATTTTTCTTACGGCAGAAGAAATCGCCGAAAGGATCATAACCGGCTCTTCCCCTTGGCTTAAAAGCTTTTCCAAAACAAAAACTGCTTTTTTTAAATCTCTTGCCTCAATATTAGAAGACAATGCATATATATTTACTTCTTTTGTATATCCGCTGATTTTTTCCAAATCTTTTTCAGTAATATCTTTTCTATTTTTCCCCACAAATAACGACACTTTGTCTATCTCGTTTGAAATATTCAACAAATCTGTTCCATTTTCATCAATAATTCTAAAGACAGCGTCATGTGAAACCGTATTGCCTCTTTTAGCAAATTCACTTTTAATAAATTCTTTCGCTTCGCTTTCATACTGTTTCCTGCAATCTACAAATACACAGTCTTTTGAAGTAATACACTTATTTACCAATTCCTTTCTTTTTACAATAGTCTCTTTTTTATAATTATAAGAATATAGAAGTATCAAACATGATGTGTCTATAACATTTGATAAGTAACTTGTAAGTCTTTCGGCATCAGCAGCTTTCATTTTGTCAACGCCTTTAACGATAACAATTCTAATCTCGCTTAAAAATGGAAGAGTCCAAACGGCATTTAAAATATCCTCTGCAGAAGATTCTGCGGCATAAAAAATCTCTTTATTTAAATTATTTGCAGCAATAAGATTCTCCGTTTTATCAAGACACGCGCTGATAAGATAAGATTCTTCACCTGCAAACAGATAAACCGGAGATATTTTTTTAGAAGATATTAGTTTATTAAAATCTTGTACTTTTAAAATAGGCATTAGCTAATCCAAAGCAATAAAAATGAGATGCCAAATTAAGCTCACGACAGTCAATGGGCAAGCACAAATAGCTACTTAGAAGTATCTTTTGAGTTTAAGCGACGACTTGCGACCACAGTTGAAACGACACAAAACAAGTGTTTTTATAGTTGTTCCTTAAAGAGGAAGTACAACTTAAGTGTACAAGGGCGTTGGAAGATCGCCTTACAAGAGCCTTTTAGCTAAAAGCCCAAAGTGATCACAAGATTTCCAACGCCACAAGGTAAAAGCTCAAGGTACGAGGTTGTTGGTGGACAAACATTTGAAGGCAAGAAACTAATACCAAAAAAGTAAGCGCAAAATGCCAAAAGCCTTATATGCTTAAATTTGTAGGCACAGACGTATCAAAAGACAAATTAGACGTCTATAAAACAAAAAAGAACACTTACGCAGAAACTTTCTTTTCGGACCCACTGGTTACAGACTTAAACTCTTTAACTACACTACTTAAAATCTTTCTTGACATTTTTTCCCAAACAAGCTGCCTAGCTTCTTCTTCAGTCATACCATCGTCCACTGCATCAGCGCTGTTTTTACTTGAGTCTTTATAGGTTTTGGTGCCTTCCATGTCATGTTCAGCCCACAGGGTAGCATTATTATTCTTATCAATCAACGAGACGTCCGCTCCAACCAAAAGTTTATATTCTCCATGCGTCGTAGTACGAGGCTCCAGAGTATATTTGATAATTGTAGCCACAATAATACCATCAGCTTCTGCTTCGTTATTTACTAAAGAGAGTCTCCCGGTTTCCATTATCTCTTTCATAACTTCATTTGTAAATTTTGCTTCAAGACCAGACTGATTAGTGTTATTTGTAAACGGTTTTACATATATTTTTTTAACATTCTTGGATTCGGGCGATACTTGCCCAGCAGAATTGTGAACGGATGTACAAGATACCAAAGACGTTAAAAGAAGCGCAAACAAAGATAAAACTACTCTAGATTGTTTCATTAATCCTCCATTATTTTACAACTATTGTAACTATTTTGTTTTTAACATATATAAATTTTACTACATGCTTATTTTTTAAATAAGCCATAACTTTGTCATCTGAATTGATAATATTTTTAACTTCACTTTCCAATGCGTCTGCCGAAACCACTATCTTGCCTCTTAGTTTTCCATTTATCTGCACAGGAAGCTCTATAGATGACTCTTTTATCATATTCTCATCAAAATCCGGCCATGTGTAAGTGGATACGCATTCTTTATACCCTAGTCTTTCCCACATTTCTTCACAAATATGAGGTGCAAAAGGAACCATCAAAAGAACCGCAACCTTATATACCTCAAGAGAGACGCCATTATCATTTGAATGATATTTGTAAGCATATAAAGAATTAACCAACTCCATAATAGAAGATATCGCGGTATTGAACTGAAATTCTTTTTCTATACTCTCAGTAACTTTTTTTATTGTCTGATGCATTATCCTTAAAAGATCTTTTACGTCTTTTTCAGAGGCGCTAGCGTCAGATTTTATATTAACTACATCAAAGAGACGCCATACTCTGTTAATAAATCGCCAGCATCCCTCAACTCCATCAGAAGACCAATCTAATTGTTTTTGAGGTGGAGCCGCAAAAAGAATAAAAAGTCTTGTAGTATCCGCGCCGTACTCTTTGATAATTTCATCAGGACTTACAGCATTCCCCCTTGATTTTGACATAACACTTCCGCCTAATGTTACCATACCTTGTGTTAAAAGATTTGTAAATGGTTCATCGTGTTTTACAAGACCTAAATCTCTCATAACTTTATACAAAAATCTTGAATATATTAAATGCATGCACGCATGTTCTATCCCCCCGATATAGCGATCTACAGGCGCCCAATAGTTTAATTTTACACCGTCAAAAATGGCATTGTTGTTATGAACGTCGCAGTATCTTGCGTAGTACCATGAAGAATCTATAAACGTATCCATTGTATCGGTTTCTCTTTTTGCGTCTGCGCCACATTTTGGGCATTTTACATTTATAAAAGTTTTGCTTGACTTTAACGGCGATTCACCTTCTCCTATAAACTCAACATCTTCGGGAAGAAACACTGGCAAATCTTTTTCAGACACAGCAACAATACCGCATTTTTCACAATGAACCATCGGTATAGGCGTTCCCCAGCATCTTTGTCTGGATATAAGCCAATCTTTAAGTTTAAAATTTATTGTTTTTTTACCAAAACCATGTTTATCAGCCCATTTGGAAACTATATCAAAGGCTTCCGCGGATTTTATTCCATTAAACTGTCCTGAATTTACAAGAATGCCCTCGCCTTCATAGACACGCTGTTCGACAGGTACGGGACTATCTCCTTTTATAACCTCTACAATGGGAATATTGTATTTTTTTGCAAATTCCCAGTCTCTCTTGTCATGTGCAGGCACTGCCATAATGGCACCGGTGCCATATACTGTTAAAACATAATCTGCCATAAAAACAGGAACTTTTCCTCCTGTAGCAGGATTTATTGCATTAATGCCTTCAAGTTTTACACCGGTTTTTTCTTTACATGAGGATCTTTCTATATTCGACTTCCTACTGCTTGCAAGTGCATATTGTGTAACTTTGTCATAATTTGCGATTTGTGACTTCATTTCGTTTATAATTTCGTGTTCAGGGGCTATAACCATAAAAGCCACGCCAAAAAGAGTATCTGGTCTTGTTGTAAATACTTTTAACTTTTTATTTGTCCCTGACAACGTAAAATCAATTTCCTCACCAAAAGATTTTCCTATCCAATTTTTCTGCATAGATAGAACCTGTTCAGGCCAACCGCCAAGCTGCTTATGTTCTTCTAAAAGTTCATCGGAATAATCTGTAATTTTTATAAACCACTGTTCTAGATCTCTGTGTTCAGTACGACTGTCGCATCTCCAGCACATGCCGCCTGATACCTGCTCGTTTGCAAGAACAGTTTGACATGACGGGCACCAATTTACATTCGCGCTTTTTCTAAAAACCAACCCCTTTTCCCACATCTTTACAAACAACCATTGGCTCCACCTGTAATATTCCGGGTCGCAAGTAGCTATTTCCCTGCTCCAGTCGTAAGATATACCCAAAGCTTTTAACTGATCTCTCATACGGGCAATATTTTGCTTTGTCCATTTTGCCGGATGAATTTTATTTTTTATAGCGGCGTTTTCGGCAGGAAGACCAAAAGCATCCCAACCAATAGGGTGCAAAACATTTTTGCCCTTCATCTTATGGAAACGAGCAAAAACATCTCCAATACAATAATTTCTCACATGTCCCATATGTAAATTACCAGATGGATAAGGAAGCATCTCGAGGCAATAGTATTTTTCTTTGCTCAAATCTTCTTTACTTTCGAAAGTTTTATTTTCCATCCATCTTTTTTGCCATTTCTTTTCTACTTCAGAGTGACTGTAATCTACCATTTTTTCCTCTAGAATTTATCTAAAACTCTTATCAAACCACTGTCAACATTACTTTTGTTTAAATATCCAGTGTCATTTTCTGCGGCAAGATGCTCCAAATACAACAAGCACAGCAAATACAAATCCCAAATGATTGCTTCTTCATTGCAAGAATAACAAATTTTACATTCCAAGTTTCTTTTTAAGATCTGTTAAATAATCTCTTAATTCACGCGGTATCTTATCGCCAAATTTGGAGTAAAACTCCTCTATCATCACAACCTCTTTTTTCCAATCTTCCTTGTCTACTTTTAACAGCTTCTCCATCGTTTCTTTTTTTATGTTCAACCCGTTTAAATCTATGGCATTGTCCTCAGGGAACAATCCTATTTCAGACTCCACAACCCCTGTTTTGCCTTCAATTCTATCTATCATCCACTTTATAATTCTAGAATTATCTCTAAATCCCGGCCACATAAATTTACCATTTTCATCTTTTCTAAACCAGTTTACCATAAATATTTTTGGAAGTTTTTTTGCTTTTTTGCCCATATTAAGCCAATGCTGCAAATAGTCGCCCATGTTATACCCGCAAAAAGGAAGCATAGCCATAGGATCTCGTCTTACATTTCCAACCTGTCCGCTTGAAGCCGCTGTAGTTTCAGAGCCTATTATTGATGCCGTAAAAACACCGCTGCCCCAGTCTTTTGCTTCATATACAAGAGGTATTGTGCTCTTTCTGCGTCCACCAAAAATTATCCCCGAAATAGGAACACCATTGGGGTTATCATACTCTGACGAAATAGTAGGGCAGTTATAAATTGAAACTGTAAACCTTGAATTTGGATGCTCAGCAGACTTACCTGAATTTTTATCATATTTTTGTCCCTGCCAATCGGTTAAATCCAAGGGAGCTTCATCAGAAACGCCTTCCCACCACGGGGTATTATTACTGTTATCAATTGCAGTATTTGTAAACAATGTCGGGAAAAATTTATCGTTCTTAAGCGTTTCCATCATAACGGGATTTGTCTTATAACCGGTTCCCGGAGCAACTCCAAAAAAACCAGCTTCAGGGTTAATAGCGTACAGCTGCCCATCATCACCGATATTAATCCAAGCTATATCATCTCCCAAAGTCCAAACTTTATACCCTTTCAACACAGGTTCCAGTAGAGCAAGATTTGTCTTACCACACGCAGAAGGAAAAGCGCCAAGAAAATACATTACTTTGCCACTTGGAGTCTGAACCCCTATAATAATCATATGCTCAGCAAGCCACCCTTCCTGATAACCTAAATACGAACCGATTCTAAGAGAATAACACTTCTTGCCAAGCAAAGCATTACCGCCATATCCTGATCCAAAACTCATAACAAGATTTTCTTGAGGGAAATGCATAATAAATCTTCTATCCGGATTTACGTCTCCAATTGAGTGAATTCCTCTAAAAAAGTCAGAAGAGCCACCAATTCTTTCAACGGCTTGTTTCCCTACTCTGGACATAATTCTCATACTTAAAGCAACATAAACTGAATCAGTAACCTGAACACAGTTTTTTGCATATTTTGACTTTGGATTTCCCATAACAAATGGAATTACATACATTTTTCTTCCTTTCATTGCTCCTTTGAAAAGCCCTGTCATTTTTTCTTTCGCTTCGATTGGTTCCATCCAGTTATTATTTGGACCGGCTTGTTCTTTCGTATTGGTACATACAAAAGTCAAATGTTCTGTACGGGCAACATCGTTAGGGTTTGAACGATGGTAATATGAATTTGGATACTCTTGACCATTGAGCTTTTTTAAAACAACTCTCCCGTCAACTTCAGATTTTTCAGCAACAGCTACTAATTTTTCGGCTTCTTCCTGAGAACCGTCCAATATATAGGCTTCATCCGGCAAAAGAAGATCCTGCATTTCTTTAACAAACAATTCCATTGGCGTTGCCATTTTTACACTCCTTGATAAATATAGATATTTAAACTTACAAACCTGTAAAAACAGATAACCACCACGCTCAAATGTGTTGGATCTTTCTCTATTGACTTTATGTCCTTTCACACATTTGTCAATATATTCACCGATCTCCCGTAAGCCTTATTAATTCGTGTCATCCTCTTTAGTTGCTCCGGGACTTTTATTTTTGTCAGGATGATATTGCAAAGTCTGCTTTTTGTAAGTTCACCTAACATCATCTAAAGTCACGTTCGATTTAGTTTCATCTATTTCAAGAATGGTGGTGGTTTGGGTGGTGACTGCACAATCACCAGCGGGTACTCCGGCTGGCACTTCGGCTGGTACTGCGGCGGTGGCCGCCACTTCCGCTCCCTCCACATCTCCCACCCATCCTGCTTCTCCCGCCTCCGCTCCTCCTGCTCCAACTCCCGCCACTTCCGCTCCCACTCCCGCCTCTTCCGCTCCCGCAACTCCCGCACCTGCTCCCGCCACTCCTGATTCAGCTCCCGCCACTTCAGCTCCCGCCCCCACAACTCCTGCTCCAACTCCCGCCACTTCCGCTCCCACTCCCGCCTCTTCCGCTCCCGCTCCTCCTGCTCCCACGCCTGCCCGTCATTCGATCTCAGCCATGTCTTCCCGTCATTCAATTTCAGCCACTGCCACCCGTCATCCTTAGACCCCAGCCATGTCTTCCCGTCATTCAATTTCAGCCACTGCCCCCCGTCATCCTTAGACCTCAGCCATGTCTTCCCATCCTTCGATTTCAGCCACTTCCACCCGTCATCCTTAGACCTCAGCCATGTCTTCCCATCATTCGATTTCAGCCAC
>BNVT01000047.1 GCA_025998295.1 Endomicrobiia bacterium
TTATCGTCCTATATGCACAACTTTCACTGACATTGTAACTGTCTCAATCTAATAATACGTCCGATATTGCCTATAGTATTCAAACATCATCTTTACCATCTTTTCTATACTCAATTTTCTCTTTGCTCACCTACTTGCCCTATCTTTTCTTTTCTTCTCTCCTCTCCTTGCTATCCTTGACTCTTTTATCAAATGCTTTCTTTACTCCCATTAATACTAAATCCATTACGTCTGACCCGCATGCTTTCTTTTTCTGTTTCATAGTACTTCTATTGTACTTTTATATATTAGTTATGCAAGAGGTCTATTGTAGCGCTGTCTCTTAAACTAGCCGATTCAAGAGTGTAATAAAAACTTTTGAATATTCTTCTAAAACCCTTAAAGTATCCTTGAGCTCTTTTAAAGTTTGCAATCACTATAGCTTGTAAGTCTTTTTTTGATAATTCAGACATTTTTCTGCCGCAATCACAAAAGAATCTCTTTCTTCTATAAGGTCACTGTAGATGTTTATTAGCCTTTGTCAACGTTACGACAAACAGCACGAATTTTCTTACTTGTAAAAGTGAGGATTCATGTTAAATGTTAAATGGATTCCCGCTTTTGCGGGAATGACAATGGTACTAAGTGCAACGTTTAAAGATTGCCGTCATAATGACAACAGCGCTAAGTGCGACGTTTTTTTTTTGCTTGTCATACTCCTGAAAACGAGTATCCATGTTAAATGGATTCCCGCTTTTGCGGGAATGACAACAGTACTAGGTGCGACGTTTAAAGATTGCCGTCATAATGACAACAGCGCTAAGTGCAACGTTTTTTGACTGTATCTTTTTTTTATCAAAAAAAAAGATACCTTTTGTAGAATCTCAAGGCAAAACGCATGAAAGTTTTTTTAATTTTTAATTGTCGCAGGGCAGTACCAAATTGCAGGCTATGGAATTTGCTTTGAGTCTAAATCAATCAGTTGCCTCAAGAAACTTTTTTCATACGTTTGCCCTGTGTTGCAAGAGAGCCCCTATGGGTTATTCCTTAAAAAAAGAAGTGTAACATAGAGCGTATGCAGTAACATGAGAATTTGTTTTGAGTTTCTGATCAAAAAGCCAAAAATGACAAAATAGATGCTAAAATACTAACAACTTATGGAGCTAAAATGCAAAAAACTTTAAGGCTACACAAACGAAACGAAAACGAACAATTAATTGAACTTATTTGTACAGGAAGCGAACTTCTTAGTGGAAAAACAAACACCAATGCCGCATATATTGGCTCAAGGCTTTCCTCTATGGGTCTTGAATTGTCATTTGCTACTAACGTCGGAGACAGAAAACAAGATTTAATACAAGAATTTAAACGAGCTTTTGAAAGAAGTAGCGTTATTATTACTACAGGTGGTCTTGGTCCTACATTTGATGATATAACTGTTGAAAGTGTGGCAGAATGTTTAAATCGTGAAATATATTTAGATAAAAAAGTTTTAAAATCCATAAAGGAATACTTCTCAATACGAGCGGCTACTTCAATTCCTAAGATTAATGAAAGACAAGCCAATATTATTAAAGGCGCAAAGGTTTTAAAAAACCATTTAGGAACGGCTCCGGGGCAGATGTTGTGTTTTGAATTTAAAAACGGCGAAAAAAAATACCGCAGAATTTTATTTTTGTTTCCGGGGCCTCCAAAAGAAATGCAGCCTATGTTTGAAGAAAATGTCGAGCCGATTTTAAAAGGTTACTTAATAGGTGTAAAGAAAAATTCTGTTCTTCACGTTTTTGGTCTTGCGGAATCTGATGTTGCAGAAAGAATAAAACCTGTTATGGAAGAAGCTAATTCTAACTATGGTAAGGCTGTGGAATTTGGCATTCTTGCAAATGATTCTATTGTTGATGTGAAATTTTCTGTTTCAGGAGGAGATGAGCTTTTTGTTGATAAAATAATAAAGAATTTAAAACTCGAAGTTAATAATATTTTGAAAGATAATATTTTTGGTTCTGATAGTGACACACTTGCATCTGTCGTGGGACGGCTTTTGATTGAAAAGAAAAAAACAGTTTCTTTTGCTGAATCTTGTACAGGCGGTAAGATAGCCGCAACAATTACAGATGTGCCGGGAAGTTCTTTATATTTTAAAAGCTCTGTTGTTACATATTCAAATGAATCCAAAATAAAACTTCTTGGCGTAAAAAAAGAAACTTTATCAAGCTTTGGAGCTGTAAGCAAAGAAACTGCCAAAGAAATGGCTAAAGGTGTTTTAAAATTTTCAGGAAGCGATTATGCTTTTTCAGTAACAGGAATTGCGGGACCCGGTGGCGCAAGAGAAAAGCCCGTAGGCCTTGTATATATAGGCTTTGCGGATAAGAAGAAAACAGAAAGCTTTAAATTTAATTTTAACGGAACAAGAAAAGACATAAGAGAAAGAACAGTAAACACGGTTTTAGATTTATTAAGAAGAAAGGAGGCTTATCAAAAATTACAAGTCTAAAGAAGCAATTATGGTAATGTTTTAGTAAAGATTCTGTTAACTTCAAAACCAACAAAAAAGTCAAAAAGTTGGTATATTCTTTGAATCTAACAAAGTTTAGATTAGCAGTTACAAAGCTAGTTGGCTATATAATTAATAGTAATAGGGGCTTTATGTGCCTCATTTTTATGTAAAACCTGAAGATATAACGGAGAACATTTTTTCTATCAAAGGCGAACAAGCACACTATGTGTCTAATGTGCGCCGGTTCAAGCCAGGGGATGAAATAATGATTTTTGACGGTATGGGTAATTCTTATAAAGCAAAAATTAATTCTGTAGATAAAAACGAAATCATAGGAAATATACTGTCTTCTAAATATAAAATATCCGGATTTACCGTAAAACTTTACACATCAATACCTAAATTCGACAGATTTGAGTGGCTCATAGAAAAATGTGCGGAAATTGGCGTGTCGGAAATTTTTCCCATTAACACTAAAAGAAGCACACGCATAAGCTTTTCAAAAAATAAAGCAAACCGATACGCAAAAATATCTATCGCTGCAAGTTCCCAGTGCGGAAGGTACGATATTATGAAAATAAATAATCAGTTGGACTTTAAAACTGCGTGTAAAAACACCGTAAAAGATAAAAACTTTATAAATATACTTCCTTGGGAAAGCCAAAGCAAAATGTTTCCTTATAATTTACTTTCAAAATCAAAATTTACTGGAGCAAATATCTTTATAGGTCCTGAAGGCGGATTTGAAATTGAAGAAGTTGAATTTGCAAAATCTATTGGCATTGATATCGTGACACTAGGAGATAATATTTTAAGAGTGGAAACAGCGGCTGTCGTTGCAAGCGCTTTAATTTTAAATTCACAATCGTTATTTTACAACTCTTAAAAGTCTTAAAACAGGACAATTAATTTAATGAAAAAATATTATATCTATACTTTTGGATGCAAAGTAAACCAATACGAGTCGCAGCTTATTTCTGAAAAATTTAAAAATGATAATTTTGAATGCGTCCAAAAACCTGAAGAAGCTGACATTATTATTTTTAATTCATGTACCGTAACAGCAAAAGCCGATAAAGAGTGCAAATACTTTTTAAGAAAAATGTCAAAACTTTCAAACAAGCCTAAAATAATGCTTACAGGATGTCTTGTAAAAAATAAAAATGTCTGCATAAAAGAACTATTGCCAAACATTGAGATAATAGAAGACAAAACAAAACTTTTCAACAAACCGCAAAATCAAATGATTTCAAGTTTTGATAAACACTCGAGGGCATTTTTAAAAATACAAGACGGCTGCAAAAGTTTTTGCAGTTATTGTATAATACCCTATGTCCGGGATATTCTTTGGAGCAAACCTGAAAATGAAGTTATTCCAGAAATTACAAATCTGGCAAAAAGCGGATACTGCGAGATAGTTTTAACAGGAATACATATAGGCAAATACCATGGAGGACTATCCAATCTGCTTGAAAAAATAATTCAAACCTCTTTAAATTTTAGAGTACGAATTTCATCCATAGAATTAAATGAAATTGATGATAAGTTGATAGAACTTATAAAACAAAACCCTGACAAGATATGCTGCCATCTGCATATACCGTTACAATCTGGAAGCGATGAAATTTTACGACAAATGAACAGAAAATATTCAAGCAAAGATTTTGAGAAAAAAATAAACAAAATAATGCAGATATTACCTGATTTAACACTTGCAACAGATATCATTACAGGTTTCCCCGGAGAAACAAAAAAATATCACAAGGAAACATGTAAATTTGTAAAACGAATTCCATTTGCAAAAGTGCATATTTTTAGATATTCGGACAGAACTGGCACAAAGGCTTCAATGTTTACAAATAAAGTTTTTGCAAATGAAATAAAAAACAGATCAAAAGATTTATTTGAAATAGATTACATAAAAAGAAAAGATTTTTTAAACAAAAATATAGGCAAAAAAAGAAAAGCTGTAAAAATAGCTATAGGTAAAAACATAGTTCTTACAGATAATTATATAACTGTACCTATGAAAAGAGAAAAGCTAAACCAAGTAAACGGTATTTTTGAAGTTGAAATTACAGATAAGTCCGAAATTTAAATTTCTATTACTTACTGAGCCTGTCTAAAAACTCTTAAAAGTTCTTGTCAGTTCTTAAACTTGTTTCGGTGAGTGAGGTTGTTTTTACGGAAAGATGTCTAAAACAAGGGTTAATACGGTAAAATACGAAAGCCTAATTATGTAGCTTCAGCCAAACATATCTTTGAAATCAAAAATTGTTTGATTATAAATATTTTTAGCCCCTATCAAAAAACCTGTATCTTACGGCCTCCGCTATATGATTTGCTTTAATTATGTCGCTGCCATCCAAATCAGCAATAGTTCTTGAAACTTTTAGAATTTTATCATAGGATCTTGCCGAAAAATTTAACTTCTCTATCGCAGTTTTAAGCATTTCGTAAGCATTGTTATCTAAAATACAATATTTTTTTATTTCTTTTGACTGCATTTGCGCATTTGCATATATACCACTTCCAGAAAATCTAACAGTTTGAATTTTCCTTGCTTTTACAACTCTTTCCCTTATTTTTGCCGAGCTTTCAACATTAGTATCCAAATTTGATAATTCAGAAAATTTTAAAGCAGGAACTTCAACGTGAATATCAATTCTATCCATCAAAGGACCTGAAATTTTACCCTGATATCTTCTTATTTGATTAGGATTGCAGATACACTCTTTTTCTCTATGTCCTAAATTTCCACAGGGGCAAGGGTTCATAGCCGCTACAAGCATGAATGACGCAGGAAAAATAAAACTGTTTTTTGCTCGGGAAATAGTTATAGTTTTGTCTTCTAGCGGCTGACGCAAAACCTCAAGAGCATCTCTTCTGAATTCCGCAAATTCGTCTAAAAATAAAACTCCGTTATGGGAAAGACTTACTTCCCCGGGCTTAGGACAAGCCCCACCGCCCGCTAAGGCCGCTGATGAAGAAGTATGGTGAGGACTTCTAAAAGTACGATAACTTATTAATCCACCTGTAAAAGCATGTCCTGCGGCAGACCATATTTTTGTAGTTTCTACAGCTTCGTCAAATGTCATGGGAGGAAGTATCCCTGGGATACGCTTTGCTATCATTGTTTTTCCAGAACCGGGAGGCCCTGATATAATTATGTTATGACCTCCTGCCGCGGCAACTTCAGTAGCTCGTCTTGCATTGTGTTGACCTTTAACATCCGCAAAATCACAATTTAATTCGATAGCGACATTTAATTCTTTTTCATCATATACATAAGGCTTGCAAACCAATTCGCCATTTATAAACCTAACAATTTCAACAAGAGCTTTAAAAGGATACGCATTTACTTTACCCGCAACAGCGGCTTCCTGTCGATTTGCAAAAGGCACTATAAAATCTTTTATCTTATTTTTTTGTAGAATTAAAGAGATGGGTAGAACTCCTTTAACTTTTCTTATTTTCCCATCTAAAGACAATTCACCGACCGCACAGAATTTCTGTAAATTTTCTTTTTTTATTTTGCCGTTTGCGGCAAGTATGCCCAAAGCTATAGACAGATCAAAAATACCACCTTCTTTTTTTATGTCGGCAGGAGCTAAGTTAACCGTAATCTTTTTTGAAGGGAAATCAAAGCCTGAATTTTTCATTGCAGCAACAACTCTATCACGGGATTCTTTAACAGCAATATCAGGAAGACCTACGATGGAAAAAATTGGCATGCCGGAAGAAATATATGTCTCTACTTCAACAATATTTGCATCTATTCCGTTTATAGCCGCAGAATAAATAATGGAAAGCACTTGGGCCTCTTTTAATTTTTTACTATCCTACCGTATTAAGCTTTCTGCATAAATTATATTCAAGAATTAACAGTGGTTTTGTTTGATAAAAGTTTTTAGACAGACCCAACTTTAATTGTCAAACTATATCCTGCAAGCAAGCTATGACAAACCGCTTAAAGTAGTAGAATTAGGCTATGGAAACGCTCAAAAAAGAACAGACAGCATAGTACATATAAGATACACTATCATTTTGTAACGCCCAAAAAAGCATAGAAAAGCTATATTTGGTAATGTTAGTGCGTTGTAATAATAGTCTAAATAACAAAAGAAATTAAAATAACGCTACGGACATAGAGTTTTTAGCAAGTTGGAATAGATGGCAACCACCCATTATCCACTTAAGTTGCAGCTCAAAGTTCTTTCCGACGCCAAGTAATACAAGTTATCAAAAGTATAACAGCGCTAGAGTATTTCGAGTCACATTGATTTAAATAAAGAACTTTGAGGGTGGCGTAGTAGAAAGCGATGACTTTATTGCAACAGTAGCAAGTAGGAAACAGAAGGTATTCTCAAGGCCTATGTTACTAAACAGGGGGGGGGTCAAAGATCCACAGCAACAACTACAGCTCTTCAATTTCTGCTGCTGATATCGAGCGTTTTGCTTTGAGCGGAGGTTCATTAGACCCCTCGCAAACTTTAAGTATTAAATTTTAGAATTACAAATACTCACAACCCAAGTTAAATCGCAGTCCAAAGCGTCTTTTGCTATTACTTATCTATTCTTTAGACTATTTTGAACCTTTTAACAAATACTTTTGACATTTTCCACTATAATCATCTGATGAAATCTCTCTATTTAACTCCTTATCTCCTTTTGTCACTCGAGTGCTTCTTTGATCTCTTTTTTTAGGGTTAGTGTGTTTGTATGTATTTTGTCTAAGTCCTACTAAATCTGTATTTGCTTAGAACTAGTGTGTTTGTATGTATTTTGTTTTGAGTTCTGTTAAGTCCTGTATCTGCTTTGCTCACCTATTTGCCCTATCTTTTCTTTTCTCTTCTTTTCTTTTCTTCTCTCTTCTTTTCTTCTTTCCTTGCTATCCTTGACTCTTTTATCAAATGCTTTCTTTACTCCCATTAATACTAAATCCATTACATCTGACCTAACTGCTTTCTTTTTTGTTTCATAGTACTTCTATTGTACTTTTATATGTTAGTTATTAAGAGGTCTATTGAGCTTTATGGAACTATCCCACATCCAAGGGTTATAAAGAAATTTGCTCAATTTTTTGATATTGACCCAGTTATTCTTTTTGACATAGTTAAAACAATTAAACTTGCAAATGCAATGGAGAGGATTAATAGAAAATATAGATAAGGATAAGTGAGGATAAGAAGACTTGAAAATAAAAAAAAGAAAAATCGTGGCTTTAGAAGACCAAATCCTCTTAGCTGGATGTATACTTGTTTCTTAAGGAACAATTGGTGGCATCTGTTTCTTGTATGACAAATTAAATACTGAAGGAGTAAATAATACCTATGTGTATCAAATTTGTTAAAAGTTTTGGTTGAGTGTACAACATCATCATTCTTATATTGCTCTTGTCTTTTATCGCTTTTCCGCTTATCAGAATGATGAAAGACTACCGATCAGCTAAGTTTTCAAAAGGACAGATTGGAAGTCGCTATCACATTTATCTGCGAAATACTTGGCCATTAAGATCAGGGTTACTACATTCGGAATAAATTGGGTGTCACAATGGCTAAATTTGTAGGATGGACTGCGGCAGCTGCTGTGGCTGTTTTATTTGTTTGGTGGGTTAAACACCTGATTGTTACTTATTGTATTCAGTAGGTGAAACTTTAAGAAACTATCGAAGTCTAAAGGAGATGAAATCTGCTTTACTATGCAATGTTGCTTGTAAAGTCTTAAAGATGTGAGGGACTTATGCTATCTTTTCAAATGTTATCAATTCATCAGTTTGATAGTCTGAATGGCTCTCTTCTTACCCCCCCCCCTCTTCTAATTAACCATCTCTCTTATTTGTCTCTATATTTATAATATTCAGCGCATTCCTTTTCTACTTCTATTCTTAATCTTTCTACTGCTGCTTTCCGTTCTTCTTCTTCTTTTCGTTTCCTTTCTGCTTCTGTTATTCTTGCTTTTTCTCTTTCCGCGCTCGACATCCAGTGGAGGATCCATTCCACCATTCCCTCTGCTTCTTTCCGTTCTTCTTCTGTTTTTTGATTTCCTTCTCCTACTATCCTTACAAACATTTCTTCTATTTTTTGTTTTCTTTCTGCTTCTGTCATTCTTAATTTTTTTTCTTTTGGTATTTGTCTTCTTTCTGCTAGCACTCCTGCTATCGTTCCTGCTATCGTTCTTCCAGACATTTCTTCTTCTTTTCGTTTACTTTCTGCTTCTGCTTCTGCTTCTATTCTTACTCTTTCTTCTTCTGCTTTTTCTCTTTCTTTTTCTTTGCCATCATATTTACCTTTTTGTTTCTCTTTCTCTCTTTCCCCGCCTGTGCGCCGCCCGCCGCCACTTGAGATTGAACCATTCGAACATGGACGACTCACCCAAGAAGGCGAAGG
>BNVT01000048.1 GCA_025998295.1 Endomicrobiia bacterium
CCCTTCTTGATTTAGGCTGGCACTTCTATATGTCTTTTGTCGCTTTGCGTTAAACATAATCCTCAAACTTTGCTCCTTTTTTGCAAAAAAAACGCTCTCAAGGTAAATTTTCTAAATAATCTTTTGCATAGCTTAAACTACTCCAAATTATGTTCTCTTTGCTTAAATCCCTACACTCTTACAACTCAAAATAATAGAGTCTTTGTTAATAACTAACTTACAACTTTACACAATCAACTTGACACTTCTCTTCCAAAATAGAGGCTTTGTTAATAACTAACTTGCAACTTTACACAATCAACTTGACACTTCCCTTTTCTCTTTCTTTTTTGTTCTTTGACTGCTTTATATTTCTTTCTTTTTATCTGCTTCTTATCTATTGACATATTATGGGGTGTCTTTGACGCAGGTAACATCGCCATTTATCCATACATGGTGTTGTTGTAACACAACATGATTTTGTAATACGCCTCTTATTTTATTTGTCGATTAGTTTTCCTATTTCTTCACTGTTGCACGCCTTTGCTGTTTACTTGCAAATCTTGTTGTCACTTTGCTGTCTTAACCAGCTTTCTATTTAAAGGTTGGTGCCTCTCTCTAGCAGTGTCTGCATCTACGGCATCAGCTTTTATTTGCAAGTTTAGAGGCCGCTTTATCTATTCCCAACATATTTATCTCGTAAAAAATATTAACCGCGGTCTCCTTAATTGACTTTATTTCTTCTTTATCTTCTTGAGTGAGCTTGGATAATACAAAATCTGCCGATTGAACAAATTTCGGCAGTGGGCCTATGCCAAGTTTCATCCTAGGGAAATTACTTGTATGCAAATGGTCTATTATGGAATTTATTCCATTATGCCCCCCGGCAGAACCAGCCATCCTGATTCTATACTCACCTATTGGTATTGAAAAATCATCATAAAAAACAAAAATTTCTTCCGGGTCTATTTTATAATACTTTGCAAAAGCAGAAACTGAAATTCCCGAAAGATTCATAAAACCCATAGGCTTTAAAAGCCATATCTTGCCATTAGGATCGTCGCAAAAAGAAACATCCGCAATATTGTTCCAATTTTTAAATTTCAGATACTTTGATGTCGCTATTTCATCTAAAACAATAAACCCAAAATTATGCCGAGTATTTTCGTATTTCTGACCCGGATTGCCAAGCCCTACAAAAAGCTTAATCTGCTTGCTCATAAATTAAAGCAACTCCGTGTTGTTTGTTATATTTTCAATTAATTTATTTCTTTGCTCCAGCCGCAGGAGTTGCAGCTGTTGCGGTTTCTTCACCTTCCTTATCTTTCTTACCTTTGCTTATCACTTCAGGCTGAGTTGCTTCTTCACCTTCCGCAACAGGTTTTTCTTCTTCTAATGATACAGCAACAACGTTAATTATCAATGTTGACAAATCCTGAATATAAGACACACCGTTAAGTTTAGGTAAATCTGCAACGGTAATTCCGTGTCCTATACCTAGTGCGCTTACGTCAATACTAATCTTGTTAGGAATGCTCTTAGGCAACGCTTTTACTTTAACTTCTCTAACTATAAATTCCATAACGCCACCAAAGTTTTTAACTCCGTCAGCCACGCCATCAATGTGTATAGGAACTAAAACTTCAACTTCATCCTCAAGAGAAATAGATTGAAAATCTATATGTATAGGACGCTGTGTAATTACGTCTCTCTGCAAGAACTTTACAATTGTAGGCTTCTTACTGTCTTTAAAGTTTAAATCTATTATCACGTTTGCACCATTTTCTTCCATTATCGAAACAAAAGTTTTTGAGTCCACTGATATAGATTCAGATTTTATATCTTTTCCGTAAAATACAGCAGGAACTTTCCCTGATTTTCTCAAAGCCGAAATATTTCCTTTTGATCCCGGTTGTCTTACTTCAACATCTAAAATCACTGCCTTCATTTAAATCCTCCATTGTCATTACAAGTGCAATGTTTCTTACGGCAAATTACTTCTTCACAAAAAGAGCGCACTTATTGACTCGTCGTTCGAAATTCTCAAGATGGCTTCAGCCAACATTGAAGCTATACTTAAAACAACTATCTTTTCAGTTGGCCCTTCCTTTGCGAGCGGAATTGAATCGGTTATTACAAGTTCTTCTATAGATGAATCCTGAATTCTCTGTTTAGATCTTCCTGAAAGAACTCCGTGTGACGCTGCCGCAAAAACTTTAATTGCTCCTTTTGCCTTTATCACATCTGCAACTTTTGTCAAAGTTATAGCTGTATCAACTAAATCATCTAGAATTATACAATTTTTATTCTTTACTTCACCAATGACATTCATGATGTAAGCTTCATTGGGGCGAGGTCTTCTTTTATCAACAATCACTAAATCAGCATTAAAATGCTTTGCGAAGGATCTCGCTCTTTCAACGCCACCAGCATCAGGAGAAACTATTACAATATCGCTTAAATTTTTTTCTTTAAAATAACTTAATAACACGGGCATACCGTAAAGATGATCAACAGGTATATCAAAGAAACCTTGTATTTGACCTGCATGCAAATCCATTGTTAAAACTCTTGTAATTCCGGCAGTGGCAAAAAGATTTGCAACAAGTCTTGCTGTAATAGGCACTCTTGGTTCAGACTTTCTGTCTTGTCTTGCATAGCCGTAATAAGGGACAACTGCTGTTATTCTCTTTGCCGAAGCCCTTTTTAATGCATCAGCAATAATTAAGAGTTCCATCAAATTCTCATTTACTGGAGAGCTTGTAGGTTGAATTACATAACAATCTGCGCCTCTAACATTATCAACAATTTTAACCTGCACTTCGCCGTCGCCAAAACGACCGATTCTTGCTTCACTCAACTCAACTTTAAGCTTCTGTGTAATTTGTTTTGCTAGTTCGATATTGGCGTTACCTGAAATAATCTTGAGTTTCATAATGCCCCCTTGTTATATACGACTCCCATGTGCAAAATTACTCATATATTTCTTTTTCGCCTCCCGTACGACACGCGTAACACTTATAAGAACCATCTTCGTTATAAAAATTTTCGAAAGCATCGATCGAACCAACTACCTCTTGAGTGCGTTCCACGTTCTCCTCCAACCTTTTAACGTTAGGTTTCTTCTTCAAAACAGACTCATCAGCCAGCCCCGCAACCCGCAAGAGCCTCTTTTGCAAGTTCTAAAGTAGTTTCCCATGCATCATTCATGCCCCTTATCCCAAACCTCTTGTTTACGCTTCGCATCATATCTGCAACACCCACCACTCTACTGGCCATCATCGCATCGACATTCAACTCACAAGCTTCCCTGCAAGCCTCAACAGCCTTATAGCAAAAGCTTCTCAATACTGCTTTATCCAAACCCTTTGCAACAGAAGCTAGTTGACTATAAACATAATATTTACTTGCAGGTTTTTCTACTTTTTAATTCTTGTCTTGCTCTTGCTATTGCAAGTTTCCCTGACGGCACATCGTTTGTTATAGTTGACCCTGCCGCTATTAATGCTCCGAAACCTACTCTAACCGGAGCTACAAAATTAACATTGGAACCTACAAATGACTTTGAGCCTATAATTGTTTGATGTTTTTTTTCTCCGTCATAATTACAAGTTATTGTCCCAGCGCCAATATTTACATCTTTGCCAACATTTGCATCCCCTATATAAGAAAGATGCTTAACTTGGGAATTTTTTGCTATTACAGCTTTTTTTATTTCTGAAAAATTACCTATTCCTACATTTTCTTTTAAAACAGATTCTTGTCTTATGTGAGCAAACGGTCCGATTTTAACTTTTTTATCTATAACTGCTCCTTTCACATAAGAGTACAACACAGTACTCTCATCACCAATTTTAGAGTCTATTATATAACTTGTACCTTTTATTACACATTTTTTGCCTATTGAAACACCTTTGTCTATAAATACTCCCGGATAAATAACAGTATCACTGCCAATTTTTGCGTCATAAGAAATATATACATTAGTTGCATCTACAAAGGTAATGCCTTTATCTAAAAGTTCTTTTATTTTGTTATTTTTCAATATGGCTTCGGCTTGAGAAAGCTCAACTCTGTTGTTTATACCCTTAACTTCATATTCATCTTTAACTGTGATTAAAGATACTTTTTTACCAAATTCTTTAAGTATCGCAATAGTGTCTGTTAAGTAATACTCTTTTTTTGCATTATTTTGTTTGACCTTTGAAATGGCTTGCCATAAATTTTTATCAAAACAATAAACGCCCGAATTTATTTCTTTTATCAGCTTCTCAATTAAATTAGAATCTTTTTCTTCGCTTATCTTTTCTAAAAATCCATCTTTTCTTACAATTCTGCCGTAACCAAAAGGATTTTCAACTTTAGCAGACAATACCGTAACAGCAGAATTTGTTTTTTCATTGTTTTTCATTAAAGACAGCAATGTTGAAGATTTAATTAAAGGAACGTCTCCATTTATAACCAGTATATTGCCACTGTAATTCTTTAAAACTTTTTCAGCCTGCATTACTGCATGAGCCGAACCGAGCTGTTCTTTTTGATAGACAAACTTTACATTACTGCCGGACAAATATTCTTCAACAATCTTAGCACCGTGCCCCAATACAACAACAATATTGTCAGGTTTTAAAGTGGAAGCAGCATCTATAACCCATTCTACCAAAGGCTTACCTGAAAGTTTATGCATAACTTTAGGCAAAGAAGACTTCATTCTTGCACCACTGCCCGCAGCAAGTATTACAGCTGAAAAATTTTTCATTAATAAAATCCAAAATAAATCCAAAACTTTATACCTTCGGGTAAAATAATACATAAATATATACATAAAACCTTCATAAACAATGGCATTGTAACAAAAATATTTTAAAATAACAATTTATTAGACCTCTTACATAACTTAAGTATTAAACTTTAGAATTACAAATACCTGCAACTTGGAGTTAAATCGCAATCCAAAAGGTCTTTTATAATTACTATATCTGTCTTTTTAAGACTATTTCGAACCTTTTAACAAATTGTTCCTTAAGAAACAAGTATAATCAAGGTGTATAAGGGTGTTGGATATTGACACTCATATAGGGCTAAAGGCCCGTATGTATACTATGAATTTTTCACTAAATCCTCATCATCTGATGAAATCTCCCTATTTAACTCCTTATCTTCTTTTGTCAGCTTTGAGTGTTTATTTGATTGAACTTCTTATCTTCTTTTGTCAGCTTTTGAGTAGTGCTTCTTTGATCTCTTTTTTTAGAACTAGCTTGAATGCTTCTTTGATCGCTTTTTTTTAGAACTAGTGTGTTTGTATGTATTTTGCCTAAGTCCTAATAAATTGTATCTGCCATGTATCTTATTGTCTTTTTGTCTTTCTTTGTACAAATCAGTGTCTATTTCAAATAAACTAAGATCGTTCCTTGCCCTATTATCTATGCGCATATTACTTACTTATCTTTAATGCCACTACTACCAACGGTTATTGTATGTCTATTATTCTTTTAGCTTGCCACTTTTGCTGTTTTTGAAGTCTTTGTATCAATTGTAGCATAATCACTGCTACTTCTACTTCTAGCGCTTTGTTTAACAATACCTATTCTCATCTCGCATATTCCCCACTACTTGTTAATACTTCTTCTTACATACCATATGTCTATTGTCCACAACTTTTACTGACATTGGATGTCTAATCTAGTAGTATGTATTGTAACTGTCTTAAAGTGATAATATGTTCGAATACCCTATGTCTATTGTCCACAACTTTTGCTGACATTGGATGTCTAATCTAGTAGTATGTATTGTAACTGTCTTAAGTGATAATATGTTCGGGAATTACCCTAAAGTATTCAAACATCATCTTTACTATCTTTTCTATACTCAATTTTCTCTTTGCTCACCTACTTGCCCTATCTTTTCTTTTCTCTTCTTTTCTCTTCTTTTCTCTTCTTCTCTTCTCTCCTTGCTATCCTTGACTCTTTTATCAAATGCTTTCTTTACTCCCATTAATACTAAATCCATTACATCTGACCTAACTGCATTCTTTTTTGTTTCATAGTACTTCTATTGTACTTTTATGTGTTGGTTATGCTAGAGGTCTAGTAATTACAAAAGACCTTTTGGACTGCGATTTAACCCTGAGTTGCAGGTATTTGTAATTCTAAAATTTAATACTTAAGGTTTGCAAGAGGTCTAATGACTAGCTTTGTGTTGGTGTACAGGCACTGTCGCATATAGTTTCGGAGTGTCTTTGCGTGGGATTCTCCTTTGATGAGCGTAGAGGCACTCCGAGTAAATTGAATCAAAATAATAAAATATTAAATGAAAATATGTTGTGAGATTTTGCAAAATTTGAAAACTGTATAAATACTTGTGCAGAATACCTACATGTGATAAGCAAAGTAGTTGATGCAAAAGAGCAAAAAGAAGCAAGAAATAAAAAGGCAAAGAGTTGGTGTATTAAGCAGCGGAAGGAAGAGGGTAGGTTTTGAAGTTTGCGGGATGAGCACATCACAAACGACATTTCACAAGTCTTTCGCAAATCTTTTACAAGTCTTGCACAAGAGTTTTACGAAAGTTTTATAAGTTACTTGCGCGGATATCTCACAAAATTTCATAGATTCAAGGGTTTCACAAGTATTATGTATTACAACAAAGGTGATATTGCAGTAATGTTTGAGTATTGCTGCAATAAAGAAGTATTAGCAGCGCAGATGTTTTTTAATTCTTTAAAAAAGACTGAAGTAGTCTAGAAATGACAGATTTTAATGACAAAGAAGGAAATGCCACAAAGAAGACTGAAGTTGTGAAGTTGTCTAGAAATGGCAGATTTTAATCATAAAGAAGGAAATGCCACAAAGAAGACCGGAGTTGTGAAGTTGTCTAGAAATGACAGATTTTAATGACAAAGAAGGAAGTAGCACGTAGGATGATTGTACAGTAGAAGCTTTATGCTTAAAGCATAAAGTAAAATAAACGATATACAAGGAGATTTAAATGAGAAAGTCATTGTTAGTATTTTGTAGCTTCTTTGCTTTAAGTATTTTTGCACCAGCTATTGCTCAGGCAGATCCTCCGGTATACTTAGTGCTAGAACGTACTACTGATGAGGGTGATCCAGTCGGGGAAAACGAGAACGCTATCCACGGAAAACTTTCAGGAGATTATAATTGCGACACTTTGGAGAACGTTGAATATCTTATGCCGAAAGGGACCTACCCAATAATACTTACTGACAGCAAGTTCGGAAAAAACTGGCCGGAGATAGTTATTAGGGGACATACCGTCGTACGCATCCACGCGGGGAATGCGCCAGATGACTCGAAAGGTTGCATACTGCTAGGAGAGAAGGATTATGATGGCCATATTACCAATTCTAAGCCACATGTGGATGAAGTTGTGGAAAAAATTCGCGAGGATGCTGCAAAAGGGATAAAAAATACCTTTAAGATTTGCTGAAGATCAAAAGACGCATATGACTCCAAAAATAAAGAGAGACTCTAGAAACTTGGAGTTAGCTGTGGATTATTTCGTTTTATGACAAAATGTTCTTGAAGAAAAGTTAGTGGATAAACACGAAATATACAACGAGTATGGTTTTTTTTAGACAGACCCCACGCTTAGCATGTATCATGTTGCGTCAAACGTATGAGAGTTTTTTTTGACTTTTGAGTGTTAGTGGTTGTACCAAGTAACACACCGTTCGAAAAATTCTTTTCATGTGTTTGACGCATATGTTTGTTTATATTAAAGGATTTTGACATCACAGAACACTTAGTAGTAATCTCAAGGCTCAGGGATAGTCAAAAAGCCTAGAGATTTATACCTATATACAAACGTTCATGTTTTGCTGGAGTTTACTTAAATCAAACGTTTGTCAGCGTGCATTTGGAAATCAAGATGTTAAATTGTTTTTTAAATACACAAAAATTGATGAGGATAGCAAATCTTTTAAAAAAAAGTGACAAGCTCATTCGTTATGATGCTTGTCACTTTTTTCATTTTAAACCTTTGATACTATTTGTGATACTTGAGTTAGGTTTTTTTGAGAAATATTTACGTAAGTTACTTTGCAGTTTTATGTTTTTTTAGGATATGAAACTATCTGGTAATATTTACCTTTTAATAGCCGCGATACAATATCTTTTAAATCTTGTCTAGATAGCGTTTGGCAAGCAAAAGGAAATTTATCAATTTCGCTTAACGCTGTATTATGCAAGACAGCTGAACAGACATAACTCTTGGCAATAGATTTGTCACACCATCCATTATGTTCAGCATTTTCATATAATCTTCGCTCAGCGTTTTTTTTAGCCTTTGCAAGAATTTCTGCGTCAATATTTCCTTCTGCTATGTTTTGGATATCTTTAAAAATTGCAGATATGCGTTCTTCAGCTCTTTTAGGATTGCATGAAAGATTTACGTCCATGGAAAGTTCATCAAAAAAAGGGTTGA
>BNVT01000049.1 GCA_025998295.1 Endomicrobiia bacterium
TGTGTTGTTGCACTTATAGCAAGTGCCGGATTTTTAAGACCGGCAACTTGCATGTATTATGTGTATTAATATATATTAAGATATATTAGGTGCTTTTCTCCTCGTAGCTTGTAGTATTTTAGGGATACATTTGTAGTATTTTAGGGATACATTTGTAGTATTTTAGGGATAGTTCAACAGCTTTAAGCTTTTGCATTTATCTGCTGTGTTGTTGCACTTATAGCAAGTGCCGGATTTTTAAGACCGGCAACTTGCATGTATTATGTGTATTAATATATATTAAGATATATTAGGTGCTTTTCTCCTCGTAGCTTGTAGTATTTTAGGGATAGTTCAACAGCTTTAAGCTTTTGCATTTATCTGCTGTGTTGTTGCACTTATAGCAAGTGCCGGATTTTTAAGACCGGCAACTTGCATGTATTATAGTTCAGAAAATGATAACTTTAGCAAACAGTTGAAATGATTGTAAATAATAAAAAATGTGGGGGGTATGTCAATATAATAACCGGGCTATGCGCAGAGGGGGTCGTTTTTGCACCTGTATTTAAGGGCATATGTGGAAACATTCTGCAATACCCATAGAAAAGGTTACCACCTCAATTTGAGATTTAGCTAATAATAATAGAATAATAGACAATACAGCTTCTTCCACAAGAGCAAGGACATAGAAAGATGACAGAAAAGGACAACTTTAAACCTTTAGATTTACCGCCCTATTTGCCAGGTTTAAATCCTATATGAGCATTACTTGGGTGTGTTTAAAAACCAGAAAAAAATTGCGTTAAGTCGATGGATTTTGTAGAAGGTTAAAAAACTTTGGAGCAAGTATGTAGGATGTCAGTTAGTTTATTAAAGTAAAGAATTTTATGTGCCAATTTATTTTTGGTTATTAGACGAACTAATGAATCTAATGTATATTTTTGAGAAATTTTTCCACAAATACTTCGTCTCCATTTCTTCTTTGGACAGAGATCTCTTATTTTCACGGCAGTACTCCCATATAAACATCCCTACGTCTTGCAATTCATTTAACCCTTTTTCTAGAGGCACTATTATTCTTTTATAATGGTTTCGGTTTGTACTATCATGTACTTTTTTATAACTTGGAAGTAAATTATTATATTCTAACATACGAACTGCTTTGACGATGAAGTCATTGGGGTCTTGGTTGTCCTTTTGTTTTTTTAATTTTGTACGCTTCAATGTACAATATTTATATAAGAGACATTTGGCAACCTTTCCTGCTTTCCAATAAAAATTAGACATAGTCATTTGATAACCTCTTATTACTAACATTTCTGCCATCCCTTGTGAAAATGTTAGCGTAAGTTTTCCATTTTTTATTTCAGTTATATCGTCTAAATATCTTGTTTTATGACTCAAATAAAATGGTTTTCCTTCTTTCCAATCAAGCCAGCGTGAAAAAAGTATGTTTGAATCTCTGCTGAGTTGTTCTTTTGTTTTGGAGTATGACTTAAGACCTGCACGGCGCATATATTCACGTACACTTAGTGTCACACTTCTATTTAGGTCATATATATTTTTTTGTATTGGTTATTTTTTGTTAGCTTTTCAGTAACATAAATTACTAAGGTGTTCACTGTTGTTGAATCCAATAGTTTTGTTATATCTGTATCATTTTCAATATTTTCGACAAACAGAGAAGAACCACCCGGCAGTTTTGCTGTTATAATTTGTTCTTTTTCATTCTTGTGTATGTCATTTTTTTGTCCCATTGCTGAATTGGTTGCAGGGAAATTAAATAGTACTATGTTGCCAATATTTGACTCCGTATTAACAAGTGCATCAGATGTGTTTTGCACAAAATTAATAAGATTACCATCGGTTAGTTTTTTATTATCTTTTTCCCTTTCTTGTGCCATGATGGCTCCTCCTGCGTAGTAAAGAGTTCTATAAAATATAAAGCATCCTTTTAAAATACTTCTCCTTTTTTTAACCAATCTTTCGCTAGGGCAATGGTATTATCCAATATGTGCCATGTTATTTCTATGGGCTCAAAAACTTTATTTATTATTTTTAATTCTTTTGCTTTCTCAACCTCAGTCTTGTGGCTGTCAATAATTGAGGTAATTTGTTTCATGGCTATATTTAGCATTAGCACATTTTTATAAAGTGCCTTTTCCCCCATTTGAAATATATTTAACCCATTAATCTTTAGATAATCCGCAATCAATTCAATAGCCTTACAATACCCACGTGTAAAATAAAAATCTTCAAGTAAAATAGTTCTTGCTGATTTTATTTCCTTTATTTCTTGTTCCTTCCCTTTATTTTCTGTAAATTTGTCAAGCGTATCTAAATGAGAATACAGATTAGAGTCTATTTTGGGATAGGTTAACGCAATATGATGGGATATAAATCCTGCTGTATTTATCCTTTTGACCGTTTCGCTGATTTTTGCACCTCTATAAAAAATAGATTGATAATGTGCCGTTGCTAATGCATGCGCTCTTAAGAGCCACTGATTAATTTTGTAATATTCTAGGTATACAGACTTGTCGGCTTCAGTGAAATTATGCAATTTCTGACTATAAATTTCAGCTACAGTTTTCCATTTGCCATTTTCTTCAACGGTTGGCTCTCGTCCTAAGTATTTAATCAAGTTGCATACTAGAGTTTTACCTGCTTCCTCGCCAGTCCATTTACGTTTTTTCAAAAGTCTTGTTAGATGGGCCGTTGCTTCTTTTGTTGCAGCATCTTGAGTGATTTCCTGTTTTATTCCATCGCTATCCATAAGTTTTTTTTACATCGGACTCAACTAGCTCATCGTGTTGTTTTTTGAAATCTGAGTCGATAAGTTTTTCTTGGTTTTTGACATGGTCTAGTCCCACTTTATTCTATCCTCACTTAAAAATCTTTTAATGACTTCCTGAGTCCCCCATATGTCATCTTAAGACTTTTCGTATTTTTAAAACAAGACAATTATGAACATCGTTTCCGTTAATAGCTATTATGATGTTTATCTGCTGAGTATATCATTTCTATAAAGTGATGACTTCATTCCTGTTTATCCTAACAAAAACCATTTGCTTTTATAAATTTTTTAACTTGCTTTGTATTAGAGTTCTAAAACCGATATTAGTCTGCTTAACTAATTTAAATATTTAATTAAATGTATTATTGACTAAGAATGACATTGAATAACTGTACATTTAGTGTGGCTTCTCGTATTTGTCATTTTTTGAGACTATTTTGCTTGGTGTTTTCATATTAACTCATTAACATCTGCCGCCTCACTAAAAATCTTTCCGCAGTCATGACAGCACTTGTATGTTATATATTTTAGGTTCTCGTAACTCTTCCTTGGGATTTTCACCTATCATGTCTTGTATAAATTTTAATGACTTAATATGTCCTTGTATAGCCTTATCTATTTGGAATACAGCCATTAAATCCTTTATAATTATGGTTTTGTTCTCATAGCTACTTTGTATTATTTGCTTGATGATTCCGTGTAGCAAATCTGTAGTTATTTACATAGACTAGACTATTTTTGATATTGCTTTATTCTTCGTTTTTGTCTTCTAACTTCCCCCAATGCTATTTGTGCAATTCTAGCTTGTTCTTGAACTCGCTCGGGGTTCATTAACTGTTTTACACTAGATTTCCTTCGTTTGTAATACTTCACCTTAATTTGATTCTGCTATGCCGCTTGTTATCGCTTTCTTTACGGATTTGCTATTGCTAGTCTGTTAGTTCAGCTAGATAAATTGTTTTACAAATTGCACTTAAATATAAAAACTATTACTCATAACTAGCATGACTAAAGCTACCTATCTATCCATTAAACCCGTATAAAAAGTTAATTGTAAATAAAAATACACATGATATTGCAAATAGTATTGTCCACAAACATAATACCCATAATGTAAATCTTACAAACTTAAGTAGTTTGCCGCTAATAATCTTTTCCGTATCTTGGTCTTGATCCATTTTGTTAGCTCCCAGTTTTTTTAAATTCTTTGATTATTTAATGTAAACTCACCTATTTTATTTTACAGTTTTTGATGTTTGTTAATATTATTTGACAGACATCAAAGCTCTTTTTTTTTACACCACTTTCTTCTTTTGCAAACTTTCAACTCCTTAAAATATTTCTATTTCCTTTTCTTTCTTCTTCTGTTTTTATCATTTTAAGAATTATTTATAACTACCCTATTATACCTTTTGCGTAGTACTCAAGGACTTGGTTTGCTATTTCATTTATACTCAAATCCTTATTTTTACATTGTGCCTTTAATGCAGCATAAGTGCTTGGCTTAACTAATAAACTTAAGTGCTTGCTTTTAGTTTCAACCACCGCTTTCTTTTCTATTACAAGTTCTTCTTTGCGCTTTTTTACTTTATGATTCCTTTCTATCACAAGCTCCTCTTTGTCTTCTACTTCTTGTTTAATGCCTGAACTTATAAACTGCGCAGCAGCTGCTTGCTTAAAGTCTTTCATTTATTACCCCTTGTGATTGTGACATGCATTCCTTTACAAACTCCTGATAGTCATGTGCGCCATTACTACTAGGTGCATATGTGTAAATATCTTTCTTTGCGCTTTGAGCCTCTTTTATTGTTATGTTTTCTCTAATTGTTGTTTTGTACAATTTAGTCTTTAGTTGACTTGCGATTTTGCCTAAAGTATCAGCAATATCACGACTGATAACTGTTCGTTCGTTATACCTAGTAAGCAATATCCCTCCTATCTTTAATGCATTATTACAATACTGCTTTACTGTGTTTATCGTTTCGTTTACTTTTGATATCCCTTGCAGTGAGAAGATATCAGCTTGGGCGGTAATTATTGCGCTATAAGCTAGTGTTAAAGCGTTTATTACAAGTATTCCAAGTGAAGGAGGAGTGTCTATGATAATATAATCATATTTGCTTATTACGTCATCTAACACCTCCTTTAGTCTATACTCTTTGCCTGTAGTTGTTATGATGCTATCTGCCCCGGCGAGCATTGGTGTAGACGCTATTAAATCTGCCCTTTGACAATGCTGTAAAACATCATTTATTTTTGCTTTACGCATTAATAAATCCAAAACAGAACTTTTTTGCATATCTGCATTAAGCATATAGCTTAAATTACCCTGTCCATCTAAATCAATAAAAAGCACCTTGAACCCATTGTTAGCAAGCCCTATTCCTAGGGCATGTGCTGTTGTGCTTTTGCCAACCCCACCCTTTTGATTTACTACCGCTATTATATCGATTGGCATACTAACCCTTTGTTTTGCAATATAGCATATAATATAACATATTTTACAGTATAACACATAGTGAGTATAGGATATAATGTAGTTATGATACTGCTTACGATATTATATCAATATAGTGTATAGGTAACATATTAAATATAACATATCTTATAATATGTGATATAACTGTAATATAATATACAGTACATAATATGTTTATAATATAGCATATAATACACCTTATTTTGTAATGTGATATAGGATATATGCATACTGTAGTAGTGTAAGATATATCATACTATTATATATAACATATAATATATATTACCTAATACATGATATTATCAAATTAGCTTGTTAGTCATGCAACATAGGCTACAGAGATTCTCTAGAGGTCATAAATTATATGTAAGAGCAAGGTAATCTCCTACGACCTTAAGTAGAATATTGCAAGGGGTTTTAATAGTATGAAAAGTAACCAAAGTGGATTGCTAAAGACTTAAAGTAAGCTGTTTTAGAGCTAGCAAGTAGCAGCAGGTGAGTTTTTGTTGTCACAGGTATTGTGCTCAATGCCCTAGTATTTCATCCATCTATCGTATATTTCTTCATAGATCGCCTATACACCAAGCCTACACCTGTATAGCGCTAAGCTCAAACTAAACTGTTAGAACTCTTAATGATGAATTACTCAAAACGAACGTATAAGCCGTTGATTTTTTTGACGAGTTTGGCAGCAAATCAAAGTAGGAATGTGACTTAATAATATTGTTTTTCTTATGTTATTTATAATTGATTAAGCAGAGCTATCTACACTGTCTATGCCATCTGTATCGGTATGGCCAATATTAGCTATTACAAAACCATACTTATGTAATAATTCTAAAAGCATTTAAACCTTTTCTTGCTCCTTGCCCTTGAGAACATTTTCATATGAACAAAAGATCGATGATTCGTTTTACAAAGTAAAACTACTTGCGTCTTAAATACAATGAGAAAGACCAAGGTATTTTTTGTATTGCTTTTGTGAAAACCCGTTGTCTTTGGTCTCCCAGATGCCTTTTAAAAGCATAGAAAGGCTGTAATCTTTGAGTTTTGAAAGTCTATTAGTTATTAAATAATACGGGGACAGACCTTAAAAACGATTACATATGCTCTAGGTTTTATAGACTAAACAAAGAAAAAAGACCAAAGAAGAAAGGATTATTAAAGCACTACATGACTTAAATTACAGTTTCTACCTACTAGTGTGGCAGTAGCCTTTAGCGCTAACAGTAGTAATACTTTAATGACAAAGGGTTTTTTGGGGATGATCTGGGAAAAAATTAGCCAACCTAGACACGGCTCACAAACTACCACAGCAAAAAGCTTCTGGCTAAACATCGGTCGAAATGACACGACACGGGTGCCTGTCCTAACGACAAGAAACATTGACTCTTTCTCTTAAAAGCTAAATCAGTTGACGTTTGGCAGCAATAAGTTAGTCAGATGCGTTTGGTATATAAAAAATTGATGTAACATGTAGTTAATGACAATGTAGGAGACTAGAATGATTGATGTAACTGACTAACATTGCAAAAGTTAGATAAAGAATGGACATTTTTGGACTTTTAGTCCCATGGCGTGTGCCGTGCAAACAGAAGATAAAGGCTTAGTTTAGATGATTTTGTATTTTATAAGGAGCTTTTTTCTAGCTATCATAATTATTTAATCTATAACCATTGGGTCTTATATTTAAGGTGTTCTTCCAACATATAGTTCTATTTAACTTTTATTTAACTCACATAATGTCCTACACTAATCCTAATTGTCTCTCAAAGCAGACAAGACTACTTTTGTCATTTCTTTAGCTTATTTTTTGCTTTTCAAACCTCATCGCATAAGACTGTGCTTTTATGTTTTGAGTCGTTCTTGTAGTTTTGGTCTAATTGTCACCTTTTGGTAACATTTACTTTTCATTCTACTTTCTTATAATATTTACTGTCAATAAGACAATTATTTGATGATTTTACCCTTTAAACAATTTCTTCATCTGATTATATAAACTTTCCAACCTTCTACTGTTTTCGTCTCTAACGCCATTTAATAAAGGGCAATTAGATGTTAATATACTCTTGTACACTAGTACTCTAGTGCAGGAGTCTTCGTAAAGCTTTAACGGCTTATCTGCTGCCTTTAAACAAAAAAAAAGAGTCCT
The DNA here is from genome assembly GCA_025998295.1 of Endomicrobiia bacterium. GTDB lineage: Bacteria > Elusimicrobiota > Endomicrobiia > Endomicrobiales > Endomicrobiaceae > Endomicrobiellum. The sequence continues at coordinate 7,408 of BNVT01000049.1, forward strand.
TTGTCTGTAATGGGTCATTACCTCTACTTGATCTTTTTGCTGTTTAAAAAAAAAGGGGGGGGTTTTTGATGGGAGTAGCATAAGGGGAACCAATTTCACCTTTTTATGCCATCATTGTGCCATTTAAGTCTTTTGGTTTTTAAGAGTTGTTGTTGTATTGTCGGGTCTTTTGCTCTCTAAATGGGGATATGCCCAAAGCATATACCTCTAATACTAAGGTCCTAGCTTTTAAGCAGCAAGTTATTGTTTGACGCTTTCAGCTTTATCTTTTAGCAGTAGCTTAAACCAAAAGGCTCCATACTAATAGAGCAGAACTATCCCGTAGAATCACTGCAATAATTAATAATACAATCTGATTATATCATTTTATGAGCAGTTTGTCGATAGGCCTCGACGGTAAAAAGTTAAATAAAGAAAAGTTAGAAAATAAGGAGATTAACCCAAAGTGCAGCTTTCCCTTAAAATCCCAACTAAAAGCATCTTTATTATTAATAACGTTGTTTGTTAATTATTTGCTTTAGGTGATGATAATTGAGTATATGGGTGTAGTCAAAATAAAATTAAAAAGGCAATATAGCAATATTGTCTAATGTATAAAGTTAATTTGAAGCATATATGGCTTTGTGATCATTAAAACAAGTACGAAATAACATGATAGCTCTTTCACCTTTTTTAGATCTTTAGATTATTTTGATCAATTTATTTTTTGTTTCATATTTTTTAATGTCTGCTAATGTTTTTATTGCAAGTATCTCACTTTTTTGCCTCCTTTTACACGATCTTCCTTTTATTTGAGACTTTCAAACTCTTTAAGGACTTTTTTTCTTTTTTTTCTTCCTTCCTCCCTTATATCTCTGCTTTCCCTTACTTTGCCATACGTCGCAGTAACCATCCAAATATTGCTATAGTTCTTTTGTGTTTAAACCGATTAGATTTTTAATCTTAGTAAGAAAGCTTGCGTGGCTTCATGGAAAAAAAG
>BNVT01000050.1 GCA_025998295.1 Endomicrobiia bacterium
TTAACAAGTTGGCTGATTTTGTCGTTTTGACAAGTGTTTTGATGTTTTGCTCTGATATAATACCTTTATGAGTGTTTATTTATTTTCATCTGTTATCTTGTTTACTTATTTTAAACATGCTCTAATTAAAAGGCTCAAAAAAACTGTTTTGTGCGGATTTTTTTTAAAAAGCTTTAGAATATCTGACATATTACAGGTAAGTCTGCACAAGGAAACCTAATATTAGTCCTTTAAGTAATTCACATACAAAGGTATAATAGAAAAATATTACGAAAACAAAAAATGAGAAGCATGAGAGGTATAAAATAGTCTAAAAGATATATAAAAAGCGAAAAAGACCTTTTGGCTGCATTTTAACATGAGTTGCGGGTACTTTTGACCCTAAAAGTGATACTTAAATATTTAAAAGAGGTCAAATAATGAAATCGTTAAGAAGATTTGTTCTGTCATTTATCTTGTTTTTTTCAATGTAAATACATTTGCCAATGACAATAAAAGAGATAATGATCTTGCTTTGATGATAGATGTGCTGGATATAATAGAGCAGAATTATATTACAAAAACAAACCTTAAAGGTTTATTTATTGATTTTATTAAAGGTATTTTTGATGCACGCAAGGATATTTATCTTGTTATATGGGAAAAAAGAGTATGAAGAATTGATTAATGTAATGAAGGATATTATATTGGGGTTGGTCTTTGCACTGAGGTTAGAAATGATAGTTTGGTCGTAGTGACGCCCATACTGGCACTCCTGCAGATAGAGCAGGCATCCTTTCTGTAGACATAATTACTAAAATTGATGGAAAGTCTACTAAAGGTATGTCAAGTGACAAGGCAATTAATTTTCTAAGGGGAGAAGTTGGCAAAAGTGTTAAGCTTACTGTTGTAAGAAGTGGTGTTGCAAACCCGATAGTCTTTAATATTGTAAGAGAAAAAATAGAATCTGGAACTATGTCATGTGAAATGCTGGATAATGGTATAGCACATATAAGCTTACGATATTTAATAATCAGAGCGCAGGTAGTATTAAAAAACATTGACAAATTATCGTAAACAAGGGATGAAATATTTGATTTTGGATCTAAGAGACAACCCAGGAGGGCTTATAGATTCCGCGACTGCTATAATGAGTATGTTCATGAAAGGAGAAACACTTATTTTTTCTACAAAAGGAATAGCTAATGAATCTAAAAAAGAATATTTTACATCCGGAAATGGCGAGTTTTCAGATTTACCGCTTATTGTTCTTGTAAACAAAGATTCTGCTTCGACTTCTGAAATACTAGCAGGGGCTGTCCAAGACCATAATAGGGGATTAATAATAGGGTGCAATACATTTGGAAAAGGATCTGTTATGAAGTATGTTCCTTTGCTAAACGGTGCGGCTTCAGAATGGACAGTAGCATATTACTATCTCCCATCAGGTCGCCCAATAAATCGTTTTAGCGACAACAGCTTAAAAAATGGCATAACTCCTGATGTAGAAGTCAAGGGTGAAAGTGGACTTTGCGTGCAAGAACATCATGATAAAAATCAAAACGCTGCTTCTGTAAAAAATAAACATTGCAGATCTGAAGTTAGTGAAGAAAAGGAAGTGGAGGATATAGTTTTAAGTAAAGCAATAGAAATAATAAAAGAAAATAAAATGCTCAAAAGATAGCGTCAAAAAAGATAACACCTTCTACAATAATAAAATGACAAAACAAAAAAAGATAGTTTAGAAGGCGTTATAATTGATAAGGAAATATGTAACAGATAAAATGATTTGCTAGTAAGCAGTGCGACGCAAGCAGCAAAACCTAAGAGCTGCAATTGCTCCTGCTTAGACTAGGTGCAACATGCTTTTAACTTCTTTTGTTATTTATGGGCTGTTATAATGCAAATACTACTGAATATAGCTTTTCTTGTACTTATAGCGTTATGAAGAGACTTGTATTTTATTTATGCTATGCTGTCCTTTTTTTTAAAGTGTTTTGATACCTTGTGCGCATTACTTTAAGGGTTTGGCACAGGCTTACTTGCGTGAAATAGTCTAACAATTGATGGGTTTTTAGTAGAACCAAATTTATATATCAAAAACCATAAAACATGTCAAAAATAACAAAATCAGAAAATATCATATGAAAACGCCTAAATTTAATACACTAACCCATCAGAGACACGATACCATAAAAACGGTATAGCTACTTACTTTCAAGAATTTTCGTCAATGCCGTTTTGGCCTCAATATGTCCTTGCTCTGCTGCTTTTTCAAACCATTTAATTGCTTCTTTGTAATTTTGCTCTATTCCTGCACCTTCGTAATACATCACGCCCAAGTTATATTGAGCATCTGCGTCTCCCTGTTCTGCTGCTTTCTTATACCACTTGATTGCTTCTTTGTAATCTTGTTTTACCCCTCTTCCTTTATCATACACCACACCCAAGTTATATTGAGCCTTGGCATTTCTTTGTTCTGTTGCTTTTTCAAACCATTTAATTGCTTCTTTGCAATTTTGTTCTACTCCTTGCCCGTAGTAATATATCTCACCCAAACCATTTTGAGCATCTGCGTCTCCCTGTTCTGCTGCTTTTTTATACCACTTAATTGCTTCTTTGTAATCTTGTTTTGACCCTTCTCCGTTGGAATTCATCCAACCCAAGCAGCATTGAGCTTTTGAATCTCCTTGCTCTGCTGACTTTTTATACCAGTTGAATGCTTCTTTGTAATCTTGTTTTACTCCTTCTCCATTGTAATACATCGCTCCCAAGCTATATTGAGCCTTGGCATGTCTTTGCTCTGCTGCTTTTTTATACCAGTTAATTGCTTCTTTATAATCTTGTTTTGATCCTTCCCCTTTGGAATACATCACACCCAAGCTGTATTGAGCCTTGGCATATCCTTGCTCTGCTGACTTTTTAGACCAGAGAAATGCTTTCTTATAATCTTGTGTTGTTCCATATCCTGTGTAACACATCACCCCCACATTATATTGAGCCTTGGCATGTCCTTGCTCTGCTGACTTTTTAAACCAGTTAAATGCTTGTTTATAATCTTGTGTTGTCCCTTCTCCTTTGGAATACATCGTACCCAAGCTATATTGAGCCTTGGCGTCTCCTTGTTCTGCTGACTTTTTAAACCAGTTAAACGCTTCTTTGTAATTTTGTTCTGCACCATTCCCGCCGTAACACATTGCACCCAAGTCGTATTGAGCCTTAGCGTCTCCCTGTTCTGCTGCTTTTCTGATTTGGTCAATTGTTTTTTCATCAATTTGTAATACATTATATTTTTTGGTATTAGATATACCCAAACAAATATCCGTGCATATAAACATTGCAAGTATTGCTAATATACTTTTTGCTCTTTTGTGCTTGTCTAGGAACTTTGTTTCCATCACCCGTTTTCTCCTTGATATAAAAGATTTATCTTGATTTTTTCTTTCTATGGCAACAATCTAGCATACAACAAATCATACATTCTTTTTAATGCCAACAGTATAGCATATCTGATGACTAAATTATCAGGACGACGGACTAATTCATTAGACCTCATGCACAACTACCACGTAAAAGACAATAGAAGTAGTATGAGATAAGAAAGAAGGCAGTCAGGTCACGTGTAATGGTTTAAATCGATGGGAATAAAGAAAGGGACATTTGATAAGCCAAGGATACCAAAGAGGAAAGAAAGATAAAATAGGTGAGCAAAACAGATATAGGGCTTGTAGGATTAAAGACAAAACGCAAATAACACTCTAACCCAGAAGAATACCAAATAAACTACTCAAAGCTACAAAAGAAGATAAGAATTAAATAGTGAGAGTCTATCGGATGTTGTAGTTAAAAATGAAAAAGTATTTGTTAAAAGGTTTAAAACTGTCTCTAAAGACAGATAAGTAGTAGCAAAAGACCTTTTGGGCTGTGATTTAACATGGTTGTGAGTATTTAATTCTAAAATTTATACTATGCTTTGCAGAACTATTAAATTTGTCAAAAAGTCATATAAAACCTAGTGGAATTTTATAAAGTTGTACGTAATTGCATAAGAGGTACACGAAAGTTTCATATAAAATCATGTACAAGTTAAATAAAGTTGCAAAATTGCTATCTCCAATAAGGTATATAAGTCTTTGGTAAAGGGACGAATGATCATAAGGCGCAGGATTGGAACCAAAGACTAAAGAGAAACACAAGAAGATGCCAAGATAATGATGAAGCTTTTTGTAGGGCAGGCGAAATATAAAACTCAATTTAATGTAATTGCTCAGCGTCTGTACAAAAAGTGTAGTAAATGGTATGTAACTTCCGTATAAGTTAATAGCTAGACAGTTAGCAGTTATCGACTGTTTGTAGACGTGCCAAGGACATATGTAACGAGAATAGCTAGAGCAACAATGCAAAGAGTTGAAGTTCTTTTATATATGCAAGCACAGGTCTGCTAAGACGATTTTAAACTGTCCATTGAGTTATTCTGGTATGCAGGAGAACCTACATAACAGTTGGTAGTAAGAGAGCTTTGCACATTGGATAAAAGTATAATTTATATACGTTCTAGGGTTTTAAAACTTATACTCTCTCAAGCTAGTAGACAAAATGAATGCAAGACAAAAAGCGTCGTTTGGACGTTTTTTATCAAGATAAAAAGTTACCCCTAAAGCAAAAGGTCTTTGGGAAAGCATAAGTCACAAACGCATATTTTAACTATGCCTCATAGTAAAAAAAACTAAACATTAACATGATGGTTAATTGGGGGGGGGTTGACAAGTTTGCATCTACTCCAAGAAGCAGTTAGCATAGTAGTAATAGTGAAGGTGGTAATAAACCTGTCACCTCGCCAAGAGCAACATATGTTCATTAGCTTTGTACAATACCCTATTGGCAATTTGAAAGATCTCCTTCTATTTGTCAATCTGTGTCTAGAAAGATTGGAAGATATTGCCTCACGACTATTAAAAGGAGAATATTACCTGATAATTTCACATCGTAAGATCAAAATATTAGATAATTTTCCATTAATATTGGCTGTAGGTATTATAAATCATAACATAAAATAATTGATGGTTAAATAGCGGCTTATGGCAGTTTTTTAGGAATTCGCTTTTTAAGTAGTTCATATGTACATTCTATAGCATCTAAAAAAAATAATTCTAACGTGAAAATGTTGTAAAGGCAATTCAATGATTGACTTTACCTCAAATCTTGATTTTATCACTCTAAACACTATTTAATAATGCGTACTTATAGGTCTCCATTTGCTATCTATTGCAAAATTGTATAATAGCTGGTCGTAAATATTGCATTTTATTTTTTATTTATTACTGCCTTAAGTATTATGATGTAATGATAGTTGTATCAGACGACCTGATGTCTTTTGCAATGCAATATCCAATAAATAAGATTAGTGTATGCATATCATTTTAGCTCTAAAACTCCCTCCATTTGTGGAGGGCGGCTGATATGCATTCAAAAATGATTAGTTAGTTTCTTTGACTGATTAGCATAAATTGAGCTAGGCCAACTGTTCCGGTATTGGATTCGTTTTCTACCGATATCCATACATGGATTAATGTTGGCGATACAATCTAGTGGCGTAAGTGGCATTTGAAGACTAATCTGATGCGGTAAGTGGTCATTGATTTGGGTTATTGGTCACCGAGAACTTCATTGATCTCGCCCGAGTTACTTTTTGATTTTACTTCATTAATTCACAGTTAATTCACGAGTTCTATCTTTGGATCAATTCATCATCAAAAGTCTTACTATGTCCCATACCCAACTTTGTTTTGATTTATTATTTGGGTTTAACCTAATATCAGCTGTTGTCATACCGTCTGCAACTGCTGAAAAATTGATTGAAATCGACACTACTACGTAATGATCATCCCGGCTTGGTGTTGGTTAATTTTTTTGGTCTAATAACCTATTATCATCTGATTGTCTTTATCATTTGCTGGGTTTGGTTCTATAATTACATCTGGACTGACTGTCTCTATTTTAGCAGCTTTGTTTGGGGCAAATTCTACTAAAGGCTCCCAATAGATGCTTAATGAATTATTATCATCCTTACTGCCTTTGCTTTTATATGTGTTTAGTATATAGCTATTTGCTTCTAGATCCATTAAAGTAATCCTCGATATCATATGTGAAAAATGACCAAATACTTTTAAAGTTAATTGGGTGTTGTCATTTTGTCGGTGAGTTTCTCCTATTAACTTCTTTATTACTACTAAAACTGAAACCAGTCGCTTTTTCACCACTTAGTCACCTTTGACATTGCCTGTTGTAGACACTTTTTTATCGTTGTGCTTGAATTTTTAGTGTCATGCCCAGACACCATTTAATCCACCATCAACGATTACACTCAGTGGTGTGTAGGAACGTTCCAGATCTTCGTGTCATCTACGGTCACGATAGGCTACATAATAACCATCTGCCATGCATTTTTGTTCGGCTTTGGGTATATTGTCAAAATCCTCTCTCACTTTTTTATCACTCTGAACACTGATTCTAACCATAGGTCCCTCTGCCTCAAGCTCTTTGGCTTTCGCTATAAGTTTTGTTAGGTTTTCGGGAGATACCAATATACATCCATCAGAGTGGTATGGCCTGCTCCCAGCATGAATAAGTATCCCAGTACGGCCATGAGCATCACTTAACCGTAGACTACCCTGGGGGAATCTTTTAGTGGGTTTACGAATCTCTATGGAGTAAATTCCATCCTGTATACATATAGGAATAATTTCACCATTCTTTAATTTAAATCCACCATTTTCCAAAGTTTCTACTGTTAGATCACCAAATCTAAGTGTTCCTGTAACACCTCTATCATTGAATGGTTTTCCTGTTTTGAAATTTTTAACATCCTTGCGGTATAAGGTGACAATAGTACTTTTTTGATTATTTTGCATTCCAGAAACAGCAGTTACCCCCGATGAACTACTTGTATAGATCAAGGATTTACTAGAATTCGATGAAGAGGAACCTGTTGGGTTTACTGGTTGATTTTGGGATAACACATAACATGATATTTGAGGTGAATATTGGATACTTTGAAGAGTACCATTGCCCTTAGGAAATAACTGAAGATTAGGGTCATATGCAATCAAATTGTCATATGTATTATCACAAGTTGAGAAGATCGATAGAAATGAACTTGTTGAGCTTAACGATACATTTAAAAGAGGGTTTTGTGGTAACTCGTATCCGTAGCGATAACCTAGAGGAGGTAAGTGTGACCCTGCATAATCGAATGACATAAGATAGGTTGGCAACGCTGTACGAGTTGGATCCCCGTGTGCATTGTTCTTATTTGCTAAGTTTAACAGACCCGATCTTGTTTTTGTTGAGGATCTCAATGCAGATGACCTTTGATATTGTACATCCACATTGTATTGCAAGCCCATCAATGGCGCAAAAATGTTATGCTCTTCTCGAAGTAAAATTTGGTTTAAGTTTTGTTCTAGCGATGAACCTGAATAATTTACAGCCGACTCTTCATATCTGTGGGAAAAAATAGAATTACGGCGATCATACCGCATCGCATCACGACCTTGTGCCCCATAGTGCAAACCGGCACGACTTCCACGAATCAATGACAATGATGATTTATTACGCGCTTTTTTTTCTGCAGCCGACTTACGGCTTTCATCTTTTAATTTATCAAGCAGCGCTTGTGACTGGGGTGAGACATAGGCGTTGTGGATGGGCAAGCTATATGTCGGTGGCAGACTGTTTACAGAGCTTGAGTCTATCCCTAATCCCACAGATAGTTCCATTCCTACTGGTCTTGACGTATTCCCAGAAAAGTTTTGTAAAAATAAATGTGTTGACCGTGACGAGTTATTTGTGAATCTTGATGTAAGTGGACTTGCTGAGCTTGACGAGCTATTTAAGAAGTTCGATGAAGAACGATCTGCTAAGATATTTGAACCTGACGAGTCCCCCGAATATTTCGGTGTACATGGATTTGTCGAGACCGACTGTCTCCTCAGTAAGACCGAGTTCATTAGTTTGAGTGATGAATAAATTTCCTGTAGTTTGCCCTGTACTGGATCATGAGAAAGGAACTTTTCTATGGGTGACAATGTGTTTGAGGAGCCCGACTCTACAACAGAGACGCTTTGGTTGTTACTACATACTCCCGAATCAGAGATGCGGAAACTACTACTCCCTTGAGCTAAGGCTGAGGAGAAAATAATTATACAAAATAAACTATAAAATACTCTAACTAGTTTTCTCAATAGATTCCTTTTTTTCATTTGTACCATCCCTGCCATAAAAGGCCATGTTAATCTTTAATATATAAACCGAACTTCAAGAACATCCATATGTTACTTAATTTATTGCGTTAAATCAACTTTTGTGGAATTTTTTAAGTTTTCTAAAAATGTT
>BNVT01000051.1 GCA_025998295.1 Endomicrobiia bacterium
AGCCCTATTGAGTGTCAATATCCAACACCCTTATACACCTTGATTATACTTGTTTCTTAAGGAACAATTTGTTAAAAGGTTCAAAATAGTCTAAAAAGACAGATATAGTAATTACAAAAGACCTTTTGGACTGCGATTTAACTTCGAGTTGCAGGTATTTGTAATTCTAGAATTTAATACTTAAGTTATGTAAGAGGTCTGTTGGATACTCGCTTTCGCTAGTATGACAAACAAAAACGTCGCACTTAGTACCGTTGTCATTGCCGCAAAAGTGGGAATCCATTTAACTTTGAAAGTATTAAAAACCAAACCCCCAACCGTAAGGTTGGTGGATTTGGTAATTTGTTGAAAATTTATACTTGGTAATCTACTGAGGCTCTACGCTGCAGAATTTCCCACTTTGTATCAACATCTTTTTGGATTGATTCAAGAATATGAGTGTTTTCGGGTTTGAAAAGATGCTTAAATCTTCCCTGTGGTTTTAAAAATTCTACAACAGGTTTCTTTTCCTTAGGCATAACATTTATTTTATAAATACCATTTTCAACTTCAAAAGAAGGCCATATGCATGTTTCAACAGCAATCCTTGCAAGTGCCATGGTGTCTTCAGGCTTATAGTTCCAACCGAGTCTGCAAGGCGTTAAAATATTTATAAACGAAGGCCCGTCAATCGACAAAGCCTTTTGTACCTTTGTTATAAAATCATTCCAGTTTCCAACATAAGCTTGTGCAACGTAAGGGATATTATGAGCAATCATTATTTGTGTTAAATCTTTTCTATTCTGCTCTTTTCCTTGCTGAACTTTCCCTGCGGGGGCTGTTGTTGTATGAGCTCCTTTAGGAGTTGCTCCAGACCTTTGGATACCAGTGTTCATATACGCTTCGTTGTTGTAACATATGTAAAGCATTTTATGCCATCTTTCCATCGCACCGGATAATGACTGCAAGCCTATATCGTAAGTTCCCCCGTCACCACCAAAAGCTATAAATTTAATATCTTCTGTAATTTTACCTTGTTTCTTCAAACTTTTATAAGCAGCTTCAATACCGCTGCACGTTGCGGCTGAATTTTCAAAAGCGCTGTGGAAAAATGAATTTTTCCACGAGGTATAAGGGAAAATTGTCGTTGAAACTTCCAAGCATCCTGTAGCACTTGTAACAACAACAGGTGTACCGCCAACCGCTATCAAAGTTTGTCTTGCAACTATACCAGCACCACAGCCTGCGCAAAGACGATGACCACCTGTTACACGTTCCGGGTTTTTGCTTAAATCTTTTAAATTTGCCATATCATTCTCCTAAAATCTAAGTTTTTTCTTATTTTTCCAGATAAAACACGTGAAAAATATTTACAACGAGGAGTAATCCCAACTATAAACAGCCTGCACGAGCATCTTGTTAACTTTTTTAACGTACACAAACTTCTATCATGGGTATCCCTAAAAATCCATGATTTTGGGAAGTTTTTATATATATCATGCTGAACTTGTTACGGCATCTCATCGTAAAAATAACATTAAATACCAAAAGAAGCTCAGGATAACAGCGAAGTGCTTTGGATTTTTAGACAGACCCACGATCTCTCTCTAATGGCTTTCCAGATATTGTCCAATCTGCATACTTGTTTAATCTTTCTAGCAGATCCCCTATTTTGCTTAATTGAGTTAATCTATCGCTCTCCCCTTTAAAAAATGTTCTTTGCCTTCATTTTTCCTACGCCAAGAAAATAAGTAGAAGTTATCTTTATCCCTCAAAAAATTGTACCTTCTTTTTATCAAAAAAGATACCTTTTGTAAAATCTTACAACATACTGGGCTAATTGGCATTAGACCTCCTACATAACCAACACATAAAAGTACAATAGAAGTACTATGAAACAAAAAAGAAAGCAGTTAGGTCATATGTAATGGATTTAGTATTAATGGGAGTCAAGAAAGCATTTGATAAAAGAGTCAAGGATAGCAAGGAGAGAAGAAAAGAAAAGAGAAGAAAAGAAGAGAAAAGAAAGATAGGGCAAGTAGGTAAGCAAAGAGAAAATTGAGTATAGAAAAGATAGTAAAGATAATGTTTGAATACTTTAGGGTAATTCCCGAACATATTATCACTTTAAGACAGTTACAATACATACTACTAGATTTAGACATCCAATATCAGCAAAAGTTGTGGATATAGACATAGGGTATTCGAACATATTATCACTTAAGACAGTTACAATACATACTACTAGATTAGACATCCAATGTCAGTAAAAGTTGTGGATATAGACATAGGGTATTCGAACATATTATCACTTTAAGACAGTTACAATACATACTACTAGATTAGACATCCAATGTCAGTAAAAGTTGTGGACAATAGACATATGGTATGTAAGAAGAAGTATTAACAAGTAGTGGGGAATATGCGAGATGAGAATAGGTATTGTTAAACAAAGCACTAGAAGTAGAAGTGGCAGTGATTATGCTACAATTGATCAAAGACTTCAAAAACAGCGAAAGTGGCAAGCTAAAAGAATAATAGACATACAATAACCGTTGGTAGTAGTGGCATTAAAGATAAGTAAGTAATATGCGCATAGATAATAGGGCAAGGAACGATCTTAGTTTATTTGAAATAGACGACACTGATTTGTGCAAAGAAAGACAAAAAGACAATAAGATACATGGCAGAAGATCCATACGGGCTTTTAGCACTATTTAGTGTCAATACCCAACACCTTTATTACACCTTGATTACTTGTTTCTTAAGGAACAATTTGTTAAAAGGTTCAAAATAGTCTCTAAAGACAGACATAGTAATTACAAAAGACCTTTTGGACTACGATTTAACTCCAAGTTGCAGGTATTTGTAATTCTAAAGTTTAATACTTAGGTTATGTAAGAAGTCTAATGAGCTTTATGGAACTATTCCACATCCAAGGGTTATAAAGAAATTTGCTCAATTTTTTGATATTGACCCAGTTATTCTTTTTGACATAGTTAAAACAATTAAGCTTAACAATGCCATGGAAAGGATTAATAGAAAATATAGATAGGATAAGTGAGGATAAGAATATCTGAAATGGAGAATAAGAACCGTCGGCTTTAAAAGACCAAAATCCTTTTAGTTGGATGTATACTTGTTTCTTAAGGAACAATTGGTGGCATCTGTTTCTTGTATGACAAGATTAAATACTGGAGGTCGAAATAATGTGGTTTCTTTTTAACAAAGAATGGGGTAGAACCTACAACATCATCATGCTTATATTACTCTTGTCTTTTGTAGCGTATGCAATCGCCCGTGACATAAGTCGTTACAGGCAGGATCCACAAGGGTATATGGAAAATATTGGCTCGACTAAATTCGGAAAATTCTTACTAGATAAGTTGGGCGTTAAAGGGATTAAATTTATAGGATGGATTCTAACAGTTCCCGCTGCTATTGTATTTATTTGGTTTATTAAAAGAATAATTATTGATTATTGTATTTAGTAGATGAAAGTGGCTTTGAAAACTACCAAAGTCTAAAAGGAGACGAAATCGGTGCTTTACTATTTTCGTCTCCTTACAAGATTGCTTGCGTTTAGTTTTAAAGATGTAAGAAATTTCTTGCTATTTTTCAAACGTGACCAAATTAACTCAATGAAGGGTGTGGGGTCGTAAAATGACGTGACCACATTGACGCAAGGCGGGGTTTGATTTCGGCAAATTCAGCGTTGGCTTCGATAAATTTGGTTATGACATCGTCAAGGTCGGCGGTGTTAGTGACGTTGTAAGAGCGGCCTTTGATTTCTTTAAAGCGGGTTTCGAGTTCGACAAGTCTGGGCTTGATTTCTGCGAGTTCGAGGGCGCTTCCGAATTTTTTGACGTCATAGGCTAACTGGGAGCAGTTGAGGGAAGTAAAAAAGGCTTTACTGCCAATGTCGATGGCGACTCCGAACTGCTCGCGGGTGAGAGGCGGTATGACGCGGTTGGAGAGAGCTCCGAATGTACCTGTTTTTCTGCACTGGGGGCATGTGTTACCTACCTTCATCCACTCTTTTATACACTCGGTATGATATAGTTGTTTGCAACTTTCGCATGCTGTAACTGTATGTGTATGATCTTTGATGTTAATAAGATTTTCCTTCTCATTAAACTGGCAGACGCCACATATCCTCATCTCTTCTGCTTTTGCTAGTGCTGCTTGTTCTCTTGCTCTTTCTCCATCTTCTTTTACTTTTGCTTCATATCTTGCTAATGCTAGTGATAGTGCTTCATCCTTTCGTTTTGCTTCTGCTCTTTCTCCATCTTCTTTTTCTTTCGCTTCTTATTTTTCTTGTGCTTGTGTTTCTGCTTTTTCTTCTTTTCTTTCAAACATTTTTTTATAATTATTTTTATTTTCGGGACAGGCAGACGCAAGTAACTTGACAATGCAATAAGTGATGTAAACAAAATTATTTTTTCATCGTTCTTTCCTCCTTTGCTTTCTATGTGGTCACACTTTAATTATACCATAAAGAGTAGGAAAATGTGTGAAGAAGTAAACTCATTCCTTGAACTGCAAGACGGTGCAATTTCAAATAGTTTAACTATAAACAGCATTTAAGTTTTGTTATCATCATTATGGTTTATCTATAAACTTGCATTAAGTTAAGTTGTACCATCATTGTTAGCTATTGTGCCTTACTCTCTCTTGTGCTATATAGCTCTATATTTCTCTAGTCAAATTACCAAGAATACTCCTGCTTCCGCTTTCTTTCTCCAATCTCACTTCTAACACATTTCTATCATTCTTTACTCTGTCCTTCTTTTCTCTATTTTTTACATAGTAGTCTTTTACTATATCTTTATTTCAAAGACCCCAGACTCATTATCATTGATACATGTAATCATCCGAGCCTTCTGATGATAGTTGTTGTGTTTGTGGCTGTTTTATGTCTTTTGATGATTGTTGTTTCTGAGCAATAGAAGCCTCTACCTGACCTAATTTTTCACTTATTTCCTCTATATTCTTATTATACTTTTCCAGATCATCTCTAGTACGTACAGGTAACCCATCCTCCATAACACGTTCTCCTGTTGTTGATAGTGCTTTTGCCTGGATAAGATCACGCCTCAACTTCTCAGCTTTTTCCTCTAGCTCCTCAATTCCTTCCTCTTCCTGTGCCCGAGCTCCACTCCCACCTGCACTAGCTGCACCACGTTTATGCAGCTCCATCCTCAACTTTTGATTTTCTTTCATTAGCCTCTCATTTTTTTCCTGTGTCTGTTCGGATTTTTCCTCTGCACGAATAATTCGATCTCGAAGTTCTTTCTGATTATCTCTACGGTTAAGATCTTTACATACCCACAAGAGCTGGCGATCTTTCCCAGCAAGTTTTTTCTCAGACTTTCTTTCAACCTCACTCAACTGTTCCTCCCACTTCTGATGCTCCTTAGCCAAAGCCTCCTCCTGCCACTTCTGTTGTTCTGAAGTCAAACGCTCATTAATCTCTGCCTTCTGGATCTTCTCGACGCCTTCTTCAACCTGCTGTTTATTAGTATAAGTGAGTATTATATTCAACAAATTTTTACTCTCTACAGCCTTTGCATTTATCTTTTCTGTTTCCTTCGTCAACCTTTCATCTTCACTATTTTCCTCAGCCTTTTTGATATTCAATCTAACCAACTTCTCCTTAACCTCCAAATCTTCATCTTTAGTCTGCTTAATCTTTTTATCTAACTCTGCCACAGACTTTCCCAACTCATCAATCTTCCTGTTATCCTCCTCATCATCAGCAATCTGCTGATTTTCTAACGTCTCACAAATCTTATCACTTACTATTTTGCTACGTTCATCCTTTGTCAGATTCTGCTGTACCGTAGTCATAGCCCTACGTTCTTCTATTTCCTTAAGAATACCTTCGATCTTTTCATTGGCTTCCCGTTTTTTTCTATCTCTTTCTCCAGTGTATCATCCTGATCATCAAGTTCTTTTGACCGAGCATTAACTTTTTCAAACTCAGTATTTATCTGCTCACGTCTAGTCTTAAGGGCAGCCTCACGCTCTGTTACATCCTTAACACGCTGCTCCTCCTCCTTTTTTTTCTCCAATCCCTCTGTGGTTCTCCCATCACCCTGTCTAGCCGTAATCTCAATTACCACATCCAACAGCTTACCCTTAGCGTCTTCAAGTTTTATATCCTCGGCACGCAACTCTTTGGTAACTTCCTTCTCGTTCTTTTCTTTATTCAGTTCTGCCTTGATTACCTCAGCTTTACTTGTTTCCAAATCAGCATTGGTTTTAAGCTGCTTCTCCTGTTTTTCCTTTAGCTCTTCCTTTCTGTCTTTCGTAGCAATATCAAATGACTCTTTCAAATCATCTAACTCATCAAGTTCAACATCACATCTCTTATGTTCACTAGTTTTCTTCTCAAGCTCTGCCTCTGTTTTATCCAACTCCTCAGCCTTAGCTGTGACATTTGCCTTCGCCTTGTCCTTAGCAGTTATCAAGCAACCGCTATCTGTTTTACCATTTTTCTTATTAGCTTCAATCAATGCATCATACGCTTCAGCTAATTCTTGCTCCTCGGCAAGACTTCCTTTAATACCATCCCTCTTATTCTTAACCTCATCAAGCTTCTTTTTAGCATCGTTACGTTTGTCTTCGGCCTCTTTTTTGACTGCCTCAATTATATTTTTAGACTCATCACTCTCTTCATTAATATCATCAACATCCATCTTTGCCCACTCAGTTTTTTCCTTAGCTCTACTAGCCTGAATCTCCCTCTCCTTTTGCTCCTCCTGTGCCGCTTCAACCTTTTCCTGCTCCTCTTTGAAAACCAACTCCAATTCATCTTGTATCTTTACTTTATTTTGCTGAACAGTTTTCACCATTTTTGCTGTTTTTGTAATCTTTTTTATATCCTCACCAACAAAATATATAATTTTCTCATCGCTTTCTTTGCCTTCTGCCTGAGCATCCTGCATAACAAGATATGTAATTTCAGCATTAATTTTCTTGTCCTTAGGCTGTAGCGATGCTGAAGATGATGGGGACGAGAAAGATGACAAAGATGATGGATGATACGAAGAAAATGACGATGAAGAGGAAGACGATGATGGATACGAGAAAAACGATGATGAAGAGGAAAAGGGTAAAGATGACGAACTAGAAAACGATGAAGAAGATGGAGACGAGGAAGACGATGACGATGATGATGAAGATGACGAACTATAAAACGATGAAGACAAACTAGGGAATGACGGATAAGAAGAAGATGCTAATGGAGATGACGATGATGAAGAAGAAGATGATGCATATGTCGATGATGATAAGGGAGATGAAGAAGACGACATATTATCAGTGCTTGCTGCTTGTGACTCTGCTGCTGGCACTGGCACCGCCTGCCCTACTGGTTCTACCTCTTGCTCCTGTCCATTCTGTGTCTGCATACTTGGTTCTATCATTGGTTCTTGGTTTGAGCCTGAATCTGTACCTGATGAAGAAGACGAACTAGGAGATGATGAAAAAGAAGATGACAATGAAGAAGAGGACGACGGAGAAGAAGACAATAAATCATTATCTGTATTTGAATCCGTAGATGAAGAGGACGATGATACATCTTCCTGTGCTAGTGCTGTTTCTTGCGCCTGTTCATTCTTTGCTTGCTCATTTAATTCCGCCATTGGATCTGCTGTTGTCTCTGAGGCAGGCTCTGGCTCTACCTGATTTACTGCTGGTGCTGCCGCTGGTTCATAATGCTCCGCCCCCGCACTCCCATCTGGTTCTTTCGCTGTTTCTGCCACTGGCGGTGGCGGACACAAAGAAGTCGTCGGCAAAGTTGGAGGTACGAACTTCAGCAGTGGCATCACACAATTAGGCTTAGCCTCCACTGATACTTCTGTTGCAGATACTTCACGTTTATTTCCATGACTTCCCTGTTGTTCAGATGTTGAATTATCCTTAGTAACATTTTCTTTTTCCTTTTCTTTCTCTTTTTCCTCGCTTTTCTTGTCTTGCTGATCACCTACACTTTTTCCATCTTTATCTTTATCTTTACTATTGTTGTTGCCCTGACCATCATCACCTTCACCATGCATAGCCATAGCCTTAACTGCAGGACTTACTACCAACCCAAACACTATGATTGCTGTCATTACTTTTTTCATTAGACCTCTTGCATAACTAA
This sequence comes from Endomicrobiia bacterium, assembly GCA_025998295.1. Lineage (GTDB taxonomy): Bacteria > Elusimicrobiota > Endomicrobiia > Endomicrobiales > Endomicrobiaceae > Endomicrobiellum. The sequence continues at coordinate 8,132 of BNVT01000051.1, forward strand.
TATATAAAAGTACAATAGAAGTACTATGAAACAGAAAAAGAAAGCGTGCGAAAACAGATGGAATGGGTTTAGGCGATTAATGGGAGTAAAGAAAGGGACGTTTG
>BNVT01000052.1 GCA_025998295.1 Endomicrobiia bacterium
AGGCAAAACTGTAGCAGAAGCAATAAACAATGGATTAACTCAGCTTAGGTGTAACAAGAAAAATGCCGTAGTAAAAATTGTAAATGAAGGTTCGACCGGTCTTTTTGGGCTTATGGGTGCAAAGCCTGCAATTGTTTTAATATCGATTAATAATTCTAACGCATCAACAAAATAGCTGTTAACGTTGATCATGAGAAAGCGTGTAAAAAAGCTTGATCCATTTTGGTAGGGTTCTATTCCAAATTCAAGCAGTTTATAGTATTTGCTATATCTGAAATAGAAGAATGGTATGAAACTAAATTTAAGTGTAAGTTTTGCAGGGATTAAATTTAAAAATCCGGTGCTTGTGGCATCTGGAACCTTTGGTTATGGCTATGAACTTGCGGATTTAGTTCCTTTGAAAAAGCTGGGTGGTATTGTAACAAAGACAATTACTTTGGAACCTCGTCATGGGAATCTGCAGCCAAGAATTGCTGAAGTGGCTTCAGGAATGTTAAACACTATAGGATTACAGAACATAGGCGTTAAAGCTTTTATTGAAGAACCTCTTGAAAAATTAAACAAAATTGGAGTACCTGTTATTGTAAGTGTTGCTGGGGCGACGATTAACGAGTATGTTGAAACTGTAAAAATATTAAGCGGACAAAATGAGATATCGGCAATAGAACTTAATTTATCTTGCCCCAATTTAAAAAAGAAAATAGTTTGCCATGATTTGTCTTTAATGAGCGATGTAATAAAAGGTGTAAAAAAAATATCAAAAGTACCTGTTATTGCTAAGCTGTCGCCTCTTGTGACTGATATATCTGAACTTGCGTTAGCAACGCAGAATGCAGGAGCAGATGGAGTGACGCTTGCAAATACTTATCCTGCGATGGCCATAGACGTTGAGACTCTTAAGCCAAGATTGTCTACAGTAAAAGGCGGAATGTCTGGCGCTTGCGTGAAACCTATGTCTGTAAGATGCGTGTATGACGCGTATCAAAGTATAAAAATACCTATAGTGGGCTGCGGTGGCATAATGACAGGTGAAGATGTGATTGAATTTATGCTTGCAGGGGCCACGGCTGTAAGTGTTGGCAGTGCAAGTTTAGTTTCTCCTAAAAATTTTCTAAGCATTATTGATGAATTTGAAAATACATTAAAAGAAAAAAATATAAAATCGGCAAAAGAAATAGTCGGCATGCTTAACACCGTAAAGAATACCTGTTAATTTGCACTGAATTGTGAAGCGTTTGCACCCTTGAATTTTTAGTTGTGAAACTAAATTTTTGAGGTGTTTTATGGATTTAACACTAAAAACTTAAGGCAATGTTGTAAATGGGAGGGCTGCCTCTCACTGTAATATACTTTTCACATGTTTGTCATAGTGTTTTGTAAACAATAACCGACAAAGGGAGGAAAATGAAAAAGACTATACTAGCTCTTGATGTTTATGATCTACAAAAAGCTGAAAGACTTGTAGAAGAAACGAGTCCTTACATCGATATTTACAAAGTCGGTCCTATATTGTTTTTACACTCAGGCAAAGAAATAATAAAAATAATAAAGAATAACGGAAAAGAAGTATTTTTAGATTTAAAATTTTATGATATTCCAGCGACCGTAAAGCATTCCGTTGAATCTGCAAAAGAACTTGGAGTATTTAGTTTAACTGTTCATTCGATTGGTGGTGAAGAAATGCTTAAGGCTGCAGCCTCCGTAGAAAACAGACCGAAAATTTGGGCAGTAACTGTTTTAACAAGCCAGATTACTGCTCCAGAGGAGGTTATAAGAAGAGCAAAGCTTACAAAATCTTGTGGAATTGACGGCGTAATATCGTCCCCGCTTGAAATAGCGCTTATAAAAAAGGAGTGCGGAAAAGATTTTATCGTTGTTACTCCTGGAATCAGACTTGTAAAGACTGATGACGATCAAAAAAGAGTGGCAACTCCTGAAATTGCTGTAAAGGAAGGTGCTGATTTTATAGTGGTAGGCAGACCAATAATAGAAGCTGAAGATCCGTCTGAAGTTGCAAAAAATATTTATGAGGGTACTTTGATAAAATAAATATCTCTGTTAAAAATGCAAATTAAGCTGTTTCGTGTGATGGGTTTAAAGTAGGTATTTTGTTGCAATTTGGCAGTGTAAATCCTAGATGGGTGTTGCTTTAATATTTTTAGGTGTGAAGGATATATTTTTTAAGGATAAAAATTAAAATCTATAAGAGGAAGTGCAAAATGCAACAAGAAGAAATAAAAGAATTATTTAAAAAAAACAGAGCTCTTTTGACTGGACATTTTAAGCTTTCAAGCGGTCTTCATTCAGACACATATTTTCAAGCCGCTTTGATTCTGCAGCATCCTAAGGAAGCAGAAATACTTGCCGAAAAACTTGCAAAGAAGATTAAAGAAAACAATATAGAAGTTGATGTTGTTATTTCTCCGGCAATGGGTGGCGTTATTATAGGTCACGAAATGGGAAGAGCATTGGGTACACGTGCAATATTTACTGAAAGAATTGACCGAAAAGTATCTCTTCGAAGAGGATTTTCTGTAAATGAAAGTGAAAGAATTTTAATTGTTGAAGATGTTATTACAACTGGTCTTTCCACAAAAGAAGTTATAGATACTGTTAAATCGATTGGTGCACGCGTTGTCGCTGTGGTGTCTCTTGTCGATAGAAGTGCTGGGAAAGTTGATTTTGGCATTCCAAAGTTTTCTCTTTTGAATCTCGAAGTAAAAAGTTATAAAGAAGAAGAATGCCCTATGTGCAAAGAAGGAAACACTGCAGTTAAGCCTGGCAGCAGGAAATAGTACAGTCAACTAAATTAAATAGCAAATTCCATGGACTATTATTTAGCTTTACCCCTCAAATAGTCAAAAGCCAAAAAAGCTTTCGTTTTAACCCTCTTTTCAAAGTTAATCGCTGCTTCTTTAAGTGATCGAAGCAATCCAGCAGCGTCGTTGTTTTAATCCGTTTGTCTTTGTTTGACATAAGTCCAGTATGCCACGAGATTCTACAAGGATTGACAAAATAAAATAAAATTATTACACTGTTAATCGCTTTAGTGATAATCAAGACATTAAAACACGATATTTATGGTATTTAAGAGTTTTTTACTTCATAAAATATCAAAAACATAAAAATCTAAAGCTAAAAAGTTATTTTGCATGTTTTTTAATATTTTTAATAGGAGGCTACAAAATGTTTAATGCAGGGGATACGGCATTTGTTCTTATTTGTACAGCTCTTGTATTTGTTATGACACCTGGGCTTGCGTTTTTTTACGGAGGACTCGGAAGAAGAAAAAACATGGTAAACAACATGATGAACTCTGCGTTTATCATGGGGCTGGGTATTGTTTTGTATGTGTTGGTAGGCTATTCGTTATCATTTGGTGAGGGTGGTAACAATTTTATAGGTTCTCTTAAGAATATCGGGCTCGCAGGTATTACAAAAGATACTCTTGTTCTTAATAAATCAATACCTGCATTTGTCTTTGTAGCGTTTCAAATGACGTTTGCCCTAATAACCCCGGCTATTATAACAGGTTCTGTTGCTGGAAGAATGAAGTTTAAAGCTTTGTTCTTATTTATAGCTTTATGGTCAATATGTGTGTATTATCCTTTGGCTCATATGGTATGGGGTGATGGTTTGATTGGTGGAAAAATAGGCGCTTTGGACTTTGCAGGAGGGGATGTTGTTCATATAAGTTCAGGAACAACAGGATTAATTCTTGCAATTTTACTTGGCAAAAGAGTCAATTATTTGCGTACTTCATATAGGATACATAGTGTTCCGTTTGTTTTCTTGGGTATGGGGCTTTTATGGTTTGGCTGGTTTGGGTTTAATGCTGGCAGCAGTCTTGCTGCAAACGGACTTGCCGCACATGCTTTCATAACAACAGCTGTATCTGCTGCTGCGGGTATGCTAGTGTGGATGCTTTTAGATGTAATCAAACAGGGAAAACCTACGCTTATTGGGGTATGTACGGGAGTTGTAGCCGGGTTAGTAGGTATTACGCCTGCTGCCGGGCACGTTCAGGTATGGGCAGCTTTGATTATTGGTATAACTGTAAGCCCCGTATGCTACTACGGAATAGCCCTTATTAAAAAGATATTTAAAATAGATGATGCTTTAGATGCTTTTGGCTGTCACGGTATCGGTGGTATATGGGGTGGAATATTGACGGGTATTTTTGTAAATCCCGTGATAAACGGCGGCAATCCGGGACTTATTTACGGTCAAACTGCTCAATTTATTGCGCAAATTAAAGGAATACTTATAACTTTTGTAGTAGTTGTTGTAGGAACTTTATTGTGTGCGGGTATCGTCAGAATATTTACTCCCCTTAGAGTAAGCAAAAAGGAAGAGTTGGTAGGTTTAGATATATCTGAACATGGGGAAAACGCGTATCCTTCATTTACAGGACTAGATTGATAAAAGTTTATTTTTATACAACCAAGTTGCATGCGTTTATGGTGTTAATAATATAGACAAAGGGGAGTTGTATGATTAAAATAGAAGCTATCGTTCGTGAAGAAAAATTGGAAGATATAAAAGAAGCTCTCAACAAAATTGAAGTTAGCGGCATTACTGTTTCACAAGTTATGGGATGCGGCAAGCAAAAAGGCTATAAAGAGCTTGTTCGCGGTACGGAGGTAAATATAACAGTGCTTCCAAAAATTAAATTTGAAATCATAGTTTCTTCTGAAGAATGGGAACGAAAAACAATAAAGGCAATTCAAGAAGCCGCTTGTACTGGTAATCCCGGGGATGGGAAAATATTCAGCTATGATTTGCGCAGTGTTATGAGAGTACGCACAAGAGAGACAGGAACAGCAGCAATAAATTGACAGAAATCAAAAAACGGTAGTAAAAAAGATTTACGTAAAGCTCCTTTTGTCTAATAAAAAAGACAAAGGAGCTTTGCAATAAAAAAGAGAAACAATTTTCTACAAGATTTTTAAAAGAATTGCAGGGGTATCCAAATGTTTTTAACATGGACTCCTATTTTGTGGCAATGACAAAAAACTTAGTCTGTTTATTTGATAAATATTTCAAAATATTGCCTTTTACAAAACGGTCAATATTTCCCCCTCGAAAATTTAAAGTATCGCAAAGTTTATAATGCAAAAGTTAATTAATAAATAGCACCTCTTTTGTGCCACACATATTTTCGATGGTAGTATTCAACTAAGATGCTTTTTACTGCCTCACCAAAGTTCTGTCAATTATCTTGCGCAAGTGAGCACAATAAAAGTTATGTCTGTAAAATAAAAGTAATCCAATGAGAACATAAAAAATAAGGAGATGAAAAGAATTAATGTAATGGTTTGCTTAAAGAAACTAGTTTTGATAATATATCTGCAGGCGATATTTTATAGCTATAGAAAGAAAATTAGCTCCAAGTAACAGATTTAAATTATCTTGACGCTTATGTGGTCTTTAGCTTCACTGTTGCTTGCCTACTTTGAGTTTGCCAAGTAAAAGAAAAACAAAAATATTGTCCGATTTATCGAGGAATAGACTTTTGGATTTGTCCACGCATAGCAAGTATCTTTTAAAAAAAGATTATGGGTTACACGGCAAAAAAAGTTAAAGTCGATTAAAGCATTTATGCTCCGATAACCACATAAAAGTAAATAACAAAGGAGTAGTACAGTGGCTAAGACAGGAATTATTTGTACAATGGGACCAGCAATACGTTCTCTTGAGATTTTAAAGAATTTATCCGATAACGGCATGGCGATAGTGAGGCTTAATTTTTCTCACGGTACGTTTGCAGAGCATGAAAAAGACATCGCTTTGGTAAGAACATTAAACAAGGAATTTGGCACAAATGTGGAAATCCTTGCAGATCTCGAAGGACATAGAATAAGGGTAGGTGCAATTGAAGGCGGAAAAGTAAAATTAAAAAAAGGAGAGCAGCTTATTCTTACAAACAGAGAAATTGTCGGAAACAGCAAAGAAATTTTTATAGATTATGCAAGCTCTCTTACAGATATAAAAGAAAATCTTACTATTTTTATTGATGATGGCAATCTAACTTTGAAGGTTTTATCTTCAAAAAAAGATGAGCTTATTACAGAAGTTCAGATGGATTATATTTTAAAAACGCACAAAGGCGTAAATGTCCCCAATGCTAAACTTAACTTTCAGTTATTGGAAGAAAAAGACCGTAAGAGCATAATGTTTGCTTTGAAAAACAACGCTAATTATATAGCAAATTCATTTGTCAGAAATATGCAAGATATGAAACCTTTAATAGATATCTTGAAAGCAGAAAATAACACAACCTGTAAACTTATAGCAAAAATTGAGGACATATCGGGAATTAACAATATTGATGAAATCCTTGATGTTGCAGATGGCATAATGGTAGCAAGAGGGGATATGGGAATATCAGTGCCTCTGTGGTCAGTTCCTATAATACAGAAACGCATAATAAAGAAATGTAAAGTTTATAATAAATTTGTGATCACTGCGACCCAAATGCTTGAAAGTATGATTGAAAATCCTATCCCTACAAGAGCTGAAGTAAGTGACATTGCAAATGCTGTTCTCGATGGAACGGATTATGTCATGCTTTCTGCTGAAACATCTATAGGGCATTATCCCAAGGAAGCCGTCTCTATGATGTGGAGTGTCATAAAATATACTGAAGAAAATAAATCTATAGCCAACTGCAGTAACTTAACTTAACATTGATATGCACCTTGACTTTAAAGCTTTTAATTGTAAAACTATTGCCCCGCAGCAAGCTCTGTGCACAAACCGCTTAAAGTAGTACAATTAGGCTATGGAAACGCTCAAAAAGAACAGACAGCATAGTGCATACAAGATACACTATCATTTTTGTAACACCCAAAAAAGCATAGAAAAGCTATATTTGGAATTTAGAGCGTTGTAATAGCCTAATTCAAATAACAAAAGAAATTTAATAACGCTACAAACAATAGAGTTTGGACAAGAACAATCACAGCTCTTCAATTTCCCTCCGCTGATACCGCGGCTTGCAGTTTGAAATTTAAAAAAGGGAGAAGATTATGAAAAAGTTATTAGTTCTAGTGTTGTTGGTTTTGACAGTTTTTGCAGCAGATGTATTTGCTGTAGATATAGACCTGGGTCTTGGTGTTGGATGTGTTGCAGCAAAAATCAAAGGTCTCGATGATCTTGCAGACGGAGTGGTGAGAGAACAACTTCCTGTTCGTTCAAAATTAAACCATAATGGAATAGTCGCTGGACTTGGTATAGACTGTTTGTTTGACGTTAGCGAAAATGTGAAAATAGGTCCGCGAATAGCTTTTTTTTGGAACGGGGCAGATCTTAAACTGCCAGATGAGCCTGTGTATAAAAACAAGGAGTATCCATGGAATGAGATAAAGCGAGAAATTATTCCAGGCAAGCATCCAACATATTTTGAAGCAGATACTGTATTAGTTCCTGTTATGCTTGGCGGAAGTTACAATCAAAAGATAAACGAAGAATTTAGTTTGAATGGAAAATTATTTTTGGGTGTTGGTTTTATTAATACCACCACCTGTCGGTATAATGGCAGCCTTGATCATCTCTACTGTAAATTTGAATCAGAGTCAAATTTGATGATGCTACCAAATAGTTCTGTTAAAAAATCAGCGCGTTGTTTTGTGGCGAATCCATCGATAGGAGTGCAGTGGGTTGATGAAAAAAACACTAAATTGGGATTAGATGTAGGATATTTATATACACCTGCAACAAAGTCCGGATTTAAAGACAGCAAATTAGATTTTTCAGGATTTACAGTTAATATTTGCGCTCACCACAAAATAAATGTAATTCTTTAAATTTTGTGTAAATATGCTTTTTGTGTGATGTTTAAAAGCAAAAGAAATATTGAAGATATACACAATAAAAATTACTAATTTGTACAAAGTTAACATAAAATAGAGGAGAATTGCAAACCTTAAGTATTAAATTTTAGAACTACAAATACTCACAACCCAAGTTAAATCGCAGTCCAAAGCGTCTTTTGCTATTACTTATCTATCTTTAGAGACTATTTCGAACCTTTTAACAAATTGTCCCTTAAGAAACAAGTATAATCAAGGTGTATAAGGGTGTTGGATACTGACACTCAATAGGGCTAAAAGCCCGTATGTATACTATGAATTTTTCACTAAATCCTCATCATCTGATGAAATCTCCCTATTTAACTCCTTATCTTCTTTTGTCACTCGAGTGCTTCTTTGATTGAA
>BNVT01000053.1 GCA_025998295.1 Endomicrobiia bacterium
CTCAGCCATGTCTTCCCATCATTCGATTTCAGCCACTTCCACCCGTCATCCTTAGACCTCAGCCATGTCTTCCCATCATTCGATTTCAGCCACGCCTGCCCGTCATTATTAGTCTCCTCTGAGTACTTCAGCCACTGCCACTTGCCATGATCTTCCAGGAACTTCCGAATACGCTCCAGCTCTGATTTTGATAGTCTTTTTTCTTCTCTTGCTTTTGCTATTTCTGCTTCTTCTATTTTCTCTAGAGTAGCAGTCCTTTTGTTTACAAGGGAAGCGCACGAACTTAAAACAAGGCTAAATGCAACAAATATGCTTGACATTGCTTTTAGTTTCATCGCCGCATTACTTTTTTGCTTGTAGCTTTTGTTTTTCACAATACCCCCCCCCTAGGTGATAATACTTGTCTTTGTAATGTTTTCGTTATGTTATCAATTTTATGTTATTTTCGTTTGCTTGATTATTGTAGCATTACGACAAACGCACGAAGACTTTTGCTGTAATTCTATAGTATGGTCAACTAAAAATTTTCTTAAAAAAGGTTTCATGAAGTTCCTTCATCAACTCCCATTGGAATTTTTATTTTGACAGTTTTTCTCTTTTTTACAGTGCCTTCTCATGTGCATTTCAGCACAAGGGTTGCTTAGGTTTCAAGTGTTAAGACCCATAAAATACCTTTACTCATCAAAATAAAATTGCAAAAACAAGTTAAAAATATAAAAAACCAAAAAATACCACGTGCAAACATCATAAAATCTTACTTCCGCAACCAAAAACTTAAAGGAACGCCAACAGTATAAGCGCTTGCAACTCAGCTTTACAAAACTATGCCCAAATTGTTTTTTCTTCTTTTTCTAACACAACCTTTTTCGTAGGATATATTGATTTAACTATTTCTTCTGGTTCAAACCACAACTCAATCTCTCTTTTGGCCTCTGAAGGGTCAGAAGAGCAATGGATAACGTTTTCGTATATGCCATGTGTCGTTATTCTTCCATATGCACCTCTAATTGAAACAGGATCCGCTTCTTCAGGATTTGTTGCGCCTGCAATTTTTCTCATTTTTGAAATTGCATCTTCGCCCTGATATACGAGCGCTAACACTCTGTTCCAAGGTTCTCCATATATTTTGCCCTGAATATAATCTACAAGTTCGCTAAAGAACAGCTTATCTCTAAGCTGGTAATAATGCTCTTCTGCCAACGCCTCACTTACTTTAAGCACTTTTGCGCCTATAATAACCATTCTTACTTCTGAAAGCTTAGTTAAAATATTTCCTGTTAAAGACTTTTTAATTCCATCCGGCTTAATCAAAATCAAAAGTTGTTCAATTGCCATCATTTTCTCCATTGCTAAAATTAATTCTTTTTTTTACGAAGTCTATAATATCTTGCCCCTATACCGAGTATTCCTGAAAGAGCGTATAAACTAAACACTATAAAAATAATATTCTGCGGAAATGCAATAATAAGAAGTATCATAGTAACTAATAAAACTAAAATCCTGAACGTTTTAGGCTTTGAAAGTTTCATTTTTTTAAATGAGAAATACTGAATATTTGAAACTTCAAGCAAAGACAAAACTACCATCACAGCGGGCATAAATTTAAAAACTGTAGGCATGTTGTTCATCAAAAGAGGTATTGTCTTAACAGTTAAAGATTGTACCGAACATACATCAAGCAACTCGTAGCTCAACACAAAAGATACCAAAAGTCCTGCTGAAGCAGGCACTGGCAACCCCATAAAACAACTGTACACCGCTCCACCTTTTGTTGCGATATTAAATTTTGCAAGTCTCAAAGCGCTACACAAAACAAATAAAATGGCAATCGTTATACCAACCTTGCCAATGCTATTTAAAACAAGTTGATACATCATAACTGACGGGGCAATTCCAAAAGATACCAAATCGCTTAATGAATCTAGCTGAATTCCAAATTCGCTTGTCGTTTTTGTAATTCTTGCTACTCTTCCGTCCAGCGCGTCAAAAGCTATAGCAAGAATAATAAGCCACGCCGCTTTCGAAAAGTCTCCATCTATTGATGCTAGTATCGACAGACAACCACAAGACATGTTTCCACATGTAAAAAGACTGGGTATTATATAAATGCCTTTTTTTAATTTTCCGTCCATACAAGTTCCTTACTTACCTAGAGTTGCAAAAACTGTCACTCCGGATACTACCTTATCACCTTGTTTTACTTTAATGTCAACGCTCTTAGGCATGTGTAAATCTACCTGAGAACTAAACTTTATTACCCCTATTTTGTCTCCAGTATTTAAAACATCACCCTGCTTTACCCATAAAACGCATCTTCTTGCAAGAATTCCGGCAATCTGTTTCACAAGATATTTGCCGTTTTCGTTTTCTATTGTTATAACGTTTTGTTCGTTTACTATATGTGCCTGAGGTTCCATGGCTTTTAAAAATTTGCCATGTTTATGCTTAACACTGATCACTCTACCGGAAACAGGAGAACGCTGCAAGTGCACATCTAAAACAGACAAAAAGACTCTAATGACTTTTTCTGTTTTTTTTTCGCTTACTTCCAAAACAGTACCGTTGCACGGGGAAAGAATCAATCCGTCACCCTTTGTTATTTCTACTTTAGGATCTCTAAAAAAATATGAACAAAATAGCGAGATCAAGATAAATAAAGTCCCCAATATACTTGGTACTCTTCCAAAATCTGCGATAATTAACCCTAACCCCAGACCAAGTGGAATTGCAATAAACGGATATCCTTCTTTCACTATTTGCATATCAACATTCCTTTTACGTGAAGAGTACACGGATTCTACTAAAAATTGTTTCTTAGAACAAGTACGCATGAAGGTAAAAACGGCACAAACACATGAAAAAAGTTTCTTTAGGCAACTGATTTTAGACTTAAAGCAAATTTCATAGACCACAATTTAGTATTGCCCGCGACAATCAAAAATCAAATGAGCTTTCGTGCATTTGTCGTGTGCATGGGATAGTTTTATTGCTTTATGTTATAATGTCTCTAGATATGAAAAATATAGTTATACCGAAAAAATACAAGTCAATAATCGATAAAATTGTCACAACGGCAAAAGAAAATAATTTTGACACGTATGTCGTTGGTGGTTTTGTAAGAGATCTGTTTATTTACAGAGAACCAAAAGATTTAGATATTATGGTCTGTGCTAAAAAAGATAGTGTTGACAGACGCTTGGCTGGAATAAATTTTTCTAAAATTCTTAAAAACAAATATAACCTTCGTGAACCTGTGATTTTTGAGAGATTTGGCACATCAAAACTGTTTATAGACAATGAAGAAGTAGAATTTGTAATGCCCAGAAAAGAATATTACGATTCAAATTCCAGAAATCCTGACACTCAAGATAGCTCCTCACTCAAACAAGACGCTTTAAGGCGTGATTTTACTATAAATGCCTTGTTTTTGAGATTGAACGATATGAAAGTTCTTGATATTACTAGACAAGGACTCAGTGACATCCAAAACAAAATTGTAAGAGTAACAGATCCACCGTGTGCTGAAATAATATTTAAGCAAGATCCTTTGAGGATATTACGCGCTGTGCGACAAAGTTTACAATTAAATTTTAGTATCGAATGCAGAACTTATAATGCTATGCAGGTTTCCGCTTCGCGTATAAAAATTGTGTCTCCTGAACGAGTAAGAGAGGAGCTAAATAAAATATTAGTTGAAGAAAACCCGTCAAGAGCATTTATGGTGATGGATAATATTGATTTGTTAATTGAAATTCTACCTGAAGTTTCAAGATTAAAAAATTTGGAACAGCCTTTAAAATATCATATTGACGATGTATTTACGCATAGTTTAAAAGTTTTAGATAGAGCTAAGAACGACATTATTTTAAGGATGGCTGCTTTACTTCATGATACGGGCAAATATGCGACATATAAAAAAGATGACAATAAAATTTCTTTTTACAGACACGATACCAAAAGCGCTCAAGAAACAGAATCTATTTTAAAAAGATTAAAATATTCAAAAGAATTTATACAGAAAACAGTATCTGTTGTAAAAAACCATATGTGTCCTCGAATGTATACAAACAACTGGACAGACACCGCAATTCGCAGGTTTGTTAAAAGGTGTGGTAGCGAACTTGATGCAATAATGGAACTTTCAAAAGCAGATTACGGACAAGATGGCAGCGATAAAAAACTTATTGAATTAAACAATCGAATTGCAGATTTAAAATCTAAAAATATGCTCTACGTTAAGCCTAAATTACTTTCCGGCAAGGAGCTGATGATGGCACTTAATAAACCTGCTGGGAAATGGATACAAAAAGCAAAGAATAAAATAGAAGAAATGCAGATTAAAAATCCCGCACTTACAAAAGAAGAGATTCTTGAAACTATAAAAATAATGTGAATAGGCGTTGATATGTCTGAAGAAAAAGATAAATTTCAAACACCGTCTCAAATTAAAAACAAAGAACCCATCGCAGAAATCGACGGTATAGGTTTTGATAAAATTAAAAAAGTAAAAATTGAACGTAGTAATTATGATGTCGAAGGGATGTTTATCGGAGCAGCAGCAGGTTTTATTGTAGGCATAATAATTTCTTTTAATATTATTTTCGAAACGGAAATAGGTATATTTGTAGGGCTTGCCGTAGGGACAATGCTAAAAAAGCAAAAGAAGAATAAAAACACATAGGCACAGATGAGCTTCTTATCTGGTGCTTGCTTGTATAATCAATTGCAGGTGTTGTTTGGCTGCTTTAAGCTTTGATGTGCACAAGCCCTTGACGTTTTTATTAGTAATATGCAAAAATGCGCCGCATGCATACGTAAAGCTTGAAATTTTAGAAAAGAAATATTACTACTCTTTCAAGAGTAGTTGGGGTTTGTTGTGCATTTTAGAAAAGAGTCCTTCTTGAGTGAACTTGTAGTTGTGCTCTTTAGGGCGTCTTCTTGTAACGACAACACGACAACTACTAGCGACTTACATATAATTTAGCTTCTTGCTCACAAATATATCTTCTTAAGATGAGAGAAAAAAGGCGTAGCGGGTAAAAACTGTAGTGGCAACTGGTAAACAAATATATCCTTAGTGCGTTTGTCATGATAAAAATAGGGCTGTTAATCAACGTCGCAAAGGAGTTTACATAATGTTGACTTCAGATTTAAAAATAATATCTGCTAATGTAAGAAAAGATATTATTAAAATGCTTGAATCGGCGGGTTCGGGACATCCGGGCGGAAGTTTATCTTCAGTTGAACTTGTGGTGTCGTTGTATTTTAAACACATGAAATTTAACCCAAAAGATGCAAATGATCCCGACAGGGATTATTTTGTTTTATCAAAGGGGCATGTCTGTCCTGTTCTTTATGCGGCTTTGGCACAGCTTGAATGCTTCAACACTGATGAATTACATACGTTAAGAAGAGTTGGAAGCCGGCTTCAAGGACACCCTGCAAAAGACAAAGAGCTACCCGGTATAGAAGTATCTACGGGTTCGTTGGGGTATGGTTTGTCAATTGGAGCAGGTATTGCCGCAGGTATGAAACAGGCGAAAAAAAGTAATAAGGTTTATGTTCTTATGGGAGATGGCGAGCAGCAGGAGGGGAGTGTTTGGGAAGCCGCGATGGCTGCTGCTCATTTTAAACTCGATAATCTTTGTGCGATTGTTGACAATAACGGCCTACAGATAGACGGAGCAACAAAAGATGTAATGAACGTTGAGTCTCTAACCGATAAATATAGATCTTTTGGTTGGAATGTTATAGAGATAGACGGACATAATCTTGAAAAAATTGATAAGGCATACACTCAGTTTAAGGCAGAGAAAGTAAAACCTACTGCAATAATAGCAAAAACTGTTAAAGGTAAGGGTGTTTCTTATATGGAAAATCTTGATGAGTGGCATGGTAAGATTCCGTCAAAAGAGTTAACTAAAAAGGCGCTTGAAGAAATCGATGCATCATTGAACTGAAATTAAAAGTTGCAATGAATACGCTAAGTTAGGAGATAAACATGTTAGAAGTTTTTGGAAATAAAGCTACAAGATTTGGTTTTGGCGAAGGTCTTGTTGAGCTTGGCAAAGAAAATACCAAAATTTTTGCTTTAGGCGCTGATACCACTACTTCAGTAGCTATAAATGATTTTAAGGAAATGTTTCCTGACAGGTTTCTCAATGTAGGTATAGCTGAAACCAATTTGTTAGGTATGGCGGCAGGTCTTGCTGTTGCCGGTTTTATTCCATTCGTGTCAACTTATGGGGTATTTGCCTCAGGTAGACCATGGGAGCAAATAAGAACTACAATATGTTATTCAAATTTGAATGTAAAAATAGGTGGGTCTCATTCAGGTCTTATGGCTGGTCCTGACGGTGCAACTCATCAAGCTCTGGAAGACATAGCCATAATGAGATGTCTCCCGAAAATGAAAGTTATAGTTCCTTGTGATTTCGTTGAAACCAAAAGAGCAGTTATAGCAAGCGCATACTCAGATGGTCCTGTATACATAAGGTACGGAAGAGAAAGTACCCCTATATTTACAAGAGATGCTACTCCTTTCGTAATAGGTAAGGCTAATGTTTTAAGAGATGGCAATGACGTCGCAATCATGGCGTGCGGTACTATGGTTTACGAATCTTTAATGGCAGCTGAAATTTTAGAGAAAAAAGGTATCAAAACAAAAGTCGTAAACATTCATACAATTAAGCCTATAGATGAAGAAACAATAATTGCTACCGCAAAAGAATGCGGCGCGATAGTGACGGTTGAAGAACATCAGCTTTACGGCGGTTTTGGATCTGCCGTAGCCGAAGTGTTAATCAAAAACTTTCCTGTTCCTGTTGAAATGGTTGGGGTTAAAGATAAATTTGGCGAATCCGGCAAAGCTATGGATTTGATGGCAAAATACGAGCTAAAAGATATAAATATTGCAGATGCGGCTTTGAGAGTATTAAAAAGAAAATAACATACCAAGGAGAGTTATATCCATAGCCAACTGACTTCTGCACTAGTAAACTGGCGACTCGCCAAAAGCAAGGCGCGTAAGAGCTTCTTTTTTTTGATCTTTTGAGCGTTGCAGGTGTGACCAGACAACAGCCACATGAGATTTGCTTTGGGTCTAAAATGAACTTCCGCACAGCAAGACGCGCTGTATCAGCAGTGGAAATTGAAGAGTTGTAATTGTTCTTGTCCAAACTCTATGTTCTTAGCGTTATTAAATTTCTTTTGTTATTTGAATTAGGCTATTACAACGCTCTGATATTTCCGAATATATCTTTTCTATGCTTTTTTGGGTGTTACAAAATGATAGTTATGCTGTCCACTTTTAAGCGTTTCCATAGCCTAATTCTACTACTTTAAGCGGTTCCCCGCAGCTTGCTTACGGGGCAATAGTTTAACAATTAAGCGCTTTTAAGACAATCTTTCCGAATTTTTCTGCCACTTCAGGGCCATTTGCGGTAATAATGTTACCGTCAATTTCTATATCTGCTCCGGTGTATACAGCGCCGTTTTTTATTAAAGCTTCTTTGCCATCAATAAACACTGTTGCTTTTTTATCTTTTAAAATACCAGCATTGGCAAGTATTACACTTGCAATACATATCGCAGTTGTCGGTTTGCTTTGTTTAAAAAAATCATTTGCTAATTTTAAAGCATGAGGGTTGTTAAAAAATACACTAGCGCCTCCGCCGCCAATATATACTATTGCGTCAAAATCGTTAGCGTTTATGCTATCAATTAAAAGATCGCTTGTTGTCTTAAAACCGAACCTTCCAGTAAGTTCTCCGGTTTTTGTGCTTGCAGTTATAACTTCAATTCCCACATTTTCAAAAACCTTTTTTGGCTTATAGTATTCTTCGTCCCTAAATACTTCAGGAGCAGTTATAAATATAACTCTTTTCATAAAAAACTCCTATTTCCAATAATTACACGTCTTTAAAAATTCTTGAAGTCCTCCGATTTATACATTAGACCTCTTGCATAACTAACATATAAAAGTACAATAGAAGACTCCTTGCCCTATTATCTATGCACATATTACTTACTTATCTTTAATTGCCACTACTACCAACGGTTATTGTATGTCTATTATTCTTTTAGCTTGCCACTTTTGCTGTTTTTGAAGTCTTTGTATTAATTGTAGCATAATCACTGCCACTTCTACTTCTAGCGCTTTGTTTAAC
>BNVT01000054.1 GCA_025998295.1 Endomicrobiia bacterium
TCAGATGTAATGGATTTAGTATTAATGGGAGTAAAGAAAGCATTTGATAAAAGAGTCAAGGATAGCAAGGAGAGAAGAGAAGAAGAGAAAAGAAGAGAAAAGAAGAGAAAAGAAAAGATAGGGCAAGGAGGTGAGCAAAGCAGATACAGGACTTAACAGAACTCAAAAACAAAATACATGCAAACACACTAGTTCTAAGCAAATACAGATTTATTAGGACTTAGGCAAAATACATACAAACACCACTAACCCTAAAAAAGATCAAAGAAGCACTCGAGTGACAAAAGAAGATAAGAAGTTCAATCAAATAAACACTCAAAAGCTGACAAAAGAAGATAAGGAGTTAAATAGGGAGATTTCATCAGATGATGAGGATTTAGTGAAAAATTCATAGTATACATACGGGCTTTTAGCCCTATTGAGTGTCAATATCCAACACCCTTATACACCTTGATTATACTTGTTTCTTAAGGAACAATTTGTTAAAAGGTTCAAAATAGTCTCTAAAGACAGATATAGTAATTATAAAAGACCTTTTATTAAAAGATTCAAAATAGTCTAAAAAGACAGATATAGTAATTACAAAAGACCTTTTATTAAAAGGTTCAAAATAGTCTTAAAAAGACAGATATAGTAATTACAAAAGACCTTTTATTAAAAGGTTCAAAATAGCCTTAAAAAGACAGATATAGTAATTACAAAAGACCTTTTGGACTGCGATTTAACTTGGGTTGTGAGTATTTGTAATTCTAAAATTTAATACTTAAGTTGCGCGGGAAGTCTATTGGAATTAATCGTATGGAGCAGAAGCAACCCTGTTATTAGCCTCATTAACAGCATTTTCAGCCGCCTTAAGCTTAGAACGAAACTCCACCTCTAATTGTGGTCATTGTTAAAGAGAAAAGTAAAAGATATGTGGCAGGAAACAGAGGATTTTCATATCAAGCGCACTCGCATATTTGAAGCTACAATAATATTGTACAACAACTTAAAGTAATTTGGCTATAGTGGTTTTATCAGGTTGTTTGCCTAAGGGAACTAGTTTTGATAACATGTCTGCAAGCATTACAATTAAGTACTAACAACAGACCAAGAAAATGTCTAAATTATCTTGGCACCAAAGGAGGTTCTTAGTTCTACTGCTACATTATTGAACTTGTCAAACATATGATAAAAAAACTAAGTTTACGATTTAATTCCTTCGTTAACATGTTAAAAAAGTTACGTTTCGTTGTTAATTTAATTACAGGAAAGATAAAAATATTGCATTTATATCTTGTTAAGGAGTTTTTAGGACATTTTATTCTTGGAATGATTATTTTTTCCACTGTGCTTCTCATCACTGTGGTGTTTGACACGGTGGATATGCTGATATCAAAAGGTATCGCTCTTTCTATTGTTTTAAAAATGTTTATTTTTCAACTTCCAGATATTTTATCTTTTTCTATACCTATGTCTATACTTTTTGGTGTGCTTATGGCTTACACAAGATTATCGTCAAACAATGAAATTACTATAATGAAATCTTCAGGCTTAAATTATAAAACGCTTACAATGCCTATAATAATTCTTGTTTCCGCAATATCTTTATTTCTTATATTTTTTAATCATTTATTAGCGCCTTCAATAAATGTCCATAAAAAAGTTCTTGGGGAAGAACTTTTGACAAAAAGACCTCTCTTTAAAATCCAAGAAAAATCAGTAATGCAAATTAGTGATTATGATTTATATGCAAATAGGGTAAAAAGCAAAGACAATACCCTTTTTGAAGTAACTATATATAAATTTGAAGACAAAGATAACAACAGTAAAAATACTGATAAGAGGAGCGTTTTGCCTCAAAAAGATAAAGGTTCATGGCGTATAGCAGCGCCTTTGGCAAAGGTCAAACCTTGCAAAGACGGCATCCTGCTGACGCTCTATGACGGGTGGTGGCAAAAGGTGCATCCTTCAGATATGAGCAGTATGCTACAAGTGGCTTTTGAAACTTACACATTTTTTATACCTCTTGGAGACGCTATTAAAGATTCTGATATACTTATTTCTGCAATAAAAACTCCTGAACTTATCAAAACTATAAAACAATACCGTAGTCAAAATAGGTCAATTACGGCATACGAAAAAGATTTATGGTTGAGATGGGTAATGTCCTTTGCACCTTTAGCTTTTGCAATTATCGCTTTACCTATAGGTATAATGACAAGCAGAGGGGGTAAGGTAGTAAGCTACGTAGCAAGTTTAGGAATTATTGTAACTTACTATGCCCTACTTATCATTTCTGGAAGTTTAGGTAAAAAAGAATACATTTCGTTTGGAATTATATTGTGGCTTCCAAATTTTGTAATTACAACAGTCGGAATTTATTTATTTAGAAAAATGGTTAAAAAATGATAAAAATCCTCGATAAATATATTATTAGAAATTTTGCAAAAACTTTTGTGTTTATGGCGGCGGCGCTTTCGCTTGTAACAGTAATATCTGAATCATTGCAGCTAATAAATCTTTATATGAAGTATAAAGCCCCTTTTGGTCTTATATTTCTTCATCAGATTTCAAATATTCCTGAAAATCTTATGCAAGCGCTTCCTATAGCTACGCTTTTAGCCGTGTTATTTTCTTTCAGCAATTTATCGCAAAACAATGAAATAACAGTAATTAAAGCTGCCGGAATAAATATATGGCGAATTATAACAATATTTCTTATAACGGGTTTTATTATAGGGACGGGCGATTTTACCGTTAGAGAAACTATTGTTCCAAAAACAAGTTTGTACAACGAAAAAATAAAAAAAGAAAAAATAGAAAAAGAAAAAATATTAATCCAAATGGACTATCACAACCAAATAGTAACTTTGCCTGATAACACAAGAATAACAATAGGGCACTTAGATACGAAAGCTGGCATAATGGAAGATGTTGTAATGGAAAAATACAATGATGCATTTGTAATAGAAAAACTTATTTTAGCCAAAGAAGCAAGATGGGAAAACAATTCTTGGGTTTTTAAAAACGGTGTCATAAGAAATTTTAATATTAAACCTTGGGATGAAATGTACTTTAAAGATTATAACGCCTACGTGCATATAACACCGAAAAATTTGACAGTAAAAACAAAAAACGTTCGCCTTGAAGCTATGAGTGTTTGCGAATTTAATAAACATATAAACCAACTAAAAACTTTTGGACAAGATGTAGTTAAGGCAAAAATTATCTTAAATACGAGGTTTGCATCGATGTTCTCACATATTGTAATAATGATGATTGCTATTCCTTTTGCAATGGGCATAGGGAAAAGATTAAATAAAATGGTAAGTTTTATCCTTGCGGTGTGTGCGGCATTTGCTTATTGGAGCGTACAGGCGATAGCAAGATCGCTGGGTGAAAACCTGATACTGTCTCCACCTATTGCCGCTTGGCTTCCAAATATTATATTTTTAGCGATCGGGATTTATTTTCTTATAAAAGTAAAAAAATAGTTGTACGGTCAGCTAGCTTTATATTGATATACATGACCAAATATATGGAATCTTTTACGGTTTCAGCTGTACTTGTAATGAGGATTTGCAGCTACATATTAAGTTTTGATTAAAATATGTCTGAATGCGCATTGTATAATTTTGTTATAATGTTTGGCAGAATAGAAATGGTATTTTTGTGTTTTTTTATTTTTGATTTTTTTTGGACTTGAAATAGGAGATAAAAATGACTTTGAAAGAGAAGGTAGAAAAGACTTTGGAATCCGTAAGACCACATTTGCAAGCAGATGGCGGAAATGTTGAATTGATAGATGTTACTGAGGATGGAATTGTAAAGGTAAAGCTTACAGGCGCATGCGGATCGTGCCCGATGTCAGCTATGACTTTACAATACGGCGTTACAAATGCAATTAAGCAGGCTATTCCTGAAGTAAAAGAAGTTCAATCTATATAGCCAATTGACTTCTGTACTAGTGAGTTTTGCGCTACTTAGATTTCAGAAAAAATTTTGGCTGTTTTATGAGAGGCAATATTTTGAAATAGTTACAAAAAAGATGTGATAAACATTTAAAAAGCTATGATAAAAAGATAAAAAAAGGAGTTTCCATTAAATCGTACATGTTGAATTTTGATGCTAAAAGCGTTTTAAAAATATAGACGAGTTTTATATATCTGCAGTCTTTGGGAAGGGGGCAAGATGGCTACTGTAGTCATGAAGTTTGGCGGTTCTTCTGTAGCGGATGCTGATAAAATAAAACATGTTGCCGGAAAAATAGTTGCAAGGAGAGGTGCCGGCAATAAAGTTGTTGTTGTAGTTTCGGCCCCCGGTGATACAACAGATGACTTGCTCGCAATGGCTGATAAAATTACATCCAATCCTCCTGCCAGAGAAATGGACGTGTTGCTTGCGACTGGAGAAATGGTTTCTAGTTCACTTCTTGCAATGGCGCTTAGTGCTATTGGTGAAAAAGCAATTTCTATGACAGGACCGCAAGCAGGAATCCTTGCAGATACCAATTATACTCACGCAAAGATCAAGAAAGTTAATCCTAAAAAAATTAGAGCTCAGCTTGCAAAAAACAATATAGTTATAGTTGCAGGCTTTCAGGCTTTAAATCATAAGGGCGATATAACAACATTAGGCAGGGGAGGATCAGATTTAACAGCAGTTGCTTTAGCGGCAGGATTAAAAGCCGATTCTTGTGAAATATATTCCGATGTGGAAGGCGTGTATACAACCGATCCCAGGGTTGTAAGAAATGCAACCAAACTCGACTATCTGTCTTATGACGAAATGCTTGAAATGTCAGGTTCAGGAGCTCAAGTGTTGCAGTCAAGAAGCATAGAAGTTGCAAAAAAGTTTGGTGTTGAAATACATGCAAGAAGCACTTTCAGCCAAAACCAAGGGACTATAATAACAAGTGAAGAAAAAATCTGGAGGGGAAAGATGGAAACATTGCTTGTTTCGGGGATAACTTTTGCCAAAAATCAGGCAAAGTTTACAATAATAGATTTGCCGGATATTCCAGGTGTAGCGTCAAAAATATTCTGCGGACTTACAAAAATCGGAGTCAACGTAGATATGATTATTCAATCTGCTGCAGTAGACAAAAAAAATAACATTTCATTTACGGTAGGCAGGCAGGATATGAAAAGGGCGCATGCGGAACTTGATAAGATAGCCAGCGAATTTAAGTCTCCGCAGGTTGTATACGATGAACATGTTGCAAAAATTTCGGTTATAGGAATAGGAATGAGAAGCCATTCTGGTGTAGCGGCAAAAATGTTTGATATTTTTTGTAGAAAGGGTATCAACATTGAAATGATTTCCACCAGCGAAATTAAAATATCATGTATAGTGGATGAACTTGATATGCTAAGAGCCGTAGAAGAGTTGCATAAAGGTTTTGGGCTTTCCAAGAAGCGCCAGTAAGGGGATTTGTCATATGAGGTCAAAAGGGTTTGCATTAGTAGAACTTATAATAATAATCGTAATAATAGGAGTACTAAGTATTGTAGCTATTCCTGTATATAAAAGTTACATAAATAAAACAAAAATTGCACAAAACAATGCCGGCATTGAAAAGTCTGCAGAAAAAGAAATCTCTAAGACAATGCCTTAAGTGTAAGCTAGGCAATCAGTAAATAGTAGGTATATATAGGGTGATACTTGTCAAGGATTATGCGTTTCCTTTAAGTGATTAGGAAAATGAAATTTAAAACTCTGTATTCTTATAAACATTAGCGCCAAGTCAAGGTAGTGTGACACCCGCCCCTAATGAAATTTGCATATAGGTTTATAAGAGGCTTAATGATAAAAGTAGAGAATATTCGTAAGCGATTTGGCTTTAAAGATGTTCTTTGTGGAGTGGATTTTGAAGTTTGTAACGGAGAGACTATTGTTATTATAGGATCTTCAGGGGTTGGAAAGAGTATTCTTTTAAAAAATATAGCGGGTCTTGTAAAACCTGATACGGGTTCTGTAAAAATAGACGCTGTTGACATAGTAAAATGCTCTCCTTTAGAATTGCGTGAGACACAAAAGAAGATAGGTTATGTATTTCAGGAGGCAGCCCTTTTTGATTTTCTGGATATTTTCGACAATGTTGCATTTGGTTTAAGAACGCTTACCTCTCTTGATGAGGAAGAAATAAAACAAAGAGTTGTTCATTGCCTTTCTATGGTGGGTTTGGAAAATATTGAACATTTAAAACCATCGGTACTTTCAGGTGGAATGAAAAAACGTGTAGGTTTGGCAAGAGCTATTGCGTATCAGCCTAAATATATTTTATATGACGAGCCCACTACAGGGCTTGATCCCATAATGTCAGATGTTATAAGTAATTTGATAATAAATTTAAAAGAACGTCTGAACATTACTTCTATTGTTGTAACGCATGACATGAAGTCTGCTTGTAAAATCGCTGACAGAATAATAATGCTTTATAAAGGCAATATTATTTTTAGTGGTACGCCTAAGGAAACACAAAATAGTAAGAATGAATATGTAAGGCAGTTTGTTGAGGGTTCAAGCCACGGCCCGATACTTATAGATAGATAGAACTTTTAAAAACTTTTAAAATAAAGTTTACGAATTTGTAAAGAGTTTTGGTATATCTACAGATAAGACCTTTGAAATAGGGAGAATATTTGAACAATGAACTTAAATTAGGTATTTTCATAACAATAGGACTTTTTGCGATAATTGTTTCAGTTTTTGCCGTGGGAACATTTTCCCTAGAAAAAACTTATAATATTTATGTAGTATTTGACGATAGTTCAGGTCTTCCCCAAAAGGCTGGGGTTAAAATAGCTGGCGTTGATGTCGGTTTTTTGAAAAAACGTTCTTTGGAATGTTCAAAGGCAAAGTTAAAACTTTCAATAAATAGCGATGTTTGCCTGTATAAAAATGCTTCCGCCAGCATTGTAACCATGGGTGTTATCGGGACTAGGCATATTAAAATTCTACCGGGAGATCAAAGTTATCCTTTACTAAAGGATGGAGATTATATATCCGCTATTGAAGACACTTCGGACCTAGCAAAGACTGCAAATAAAATTAGCAGAGCTCTTGATAGCGTACAAGACAGTAATGTAATTGGATATCTTAACGATGCCTTACGTTCTATCAAAAGTTTTTCGGAAAATCTTGCACTTCAGAATGGTGATATGGCAAGGATTGTAAAAAACCTCAGTAAGTTTTCTGACAATCTTGCAAACTTGTCATCGGGTGGTGGCATACAAAATGCATTATCGGCAATTGAAAATGCTGCATCTAAATTTGCAGATTTAAAGGAAACTGTAGCGTCTGTAAAAGCAGCTTTTAATAAAATGGCAAGTTATAAAGTAAGCCTTGATCCTGTTGTAAGATATAACATAAAAGATAAAAAACCCAGATTTGATTTTGGTGGAAGTGTGCAAAATGAACAACATAATTTCCTTTATCTCGGTGTCTCAGATATTTCAGAAAGCGATTCTGCAAATGATAGTGACGAAAAAAACAATACAATCAAAATCAAACCAGAATTTTTGTTGGGTAGTAGATTTGAAAAATTTGAACTTTACGGTGGAATAATCAGGGGTAAACTAGGCTTGGGGGGCGGGTATTCTTTCTTCCAACCTATATATGCTTCTGATAAAACGTTGAAAATTAATTTAAATGCATACGATTTTTTCACAAGAAAAACCCATGGGCCTAAAATTGACGCAGGCATAAGATTTTATTTAGTAAAATGGTTCTATCTTGGAACTATTATCGAAGATATCACTAAATTCAATTACGAAACTGCATTTACACCTTATCTCGGTTTCAAATTTAAATTTTAAGATTTTCATAATAGGAATCTTCTTATTTTTATAGTCAACTAACTTTATTGATCTTTTATAGTAATTCCCCTTTTTTGCAAAAAAAGGTATGATGTGTGTAACTTTTGATCTAAGGCATTGACCTTTTGTGGCAATTCCCATTTTTAAAAAAGGTGGTGGCAGGCGCAAGCCTGTCGGGGTATTTGTTTGTCTTTTCC
>BNVT01000055.1 GCA_025998295.1 Endomicrobiia bacterium
TAAAGGAAAGTCTAATAAATGTTTAAAGAGTTAGAAGAAGACGGTAGACTTGTTTATACAGTCACACAGATAAGTAATGAAATAAAACTCATTCTAGAAGATTCTTATCCTGCTGTATGGATACAAGGTGAAATCTCAAATTTTAAGCTCTATAACTCCGGGCACATGTACTTCAATGTTAAAGACTCAAACACTCAAATAAAAGCGGTAATGTTTAAAAATGTAAATATAGATTTAAAATTTGTCCCTCAGGATGGAATGAAAGTTTTAGTTTATGGCAGAATCAGCTCCTACCCTAAAAATGGCGATTATCAAATAATTGTAAATCATATGGAACAATATGGTAAGGGTGAACTATATGAAGCTTACGAACAATTAAAGAAAAAGTTAGAAGCTGAAGGGCTTTTCAATGAGAATGTAAAAAAAACAATTCCAGATATTGTAAATAAAATAGGTGTTGTTACTTCACGGGACGGAGCAGCATTGCATGATATTTTAAAAGTAATAGATAGTTTAAACGTAAATGCTGAAGTGTTTGTATATTCTGTTAGAGTTCAAGGCGAGGAAGCGCAAAAAGAAATTCCAAAAGCAATAACATATTTAAACTTATGTCATAAAGATTTAGATGTTTTACTTGTCGGCAGAGGCGGCGGTTCGGTAGAAGATTTGTGGGCTTTTAATACAGAACCTGTAGCAAGAGCAATATTTGGTTCAAAAATACCTATAGTATCGTGCATTGGTCATGAAGTTGATTTCACAATAGCAGATTTCGTGGCAGATATGAGAGCTCCCACACCTTCTGCGGCAGCGGAAATGGTTTTAAGGAAAAGAAGTGGTATTGAGAAGCGTATAGAGTTTTTGAAAGAGTCGCTTTACAATGCAGTTAGTTTTATATTAGATGATCGCGCCGGAAAGCTTAACAGGCTTATGTCATCAAGAGCTTTACTAAAACCATATTTGATATATGAGGAAAAGATTGTTTACGTAGATGGTTTGTATTCCCGCCTTTTAAACAATATCCAAAACCTTTATGAAGTAAAATTTGAAAAATTAAAAGATGTAGCGCATAAGCTGGATATAGTTTCTCCTCTATCTGTTTTAAAGAGAGGATTTTCAGTTTGCTTTGATTTCAATAATAAAATTATTAGAGAGGCAAAAAATATAAATACCGGAGACATTGTTAATATAAAGCTTTTTAGCGGTAATTTTACAGCAAAGGTTGAAGCAAAACAAGAATAAAATTCTTGCGCCTCGATTACGCTTGTCAATTGCTGTTGATGTGCAGAGCTGTGAAAAGAAAATAAGATATTAGACCTCTTGCATAGCTAACATATAAAACACATAAAAGTACAATAGAAGTACTATGAAACAAAAAAAGAAAGCAGTTAGGTCAGATGTAATGGATTTAGTATTAATGGGAGTAAAGAAAGCATTTGATAAAAGAGTCAAGGATAGCAAGGAGAGAAGAGAAGAGAAAAGAAAAGATAGTAAAGATGATGTTTGCATACTTTAGGGCAATACCCGGACGTATTACCAGATAGAAGACAGTTACAATACATACTACTAGAGTAGACATCCAATGTCAGTAAAAGTTGTGGATATAGACATAAAGTATTTGGACATATTATCACTTTAAGACAGTTACAATACATACCATTAGATTAGACATCCAATGTCAGCAAAAGTTGTGGATGATATAGACATAAAGTATTTGGACATATTATCACTTTAAGACTGTTACAATACATACTACTAGATTAGACATCCAATGTCAGCAAAAGTTGTGGACAATAGACATAGGGTATGTAAGAAGAAGTATTAACAAGTAGTGGGGAATATGCGAGATGAGAATAGGTATTGTTAAACAAAGCACTAGAAGTAGAAGTAGCAGTGATTATGCTACAGATGTGATAGAACGACCTAAAAAAAACAGCAAAAGTGGCAAGCTAAAAGAATAATAGACATACAATAACCGTTGGTAGTAGTGGCAATTAAAGATAAGTAAGTAATATGCGCATAGATAATAAGGGCAAGGAACGATCTTAGTTTATTTGAAATAGACACTGATTTGTGCAAAGAAAGACAAAAAGACAATAAGATAAATGGCAGAAGATCCATACGGGCTTTTAGCACTATTTAGTGTCAATACCCAGCACCTTTATTACACCTTGATTACTTGTTTCTTAAGGAACAATTTAGTAGGACTTAGGCAAAATACATACAAACACACTAACCCTAAAAAAAGAGATCAAATAAACACTCAAAAGCTGACAAAAGAAGATAAGGAGTTCAATCAAAGAAGCACTCAAAAGCTGACAAAAGAAGATAAGGAGTTAAATAGGGAGATTTCATCAGATGATGAGGATTTAGTGAAAAATTCATAGTATACATACGGGCTTTTAGCCCTATTGAGTGTCAATATCCAACACCCTTATACACCTTGATTATACTTGTTTCTTAAGGGACAATTTGTTAAAAGGTTCAAAATAGTCTTAAAAAGACAGATATAGTAATTACAAAAGACCTTTTGGACTGCGATTTAACTTGGGTTGTGAGTATTTGTAGTTCTAAAGTTTAATACTTAAGGTTTGCAAGGGGTTTAATGCTAAAACCTTAGGTGGGTCAGCTTGGCAGTTACTTATTGCTTCGCTAATCCTTGCTTTAGGATATCTTGTCGAAGAACAACGCTAGTTACCAAAACAAGTTCAGGAGTTGACGGTAGCTTTATTAAAGAGAGACTGATAAATGTAATGAAAACGAACTTGATATTTTTTAACAAGGCTCAATACTTGTGGGATTGAAGAAATTTAATAATGCGAAATATACTAAAAAACAAACTAAAATCATTTAAAAAATCTTTAGCAAAAACAATTCTTGATAAAAGAAGCAAATTAATAAAATCCTTAGATATAAATCAAATTAAATCAATTTTATTTTTTAGGGATGACGACAAGATTGGGGATATTGTAGTTTCTACTTTACTTTTTAGGGAGATAAAAAAGAAATATCCTGATATTAGTATTGTAGTTCTTTGCGGTAAGAATAACAGAGAAATATTAAAATATAACAATAACGTTAACCAAATATATGAGACAGGTAAAATTTTTTTTAAAAATATTTCACTTTTTAGGAAATTAAAAAAACGTAACATAAGTCTTGCTGTAGATTTTTATACTTTCAGACCGCGCTTTAAACGTCTGTTAATGCTTCGTATTGTTTCAGCAGAATTTCTTATAGGTTTTTATAAGGATGCATACAATATTTACGATTTATCGATAGATGTAAACTTTTTTAATAAGCATATTTCAAAAAGATATGAATATTTGTTGAATATTTTAAGAATTGAAAAACCGGATTTGAAGTACGATGTAACTTTGAGCTGCAATGAAGAAAACAAAGCTTTTGAATTAGTAAAAAAATGTGGTTCAAGGTGTAGCATAGTCTTAAATCCTTTTGCCGCAAGTAAGCATAGAAGTTTTAGTTTCAATAAGCTTAAAGAATTAGTTGGTCTATTAGAAAGCAAAATCGATTGTTGTTTGTTTATTTTATGTCAAGAATCAAATAAAAAAGAAGTGAAATCGTTAAAAAACGATAAGACTTTTATAATTTCGTTTAAATCGGTGCTGGAAAGTGCGGCTTTAATAAAATATGCCAAGGCAGTTATTACTCCCGATACCTCAATAGTCCATATTGCGACTGCTTTTAATAAAAAAACGGTCGCTTTGTATTTAGATTATTCAGACACTTATGAAAAAATTGATACAATATGGGGACCCAATAATCCTAATGCCATTCAACTTTCTGTCGATACAAAAAACAAAAGATTGAAAAATGATATAAAAAATATACCAAATGTAGATATTTTAAACGCTTTGCAAAAGCTTTTATGGGAATTTTAATATGAAGGTAATGGTTTCGGTGACTGTATATAACAGAAAAGAATATCTTGAAATCACTGCTAGGTCGTTATACGAATGTTCAAATATTGATAAGGTTATAATAAAAGTTTTTAATGATTGTAGTAGTGAATTTAACGACAATTATTTGAGACAATTGTTTAATAAACCTAATACCGAGATTATAAGCAGAGTAAAGAATTTAAAAGCAGACAGAAATGCATATCAAATGATGCTTGATTTTCTAGCTTCAGATAATGACGTTTTGTTTATTTGCGATTCAGATTTACTGTTACGGCCGGATACATAGACTATATTTTTAATAATTTTGAGCGAAGTGACGGGTTTTTAGGATTATATAATTCTGAACTTCACGGAGATATATATTTTGATGGGGAGTTTGTATACAAAGAGAATGTTGGATTTGCGGGAATATGTATATCAAAAATCTTCTTCAAAAGTTTGTCTCAAAACAGAAACAAAGACCAAGATCTATGGATTTTAAATTGTCAGTCTTTTTAATTAACAATGATATAAGACTTATAGTTCCACAAAAATGTTATGTTCGGCGCATAGGTTTTAACGGTCAGAATTGCAGGACGTCTTCAGTTGAATTTTCAACGAATTTTATACCGTTATCAGAATTTAATAAAGAAGTAACAACAGAATAATACCTGTTGTATTGAAAATGCAGTCAGGTATGATAAAATATCTTTTGTTTGAAGATAAATACAAAAAGCACGGTATTATGCTTCATCAGCCGCATAAATATTTTATACAGAGCAAAACTATTAAAAGACTTTTAAAAATATATAAAGAAAAATATCCAGTCGACATAGAAAACTAAAATAAAAAATTATGAAATAATTTATGATAGTACTACAAGGGATAAAAATGATTGTTAATAGTGATGATTAAAAGGTAACAGCTAACTCTAGCAAATCCTAAAAAGCACACTATGTCCGTTCTTTATAGCAGTGTCAATAAAGAAGCATATTTTAGCAAATCGCTCTTACGCCTATAGTATTTTTAAATTGTCAGATATTTTTAGCCTTTACCTTAAAAACTTCAGGCAATCCCTTAATAAGTAAGGTACTATAAATGAATGACGGTATTTTGTACATAGTCCCAACACCTATAGGGAATCTAGAAGATATAACATTAAGAGCTTTAAGAATTCTTAAAGAATGTGATTTAGTTGCTTGCGAAGACACAAGGCAAAGCTTGAAACTTTTATCATATTTTGGGATCTCAAAACCTCTAATAAGTTTTTATTCTTATAATGAACGCCGCAGACTTGAGCAGATATTGGGTAAGTTGGAAAGTGGCAAGAAAGTTGCTCTTGTTTCTGATGCGGGCACTCCGGCTATCTCAGATCCGGGATATATTTTAGTTAAAGAAACAATAAATAAGAGCATAAAAATTGAAGTTCTGCCAGGAGCAAGTGCAGTGATAACAGCGCTTGCGGGGTCTGGACTTCCGACTAACGGTTTTATATTTTGCGGTTTTTTAAAAAGAAAACACGTAAAAATTAGAAAAGAGCTTTCAGAATTCTTAAATCTAGAGAAAACTGTTGTTTTTTATGAATCGCCGCGCAGAATACTAAAAACAGTAGAAATATGTCTAGAGGTGTTTGGCGAAGATGCTCAAATTTGCCTCGCAAGGGAAATAACAAAAAAGTTTGAAGAATTTATAAGGGGGACAGTAAAGGAGGTTTTTGAAAATATAAAAAGTAGAAGTAATTTGCTTGGTGAGTTTGTGGTTTTGTTGTATCCGAGAAATGATAAATCTTAAAAACAAAGAGTAAAAAGTTTTGTCTTTTATTGTCACTTCAATGGCTACAACCAACTAACTTTATGTTGATAAATTTAGTTGAACTACATTAATAACACGGAGAAAAAATGATTAGAGTAAGTATTGTAGGTATAACAGGGTATACCGGTGAGGAGCTTTTAAGAATTCTTTCGAAACATCCAAATGTAGAAATAACAGGGCTTTACGGAAGAAGCTCTTCAGTCGAAAGATATTTAAAAGATTTGTATCCGAATTTTGCTTATTTAAATTTGAAAATAGAGGCTTTAGATATAAAAAAAATCACGAATAATTGCGATGTTGTGTTTCTTGCTTTGCCACACGCCGTTGCTTTTGAAGTAATTCCAAATCTTATTGGTGCAAACGTTAAAGTTATAGATTTATCTGCTGATTTCAGATTGAATAATCCTGAGGTTTACGAGAAATGGTATAAAGCAAACCATACCGCAAAAGAATACATAAATCAGGCAGTTTATGGCTTATCTGAACTTAACACTTACGAAATAGAAAAAGCTGCTTTGATTGCTAATCCGGGTTGTTATCCAACTACCGTTGCTTTAGGGTGTGCTCCTGCTATAAAAAATGGTTTTGTGGATTTACAAGGAATAGTAATAGATTCAAAAAGCGGTATTTCCGGAGCAGGGAGAAAAAGCGCAAAAGAATATTTTGATAGTGAACATCCAAATTTTAGAGCATATAAAATTGCTGGTGGTCACAGACACGTTCCTGAAATAGAACAGGAACTCTCAATTTTATCAGGAGAAGATGTAACAATAAGTTTTACTCCTCATATTATGCCCGTTGAAAGAGGAATGCTTTCTACTATTTATGCAAATCTTAAAAAAAATGTTGACACGTTTGAGATAATTGAAAAATATAAAGAATTTTATAAAGGCAGACAATTTATAAAAATTTTAGATGATGGTGTAATAACGGGAATAAAAAATGTTGTAAATACAAACTATTGTGAAATAAGTATGCAAGTTGACAAGAGAACAAACAGACTTATTATAGTTTCGGTTATAGATAATTTGGTTAAAGGGGCTTCAGGACAGGCAGTGCAGAATATGAATATTATGTTTGGTTTACCTGAATCAATAGGATTGTAATCTTAAAAATAGAAAAACTAAGAGTTTTTAGAGAAACCATTTATGCAAGAAAAAATAATATACAAAAAGTTTGAAAGAGAGAGAGTAGATTTATACTTAGCTTCAATATATAAAGATTATTCGCGTTCATACTTTCAGAAACTTACAGGCAAACAAAAAGTTTTTGTAAATGGCAGAAGTGTTCTTTCAAGTTATAAATTAAAACACAGTGATACTATAGCATTTGAATTTGAAAAAGAAGCGAACCTTAGTATAAAACCTGAAAAAATAAAACTTAATATTGTATATGAAGATGATGATATTGTTATTGTAAATAAGCAGTCTGGTATTGTGGTTCATCCATCATATGGTCATCCTTCAGGCACTTTGCTTAATGCTTTAATGGCACATTCAAAAGGAAAATATAATCCTTACTTGGTGCATAGATTAGATAAAGATACTTCGGGGCTTATTATTTTTGCAAAAAACGAAAAATCTAAAATTAGTATTTCAAAACAACTTCACAAGAGAGCCATAAGGAAGATGTATTATGCTGCGGTTAAGGGTACTATTATAGAACATAAAGGAAGAATAGAAGCACCGCTTGGCAGATCTCCGCAGAACAGAAAACTGATGTCTGTAAATCCACTTGCAAAAAAAATGGCAGTTACTGAATTTAATGTTATTGCAAGAAAAGACGGTTATACTTTGGTAGAAGTGAGAATTATTACCGGCAGAACGCATCAGATAAGGAGTCATATGCAGTACATAAATCATCCTATTATTGGCGATCAGCAATACAGTGGGCCTAAAGTAATCGACGGGAAATGTTATGAAAGACAAATGCTACATGCTCATAAATTAACATTGACACATCCTAAAACTTCAAAGACTATTAACTTTACCGCTGAACTTCCATGCGATATGAAAGAAATATTCAAGATTTGATTGTTAAACTATTGCCTCGCATCAAGCTGCGAGGCAATAGTTTAACAATCAAAAATCAAAAAAACTTTTATGCGTTTGTCGTGATTTTGAGATTCTGCAAAAATTGTATTTTTTGATAAAAAGAGATACAATCCCATTGAGGATAAACAAAGTTGATGCAAAAAAGGAGCTTATATCATAAAAAC
>BNVT01000056.1 GCA_025998295.1 Endomicrobiia bacterium
GAGCAGTGATACTGATAGTAGGAGCAAGTACAAGAATATGGAAGTTGGATGTAGACTTAAGTGGACAAGGCTATATTGGCAGAGGCAGAGATGTTGCATGGACATTGAAGGTTAAATATACGTTTTAGTTGAACTTGTCTTTTTGAATTTTTGCTTTGCAAGACTCTTGCTCATGCCCTCAAAAGCAAACTTTGCTTTTGTTTATCATCTTTAGAGGTACAGCAACTGAAAAGTACAGTTTTTGTTGTTGCGGTTGGCTTTCTGTGTAAGGTATGTTTATGTTGGATTGCAAAAAGGCGCTTAAAGATTTTGTTTCTTACATAGTTGTTGAGAAAGGATTGTCAAAAAATACAGTTTTAGCCTATAAAACTGATGTTTTGAAATTTTTTTCATTTGCTCAAAAGAAGCAGATTTCTGTTGAAGACTTTGAGCATCACGATATAACTAATTTTTTGTGGGATATAAAAGCAGTGGGATTAAAACCTAGATCTATTTGCAGATTGATAGAGTCTTTAAGACAGTTTTACAAGTTTTTAAATTCTGAAGATTTGGTAAAAAATAATCCTACGGTTTATTTAGCATCTCCAAGAATACCTGAAAATTTACCAGGAATGCTCACTTTTGACGAAGTTATACTTTTGTTAAATTCTATAAGTGCTGATGATGAAATGAGTATAAGAAATAGAGCAATGCTTGAACTTTTATATGCCACGGGGCTTAGAGTTTCTGAACTTATAAATCTTAAACTTTCTGATATAAATTTACTAGATTGCTTTTTAAAAATTGTTGGTAAAGGTTCTAAAGAAAGGCTTGTGCCTTTTGGCAAAAAAGCTAAAAATTTTATTGATATTTACCTTTCAAAAAGAAAACCACTTTTAAGCAAAGATGATAATATTTTTGTTTCAAGACTAGGCAGAAAACTTTCGAGAGTAGAGTTTTGGCGCCAGCTGAAAAATATTGCTAAAAATACTGGGATTACTAAAAACATTACGCCTCATACGTTAAGGCATTCTTTTGCGACGCATTTACTTGCAGGAGGTGCCGATATCAGATTTGTTCAAGAAATGCTTGGACACGCATCAATCTCAACAACACAGATTTACACACATCTTGATAAAGAGAAAATTATACAACAGCACAAAAAATTTCATCCTAGGGGATAATACAGCCAACTTACAGTCAGCTCAATTACCATTAAATTTTGAGATAAAGGAGGCGTCTAAAAATGAAAAGCAGTATTTTCAATCAGTAAAACTTGAAAAGAAAGTAAGCAGATTTATGATTTAGGTTGCATTAAACTTCATGCTTATCAAACCAACAATCCCATAAACGATGAGCTTTTTGCTTTTGAAAAAATGGTAAAATTGTTGTTTTTGAAGCTCCTCACGAATAATACGTTAACCATTGCCAGAATTAAAATGGCATTTATAGAAACAAATGAAGGTTTTGATTGATGTTAGCAGCATCCCTGTCATTCTTTTTTAACAAAAGCTTATCTTTTCATCTGCTGCTTGTTATTGTGCAATTTAAAGTAATTTAGCTATAGTACAAATACAACCCGCAAACCGCGATCGCAAAGACAAAAGCTGTGACAAATAATGTGTAACAATAACCAAATGGAACATTAACCTTTTGCAAAATTGACATATACAATCTATACGCTTGGGTGTATGAAAAAGAAAAAAGGGCAAAACAAGTGAAATGGATTTAGGCGGTTAATGGGAGCAAAAAAGGGGGGGGTGGTTGATAAACGCGTAAAGATAATCAAAAAAGAGCAAAGAAAACTAAGGAAGTGCGTTCTTCATCTATAATTTTTATAGCTCGCTTATTAAAACTTTTGACTGAGTTTTATCTTTCATATTTTTTACTAAAACCCTCCCTGTCTTAAACTCTGTTTTAGCAAAAATTATTGTTTTAAAAGCGTGTATTTTATTTGCAAACTTTAATTGACTTGTTAAATTTTTACCATCTATAGGACCAAAAACAGAAATATCTTTATTGTCTTTTAATCCGTTTCTTGTTACATTTACGGCAAAAGCGAAAGCATCGTTAAAAAGTTCTTGATCTGCAATAGCTACAAAAATTTTCTCTGGGTTGTTAAGATTATTAAAGAAATCTGTACTTTGCGCCGCAAGAAGCGCTCTTTCCAAACCTAAAGCAAAACCCACTGCCGGAGTATTTTGCCCACCAATTTCTTTAACGAGATTATCGTACCTTCCTCCAGCCGCAAGCGCATCTTGCGAACCTACAGCATCTGAACGAATCTCAAAAACAGTCCTTGTGTAATAATCTAGCCCTCTTGCAAGTTTTCCATCAACAACACAATTACACCCCGCACTTCTAAGCAACGACCGTACCATATTAAATTTGCCACTACAATCATCGCATAAATAATCCGGCATTTGTGGTGCATCTGTAAATTTACATGAATCCATTTTGCAATCAAGAACTCTTAAAGGGTTTTTATCAAGTCTCCTTATACAGTCTTGGCACAAATCCCCAACAGAGGCAAAATATTTAATCAATGCTTCTCTAAAAAGTGGTCTGCATTTTTGGCAACCTAAAGAATTTATATACACATTTATTTCGCTTATGCCTATAGAGGCAAGCAAATCCTGAGCAAGAATAATAATCTCCGCATCTGCTGCAGGAGACGAACTGCCATAAAATTCAGCTCCAATCTGGTGAAATTGTCTGTATCTGCCAGCTTGAGGCCTTTCATAGCGAAACATTTCCCCAGCGTAAAAAAATTTTCCCGCAGGATTTGAAACGCCCATTCTATGTTCAATAAAAGCTCTTGCTAAAGAAGCTGTGCCTTCGGGACGAAGCGCAAGTTTTCTACCGCCTTTGTCTTCGAAAATATACATTTCTTTTTCTATTATATCTGTAACCTGTCCTATCGAACGCATAAAAAGAGAAGCATCTTCAAATATAGGCATTCTCACTTCTTCAAACCCATGTTTTCTAAAAATCTCTTTAGATTTTTGCTCCAGTAAACTCATACCTAAAGCGTTTGCTCCAAAAATATCACGCGTTCCTCGCGACGCTTTATAATTCATTTTTTACTTCCTTAATCTTTGCTATTTCTTCTTTAAGCTCTATCTTACTATTGCCATCCATGTCTATTACTCCAGCTGAAATAATAAATTGGAAAGCTTGCTCTACGCTATAATTAGTATAAATAACATCTTCTTCCTTAACCAATAACAAAAATCCAGACGTAGGGTTAGGCGTTGTAGGCATAAAAACACAGATACGCTTCTCCCCTCTTATCATTTGGACCCCTGTTAAAAAAGCAACGCTGTAAATCTCTTTATTTGGGTAATAGACAAAAACAACCTGTTTAAAACTTCTTTTATTGTTAGTTCCGAATATAAAATTTACAAATTGTTTTGTCGTAGAATGTACCGTGCCCAAAATAGGCAGTTTTTCGATAAGTTTTTCTATAAAACCTAAAGTACGTTTTCCAAAAACTCTGTTTGCAATAAAACCAAGTATCAAAATGCATATTATTGAACCAAAAAAACTTAAAATTTTTGCTAAAACGTGCTGCCAGTACGTATCTGAAACACAATAACTTACTGCAGGGAGAGCAAAACTGCCTACCCATTTAAAAAGAGTAGCAACAACAAAGTAAGTTAACCAAAGTGGAATTATAACCACTAATCCAGTTGTCAAGTATGTTTTAACTAAAACCTTAAATTTCTCTTTTAGACTTTTTTTGTTTTGTTTTTCATTTTCCATGGATAAATGCCTTGCCTGCCTTTAAAATTTTATTAAGTTTTGTTTGAGAATCAGATTCAGCATATATCCTTACCGCCGGTTCCGTGCCTGAAAGCCTAAATCCCATCCATGTGTCATCATCTAAAATAAATTTATCCCCGTCAATAGTTATTCTCTTCTGGATTTTCATACCTGCAATGCTTTTGCAAGTTTTATTTTTTAAAGTATCTCTAAAAGCTTGCAAAGTCTGGTGAGGCAAAGAAAAATTTAGTCTTGATGTTAAAACTTCACCTGTAAGTTTTTTAACATCTTTTAACAACTCCGCCACAGATTTTTTGCTCATCACAACGGCTTCAACCATTAAAAGACATGCCAAAATCCCGTCTTTTTCAGGGATATGCCCCCTCATTGTAAGCCCTCCCGATTCTTCCCCTCCAATTGTAAACTGATCAGGATTATTCACCATAATATCACCAATGTACCTAAAACCTATCGGAGTTTCAACAACATCCACTCCAATTTTAGCCGCAAGTTTATTTACAAGATGTGTGGTCATAACGCTTTTTGCGACAATACCTGTCCATCCTCTTGTTTTGTTTAAATGGTACAACAAGACTGGTATAGCCTGATTTGGAGTTATAAAAGTTCCGTCAGAATCTATAATTCCGAATCTGTCTGAATCTCCATCGATTGAAAGCCCGAGTTTATACGACCCATGTTTAACCAAACGCGCAAGTTCCGTAAGATTTTTTTCAGACGGTTCAGGCGCTCCTCCGCCAAACATTGTATCTCTATTTTTGTTGATAGTTACATTGCATATCCCGGCATCCTCAAGCAACGCGTCAAGATAATTGTTGCCTGTACCGTGCAAAACATCAATCACAACTTTTATTTTTGACTTTCTCAAAGCTTTAAAATTTACAAGCTCTTTTATCTTTTTCATGTATACAGGACGTGGATTATATATTTTTATAAGTTTTCTTTTAACAGCCAAATCAAAAGGAATGGATTTGATATTTATGCCTCGTATAAGAGCGCAGTATTTTTCTATTTTCTGAGTCGTTTCAGGCAAAGCAGCACCGCCCCACTTGGATGCATATTTTAAACCGTTGTATTTATACAGGTTATGACTTGCGGTAAAATTAATACCTCCAGCAAGTTTGGAATTTATAACGTTATAAGCTATTACAGGCGTTGGAGTATCTCTATTGCAAAGTAATACCTTTATACCATTCCCAACTAAAATTTCCGAAGCTGTTTTGGCAAAATCTTCCGACATAAATCTAGTATCATATCCTACGATGACAGAAACTGCAGTTTTTCTATGTTCTTCATTAATAAGATTTGCTATAGCCTGCGTCACAATAGCAACATTGTCATATGTAAATTCTTCAGCTATAATTCCTCTCCAGCCTGACGTTCCAAATTTAATCATATTTACCTTGATTGCTAAGATATATCGTTTTTATGCCTGTCGTTCTTTTACTTTGTCAGCGTATAATTTCAATTGAAAATATAAATTCGCCCATGTTATGGTCAAGCTATTTTAATGGTCTGTCTAAAAACTTTTGCTACCCACTATTATCCTATCCCAAACTTGTTTGGACATTTAATGTTGTTTCTACTATAAGATGGCAGCAACAAGATTAGCATGGTAAATACGAAAACCTACCAAAATCATGGGTTTTTAGAGAGATCCTTTGAGTTGCACCTTAACAAAAAGAAGATAATCTTTTGTTAAATAGATAGCGCAAAAGAAGGATCTTTATGTAAGGCTCGCCCCGTATTTTTTTGAAACTGCAGTATAGTGCAATTTGAAGCAGTTTGACTATGCCTAAGTTCTTTTGTTACTGCCATAAAAGGAAATCCATGTTTTAGTAAACCTAGTCTGTTTTACTATAGTAAACATTCCAAAATATTACCTCTCATAAAACAGCCAAAATCCCTGTTGAGAATTGTATCAATATAAAATTGGCTGATCAACCAATTGTAGAATCTCATACATGTAAAACGCATGAAAAAAAATACAGATATCCCAAAATCACAGCAAATTTTTAAAAAACTCTTTTTCTTTTTAAATCCTCCTCACTTTCTCTTGCCTGCATCCCTAAATTATATCCTAACAAAAATATTTTCTTCCTCACACCATATTCTCCTAAACCCTAGTATCTTTACAAATAGACCTCTTACACAATGAACCTCCGCTCAAAGCAAGACGTGCGGTATCAGCAGCAGAAATTGAAGAGCTGTAGTTGTTGCTGTGGATCTTTGACCCCCCCCTGTTTAGTAACATAGGCCTTGAGAATACCTTCTGTTTCCTACTTGCTACTGTTGCAATAAAGTCATCGCTTCTACTACGCCACCCTCAAAGTTCTTTATTTAAATCAATGTGACTCGAAATACTCTAGCGCTGTTATACTTTTGATAACTTGTATTACTTGGCGTCGGAAAGAACTTTGAGCTGCAACTTAAGTGGATAATGGGTGGTTGCCATCTATTCCAACTTGCTAAAAACTCTATGTCCGTAGCGTTATTTTAATTTCTTTTGTTATTTAGACTATTATTACAACGCCCTAATATTTCCAAATATAGCTTTTCTATGCTTTAGGGCGTTGCAAAATTTACATGCGCTATGTTGTACGCTCAAATATTCCCAAATATAGCTTTTCTATACTTTATGGGCGTTACAAAATGATGATTATGCACTATGCTGTCCATCTTTGAGCGTTTCCATAGCCTAGTTGTACTACTTTTAAGCGGTTTGTCATAGCTTGCTCTGTGAGGCAATAGTTCAACAATCAAGTATATCAAGAAGTGTTTGAAGTTTGTCATGAAGCGTTTGAAAGATTTAAAATGCATAGAAGGCTTTGCTAATGGGTCAAAGCTAGCACAAAAAACAAGAGAGATTTTTATAACTCAAGAATAACCGAGAAAAAGATTGTTGATTTAATAAAGGAAGCTAAGAGTTGTATGTTGTATATCATCGCTTAATTTTCTCAAAGTGAGGCAGACTAAACAAACGAGGGTCGCTCTCCCTGCCCAGAGTTACGACCCTCACACTACAGCTCCTAGGGGATTTGTTAGAAGATCCGTGGGAGCACTGTCGTATAATGACAGCAAAATGATTACTGCTCCAAAACCTGTTTTAAGACTTAGATGCAACATACGCAAATCTGACTTGAGATAGTAATTAGTCCCAAAACAAATAGGCTTTAGGAGAGTATAAGTCTTTAGGCATATTTTGCTTCGCATTCACATCTTGTGCCAAAACAAGAGTAAGCAGTTAAAATGATGCTTGATGGGGCAAGTAAAGTTTGTATTTACTTTAAGAAGCCGGCTGAACAAGCAGCATTGGAATAGTAGTTAATAGGGTAGACAAAATTTGTATTTACTTTGCTTAAACTACCTGTTTTTTTGCAAGAAGCAGTTAGAGTGATGCTTGATGGGGCAAGTAAAGTTTGTATTTACTTCAAGCAGCAGCTGAACAAGCAGTATTGGAATAGTAGTTAATAGGGTAGACAAAGTTTGTATTTACTTCAAGAAGCCGGCTGAACAAGCAGTATTGGAATAGTAGTTAATAGGGTAGACAAAATTTGTATTTACTTTGCTTAAACTACCTGTTTTTTGTTAATTTTATTCCTTGAAAGTTATGTACATAGGACGATAGGGTAAGCAGTTAGAATAGTAGTTAATGGGGGCAAGTAAAGTTTGTATTTGCTTTGCTTAAACTACCTGTTTTTGTTAAATTTATACTCTTTTCTCGTTAGAAAATTGTATTTCTTGAAATATAAGGGTATAATACCTTTAAACCTTCAAAGATAAACAGAATTGTTTGGATTGGAGCTTATATCATAAAAACTTACTTAAAAAAGTTTGCAGTATCTCTCATGTCATTTTTTATTATCACTGGAGCCTGCGGCTGTAAGAGTAATAACCAAATCACAAACATTGATTTCCATGATGTTT
>BNVT01000057.1 GCA_025998295.1 Endomicrobiia bacterium
TATCTATTATTAGCTTTACACCTTCACATTCTTCTTTGATTAAGTCCATTTCGCTTGTTACAATGAGCGGTTGTTGCTGTTTTATCGCTTCTGCTACTGCTTTTTTGGCTTCTTTTGCTGTAAAGTATTTAAGTTCTTCAATGTTACTTTGCTCTTCCATTTCAAAACTCCTCTTGTTTTTTTATATTTCGCTACTAAATCCACTACAATATCTCAAACTCGTAAGATCGTGGAAAGATTGCTTCTATATTACCTTTCTGCTTGTGTCCGTGCCATCTTTTGCCTTTAAAACCGTGTTCAATGCTTTTAGAATTGATTTTAACACTTTGTTTTATGAGAACTAGGGATTTAACATGTATTGGTGTTTTAAACGAATTGAGACCGTTTCCTGCCATTTAACAGGCATATATCTATTCAAAGTGTTGTTGTTGTCGTTAAAGTCTTTCTATATGAAAAAGTCGTTGTCTTTGCCGTTATGGCAGTTAGGCTCTGTTTGGGCAAGTAGCCTAAGCGGGGTATCCCCCCGAAATAGCTGTAAAGCTTTTGCTTTTATCTGTTGTGTTGTTGCAATTATAGCAAGTGCCGGATTTTTAAGACCGGCAACTTGCATGTGTTATATATATTATATATATTAGGCTGTTTTTCACTCTTGTTTTGTGGTTGATTACCCCACCTTTTGTGGTTGATTACCCCACCTTTTGTGGTTGATTACCCCACCTTTTGTGGTTGATTACCCCACCTTTTGTGGTTGATTACCCCACCTTTTTGCGATTTTTTGTTGTTAAATATGCTATACTTGTATAGCAGTAAAAATAGAGTGAGGTGCAAATGCAACAGATTAATATTAGGGTAGATGATACGCTCGTAAGTAGACTAGAACGTCTTACAAAGCGGACGGGACGTACCAAGAGTTTTTATGTCAAAGAGGCACTCAAGGAGCATTTGGAGGATTTGGAGGACGCCTACATTGCTAAGCAACGACTTGATGATATTGATAGCGGAAAAACAAAGACTGTTTCTTGGGAAACTCTAAAAGAACGTAATAACTTATAAAATTGATTTTGAAGAAAATGCCAGTAGAGCTTTTGACGGTTTAGACAAATCAACTCAAAAATTAATTGCTAAATTCCTTGATCGCTGCCAATTATTGGAAAATCCACGTTGTTTTAGAAAAGCATTGCAGCATAATTTATATGGTTTGTGGTGTTATCGTATAGGCAAGTATAGACTAATTGCCAACATTCAAGATGATATTTTACTGATTTTGATTGTAGATGTAGGTAAACGTGATAAGATTTACAGTTAGTTTCTACCGTGTGCTATTTGTATTTAAATAATTTAGGAAATAATTCCATTGATTAAATTTAAAAAAATTTGAGTTTATGAGCTTATTTAAATAATTTTTGTTTTTTTATACTTTCGTTCACTTGTGATTTATCATATTCGTGGAATATAAAAATAACAGATAGGGTCTTAAAGTTTTTATATTTCATATACTCTCCGCATTTGAGTTGTTCTCCTGTTAATGGTTTGCTTTTTAAGTTGCAATAATATATTGATTTGAAATACCCGTAACTTTCTATTTCATCAATTGCTCTATCTAGCGGTTCAACAATTTCGCGATTATAGTGACGGTCATTACTATCATTTAATTCGCATATTGTGGGTATAGTATTCGTCTTTTCTAATAATTTTTCTATGCTTATCAATACACAATTCTCACGTTTTTTTATTTGTTGTATTCTGTACAACTCACAGATATACCTCGTTATTTGATAGGCTGTGTCGGAATATTGCCCTATGTTGTTTGGATATTGCGCTATATATTGTTGCGGTATATATCTTAAAAAATTATCAGAAAATTGCAATTTTACTACCCCATTTCGATAGTCGTATTTGTCTAATATGGTCATATTGAACCCTGTTTCGCAAGAGATTTGTTTTTTGTTGTAGCGTGTAAAAGTAAAAGTATGGTTAGAATGTAATAATATTTGGGATGAACTTATCATTATATCTTTTGCGTGTTTCTTATCTTTTATCCCAAAAAACTCTTTTATTTCTTTTTGTTTAATTATTATTGTTCTGTCTATGCTGTTTATGTCTTCAAGCGGTGTCTTTGATGGTATTTGTCGGGATGTCTTTTTTAAAACAAATAATAAAAATTTATTGGTATTGATGTTTAAACCGCATCTCAATTTATCATAATCAAGCTGTAACTGATAATTGCCGTCATTAAATAATTCCACTGGCTTATTGTTTATCGTTCCTTTTTGTCCACTCTTTTTTCTTAGTGCCATAAAACTGGAGAGCTGTGGGCTTTGATATGCACAAAAATCTTGTCGGTTTTCTAATAGTGGTGTGTCAAAATCAGGCTTTACATCAAGTTCTATACTATCTTTTTCATTTTCTTGTGTCATTGTGGTTCTTCTTGTGCAGTAAAGAGTTCTATAAAATATAAAGCATCCTTTTGAAATACTTCTCTTTTTTTTAACCAATCTTTCGCTAGGGCAATGGTATTATCTGATATGTGCCATGTTATCTCTATTGGTTCAAAAACCTTCTTTAGTATTTCTAGTTTCTTTGCTTGTTTGTCTTTGGAGACGTAGTCATTAATATTTGAAGCAGTCGTTTTTATAGAGTCGTTTATCGCTTCCATATTTTTGTAAAGCGAACGCATCCTTACTTGTAGTATGTTTAGTGCATTAATCTTTAGGTAGTCTGCAATCAATTCAATAGCCTTACAATACCCACGTGTAAAATAAAATTCTTCTAATAAAATAGTTCTTGCTGATTTTATACTCTCTATTTCCTGTTCCTTTTCTTTGTTTTCTGTAAATTTATCAAGCGTATCTAAACGAGAATACAGATGAGAGTCTATTTTGGGATAGATTAACGTAATATGATGGGATATGAATTCTGCGGTATTTATCCTTTTGACCGTTTCGCTAATTTTTACGCCTCTATAAAAAAAGGATTGTTGATGTGCTGTTGCTAATGCGTGCGCTCTTAAGAGCCACTGCCAAATTGCGTGATATTTTAAGTACATGAGTTTGTTAGTTTCAGTGAAATTTTGCAATTTTTGGTTATGGATCTTAATTATTTTTTGCCATTTGCTAGCCTCTTTGACAGTCGGTTTGGACTTTGCATTTTTTACCAAGTTGTATACTAGTGTTTTACCTGCTTCCTCGC
Source organism: Endomicrobiia bacterium (assembly GCA_025998295.1). Lineage (GTDB taxonomy): Bacteria > Elusimicrobiota > Endomicrobiia > Endomicrobiales > Endomicrobiaceae > Endomicrobiellum. Next base: position 3,190 of record BNVT01000057.1, read on the forward strand.
CAGTCCATTTACGTTTTTTCAAAAGCCTTGTTATATAGGCTGTTGCTTCTTTTGTTGCAGCATCTTGAGTGATTTCCTGTTTTATTCCATCACTGTCCATTTGTTTTTTGATATCTGATTCAGTAAGTTCGTCTTGGTCTTTGACGTGGTCTAGTCCCACTTTATTCCTTCCCCACTTAAAAATCTTTTAATTCTCCCTCAAGTTCTTCATATGTCATCTTAAGTACTTTTCTTATTTTTAAAACAAGATAATTATGGGCATCGTTTCTGTTAACAGCTATAACGATGTTTATCTATTTGAGTATATCATTTCTATAAATTACATGACTTCCTTCTTATCCATCCTTATAGAGATCATTTCATTTGCTTTTTATAAATTTTATTAACTTGCTTTGTTTAAAGTTCTAACACCGATACTAGTCTGCGCAACTAATTGAAAAAATATAATTAAATGCATTATCGTAAGAATGATAGGGAATGGAACTCTTTCTTTGATATAACCCTAGCTTTTTTCACAAATTTCCAACCCATATTTTTCGAGTTCTTCTATTAGATTTAAATTTTCATTAACAGTTTTTATTCAAAACTCGAGTAAATCTTTTTAAACATTTCTTTAGCATGCAATAAATCTTTACTAGTATTACTATCAGTAAAGATGGATATTTCGCAGCAACCTTTTTATACTTTTGGTCATAGAAGAACTGCGCATTTAGTTTGGCTTCTGGTATTTGTCATTCTTCAAAACTATTTTGCTTGGTGTTTTTATATTAACTCCTTAACATCTACCACTTTGCTAGAAATCTTTCCACAATCCCGACATGCTTGTATGCTGTATGTTTTAGGCTCTCTTAACTCTTCCTTGGGATTTTCACCTATTTTTCCCACATTTTTGCCCTCCATGGTAATTTATTTAACTTCTTAATTTATGCTGAAAAACTTGCCTGCCAAAGACCTTGACAGCTTGCGACTGTCGCTTTTGTTTCCTTTATGGTCATGGTCTTGTTCTCGTAGTCGCTTTGCGCCATTTGCTTGATGTTTCCATGTAGCAAATCTGTAGTTATCTGCATAGACAAGACTGCTTCTGCTATCTCTTTGTATCTTCGTTTCTGCCTTCTAGCTTCCCCCTGATGCTATTTGTGCAATTCTAGCTTGTTCTTGAGCTCGCTCGGGGTTCGTTGGTCGTCTGGTACTAGATTTCCTTCGTTTGTAATACTTCTCCTTAATTTAATGCCGTTATAGCTACTTGTTATAGCTTTCTTTACGGATTTGCTTTTGTTTATTTGTTAGTTCCATCTAGATAAATTATTGCCCAAATTGCACTTAAACACCAAGACTAGTATTGTCCATAAACAGCATGCATAAAGCTATCCATAAAGTCATTTGTAAAACCACCATATATAATGCCAGTTATGCTTAATATCAAGACTAGTATTGTCCATAAACAGCATGCATAAAGCTAGCTATCCATCGAGGAGCATATATAAAGCCAATTACAAAGAAAATTATGTATAATACTTGAGAGTAGTATTGTCCATGAACATAATACCCATATCGTAAATCTTACAAACTTAAGTAGTTTACCACTAATAATCTTTTCAGTGTCCATTACGTCGCTCCTTTTAGTCTTTTTAGATTATTTTGTCTAAATTCACCTGCTTTGTTTTATAGTTTTTCAACGTCTGTTAATGTTATTTTGCAAGTATTCAAGCCTTTCTTCCATACTATATGCATTTACTTGTGTGCTTGTTGTAAACTTCTAACAAATACCATGATTAAATTATCAATGTTTGGATATCATAACTGATTAAATTATCAATACCAATGTTTAGATACATACCAGCTAACTTATTAAATAATATTTTTATTTTCTTTGCATTATAATGTCTGCTAATTGTCCTATAAGATATAGCGGTATATCATATATCGTTTTGGATTTATTATATCTTGCTAAACTCGTACGAACTGCAATATCTGGCTTGTAGTAATCAATGTAGGCTTTTAAGCTTTTTGCCTGTAAATTTATAGAGGATTTTGCCTCAATTGGTATAACATTCCCGTTAATTTGAATGATAAAATCAACCTCTGCCGTTCCTTTACTTCTATCGTTTGCCCAGTAGAAAATTTGTGGTCTTATCTCAATACTGGTTAGTTCTTGTAAAACGTATTGTTCTGTTAAAGCCCCTTTGAAATGGCTAAAAAGTTCTTGATTTGTATCTACCAAATTCTGTATGGTTAGGCCTGCCTTTGCAGATAATAAACCAACGTCAAGCATATATAATTTAAAGGCTGTTTCTCGATAACTTGATAAGGGAATTTTTGTGTTATTAACCCTGCTTATTTTATAAACCAATCCTACTTGCTCTAACCAATACAGTGCGTCTTCATATTGGCTTGCCCTTGCACCTTCTTTTACATTTTTATAAACCCATTGCTTTTTTTCTTTGGCAAGTTGTGCCGGTATGACGTTCCATATCATTGCAACTTTTGGAATAGAAGCCTATTTATGTGTTTTGAAAAATCCTTTTCGTAATTTGCTATGATATTTTCCTGTATCGATCTAACCTCTTGCATGTTACGTTGTTGTATATATGAAAGTACTGCTTTTGGCATACCACCGATAAAATAATAAAGTTTTAGTTTAGATATTAAGTCGTCTTCTATAACAGTAAAAATATTATAATCCTTGTTCGTTAAAGCTTGTTGGTATCTGGTTTCGCCTATAGCCTCTAAAAACTCTGAAAAATTTAAAGGATACAAACTCAATGTTTCAACTTTACCAACAGGAAAAGAACTATTAGCATGTGTTGCAACACCTAGTATACTGCCAGCAGCGATAATATTGTATTCTGGGGCTTGCTCGCAAAAATATTTAAGACAGCCCAGTGCTCTAGTACACTCTTGAATTTCATCAAAAATGATGAGATTGTTGTGGGGATCTATTTTAGAAGCGCTTAGTAATTCAAGCTTATTTATAATGGTATGAGGGTCTATGTCTTTTTGAAATATCTCGCGGGATTTAATATTAATATCAAAATTTATATAAACAGTGTTATCGTATTGTGTTTTCCCAAATTCCTGTATAAGCCAAGTTTTTCCTACTTGTCTAGCGCCTTCAACTATCAGCGGCATTTTATTAACTTTATTTTTCCAAGAAACAAGTTTTGTCATAGTGTGTCTTTTCATAACAAGTCCTTTAAAGCATTTAGTACACACCAGTATAAGTTATTATTTGCATAAAGTCAAATGATAAAAAAGCATTGCTACATAAAGTCTATGTGAGTTTTGTGAAAGATAGCGATGACACTTTTAAACATTGTAATGTTTATAGTAGGTGCCAAATGCAAGTAATGATAAAAAATATATTTGCAGACATTGAGACTCTTTTTCTTAAGCCTTTTTCCTTCTTTTGAGATTCTCAAACACTTTTAAAACCATTTCATTTTTTCTTGTTTAATTTGTCAAATCCTCAATTGCCATGTTTCTTTGTTGGTCTTTTGCCATCAACTGCGTCTTTTACCTATTTACATAATACTCGAAGGACTTGGTTTGCTATTTCATTTATGCTCAAATCCTTGTTTTTGCTTTGCGCTTTTAATCTAGCGTAAGTGCTGGGCTTAACTAGTAAGCTTAAGTGCTTTGTTAATGAAAACGAATCAATAATTTTGTTTTTCTCATGACACTCTTGTTTTAGTTTTTCTTGACGTAGTATGTTGAACTATGAGAAGTGCTATGCAACTTTTTTGCGGTTATGTCCAATTTGCATCATATCACGTAAAATGACACGAAAAAAGAATCAAAATATCATTGGCAAAGAAAAAAGAGGAAGGATAATGAATATTTTAAATTCTCCATCCTTGCTCCTCTTATCCATTTATCCGTTTTATCTTCACGTCTATTCTACTGACTTTTCTAGTGTTTGGTGCTTATCACACTTTGCTTACTGATTTATCTATTGCTTTAATAAATATCCGTCATTTCTACTGGATACCACTAAAAGGAGCGGTGAGTAAGCTTTCCTTTATCTTTTAGTCTACTCAACCTAAGGTATACCTAAACTGGAGGACAAAAGTTTCTCAACATCCTTTATTTCAAGCAACTCAGCGTGATTCAAAGACTCCGCTATCCCAGGTTCCAAATCACTATCATTGTTTTTTCACATTCTGTAAGTCTTTTTCAAACAACAACATCCTCAAAGTAAGTCTTTGCAGCTACTGGTGTTGTAACATACTTTTTATAGGTCTTTGCAACTCAAACTACTGGCATTGTAACATA
>BNVT01000058.1 GCA_025998295.1 Endomicrobiia bacterium
TCAAGAATTATGATATATAAAGATAGAGTTATATAAGACAGAATTAAAAGCCTATGTAATCTTATAAGCACTTAGCGGTAAGCCTTGGGGCGTTGGGGAACTCTCACTTATCATTACATGAATCTTTGAAATCAGACCAATGCCATTAAATCAGGGGGCTCCAGTAAATGAGCCTCCGCACAGCAAGACGCGCTGTATCAGCAGCAGAAATTGAAGAACTGCAATTGTTCTTGTCCAAACTCTATGTTCGTAGCGTTGTTAAATTTCTTTTGTTATTTGAATTAGGCTATTACAACGCTCTAAATTCCAAATATAGCTTTTCTATGCTTTTTTGGGCGTTACAAAATGATAGTTATGCTGTCCACTTTTAAGCGTTTCCATAGCCTAATTCTACTACTTTAAGCGGTTCCCCGCAGCTTGCTTATGGGGCAATAGTTTAACAATTAAGTAGTTATCATAAAAACAAGCAAAAAGAAGATCTTGTTTTCGTTATGCTTGAGAGTTAAGTTGAAAGGATGGAAAAATGAATATAATTGTTTGCATTAAGCAGGTGCCTAGCACGACTAATGTGCAAATTGATCCTGAAAATGGTAGACTCGAAAGAGACGGTGTAGAATCCACAATAAATCCTTTTGATGAATATGCCATAGAAGAAGGCGTAAGAATTAAGGAAAGAATTGGAGGAAAGGTTAGTGTTGTTACAATGGGTCCCCCCCAGGCTGAATATGCTTTAAGAGAAGCCGTTTCGAAGGGAATAGATGAAGCTGTTTTGGTAAGTGATAGAGCTTTTGGCGGAGCGGATACTCTAGCAACATCTTACACTTTATCATTGGCAATAAAAACTATTGGATATTATGACATCATAATTTGCGGAAAGCAGGCATCTGATGGCGATACTGCTCAAGTTGGTCCAGGAATTGCGGAAATGCTTAATATCCCACATATAGCTTATGTTAAAAAAATAGAAGCTGTTGATGATAAACTGATTAGAGTTGAAAGAATGATGGAGGATGGGTATGATTTGATAGAAAGCCCAGTTCCTGTCCTTTTAACAGTTGTTAAAGAAATAAATAATCCTAGAGTTGCATCGCTTAAAGGTAAAATGGCTGCTAAAAAGGCTGTTATTAAAGTGCTTGATGCTGCTGCTATTGGTGCTGATATTAAAAAAACGGGTCTTAATGGATCTCCCACTCAGGTTATGAAAGTTTTTACACCGCCAAAGAGAACTGGTGGAGAAAAATTTGTTGGTAAAGCTCACGAAGTTGCTGCTGCTTTGGTTAAGAGATTGTCGGATGTTGGAATTATATACAAAGAATAAAATTACAAAACAAAGGTGGAGAAAATAAATTAGTAGTCGAATTCGTTAAAAACGGTGTAGCGTATATAATGAAAATAGCACTGACGCAAATGCGCGTTAAACAAGGAAATCCTAGAGAAAATTATCAAAACTTAGTATCGTTTGCAAAAAAGGCTAAAAACCTTGGTGCAGATTTGGTAGCTTTCCCCGAAATGTGTATACCGGGGTATCTAATGAGTGACAGATGGACGGAAGACGAATTTGTCGATGAGCTTTTATCGTACAATGATAAAATAAGTGATTTGGCAAAAGAAGTCGATATAATTGTTGTCTACGGCAATATTGATCTAGGAGATGGAAAAAATGAGGACGGTAGAGTAAGAAAATATAATGCGGTCTATGTGGCGCAGTCAGGAAATATAATTGTAAGAAGAAAATCTTTGCTTCCTAATTATAGAATGTTTGATGATAAAAGATATTTTTCATCAGATGCTTTGGAATCTTATGAGCTAAGTACTTGCGATGTAGTAACGCTTTCCAGCGGAATGAAAATAGGATTGGAAATTTGTGAAGATTTATGGAGCAGTGATTATAAAATCAATCCTACGCAAGAGCTAATTAAGCAGGGAGCGGAATTTATTATAAATATCTCAGCATCTCCGTTTTCTGTAGGCAAATCGATAGCCAGAGACAACAGAATAAAAGAATTGAAAAATTTAGTAGGTGACAAATTTGTGCCGTTCTATTACGTAAACTGTGTAGGGACACAAAATAATGGCAAAGCCATAGTCACATTTGACGGCGATAGTAGGGTTTACTCCAGAGCAGGAGAAAGGCAATGGGCGACTCTTATCGACAATCTCGATCAACCAGTATTTGACAGACTCAAACTTGATGAAGGAATAAAACCTAAGGATTTTGAACCTCTTGAAATAGCTCCTTATCAGGAGGGTTTGATTGTAATAAATAAGGACTCTTATTATACGCATATCACAGAGAATTTTCTGTCTCGAAACAATAATCGTAAAAATCTTTCTCAGGTAGAACAAAAGTTTTTAGCAGTACAAGAGGCCTATAAATCTATGGACGAAATGCTAGGTAATCCTAAGTATGTGTTTGGATTATCCGGTGGTATAGATTCTGCATTGAATATGGTTTTATGTTCTTTGGCTGTAGGAAAAAGTAAAATTTTAGCTTACAACCTTCCAACATTTTACAATTCAGACAAAACAAAGCAGGCGGCTTCAAAACTATGCGATAGGCTTAGCGTTAAATTAAAATTTATTGCAATTAATGACATTTTAGAAGAGTTTAATAAAACTTTAACGCAAGGATCCAATCTTAAATCTATAACGGAAGAAAATCTTCAAGCAAGAATCAGAACTATAATTTTAATGGCGCAGACTTCAGAAAATAATGCCGTATTGATAAATAATACAAATAAGGTGGAACTTGCCTTAGGGTATGGCACTCTTTATGGTGATTTGGCAGGTGCGTGGTGTCCTTTAGGGGATTTAACAAAGACAGAAATATGGGAAATGGCTAGGTACATAAACTCTTCTTATGGACAAATAATACCTCAAGAGTTAATACCTGACAAGAACTATAAGTTTAATATTGGTCAGATATTGCCTTCGGCAGAATTAAAAGAAAATCAATTTGACCCTATGATATGGGGTTTTGACGATTGGCTTTTGGAACAATTTATGGAATATAAAAAACAGACGCCGGAAAAAATACTTAAAACATATCTCAAAACAAAGCATAGTTGTATGGAAGAAAACAATATGTTTGATAAATACGGCATGAAAAATTCTATTAAGTTTATTGAGCATATCGAATGGTTTTTTAATAAGTTATATGCCAATGTATTCAAACGCATTCAAGCACCTCCAGTGTTAGTATTGTCAAAGTCGGCATTTGGGGGAGACTATAGGGAATCGCAATATAAGTACAAGTTTAGTAGCAGCTATCAAAAGTTAAAAGAAGAAATATTACAAAGCGATGCTTGATTATGGCTGGTCATCTCATTAGAAATCAAAGATTCGTTTTTCTTAACGCCAGGCCTAACAAGGCATTCGAGGGTAAATTTAAACGACGAAGCAACACGGCATGTGTTTTGCCTTGAGATTCCACAGTGTATCGACGTACTACATCAAGAAAAACTAACCATTGTTGATGAAGATTGGCTTTCCCATACCTCAACTTCAAATGCTTTTGCATCTTTAGTTTCTACAAGTTTAAGCTGCTCCAAAATAAATGATGCAATATTTTCAGCTGTAGGGTTGATTTTATCAAAAGGGGCAATCTCATTTAAAAACTTATGATCTAAGTAAGAAATGATTTTACCTAAATGTTTTTTTATATCGCTAAAATCTATAAGCATGCCTTGACTGTTAAGTTCAGTACCGCAAAAAGTGATTTTTACTTTCCAATTATGCCCATGTAAATTCTCGCATTTGCCTTTATATTCTCTTAAACGATGAGCGGAAGAAAAACTTTTTGCAACAGAAAGTTTATATTTCATATTTGCTCCATTTCTACTTTCTTAACGACGGATATTCTTTTTGAAAAAAATCTGCTGCCTATCATTTGGAATTTCTCTGGATTATCGCTTACATAAAATTTTAAAAACTTTTTGCTTTTTCCTGAGGAAAGCAAAGATTTTTGTATTAAAACATTTTTAACTTCTTGAGCTGTAGCCTTTGCGGAATCTATAAGAACAACGCCGTTACCTATGTTTTTTTCTAAAGTCTTCCTCAAAAGAGGATAATGCGTACAGCCTAAAATTAAAGTATCTATATTTTTGCTTAAAAGAGGTTTTATGTATTTTTTTACTACGCTGTCTGCAATTTCGCCCTCAACCCAACCCTCTTCAACTAAAGGGACAAACAATGCGCAAGACTGTTGATAGACATCGGATTTGGAAATTTTATTTATCTCTTTAGGATAAGATTTACTACTTATTGTACCGTCCGTACCTATAATGCCTATTTTTTTATTTTTTGACATAGACACAGCGGCTTTTGATCCTGGTTCTATTACGCCTATTATAGACACTTTAAAAGTTTTTTGTAAAACCGACAAAGCAAAAGCAGATGCTGTGTTACAAGCTATTACAATCATCTTCACTTTATTTTTAATTAAAAATGACGATATTCTTTTTGAAAATTTTATTATAGCTTTTTTTGATTTTGTCCCATAAGGCACATGTGCGGTATCTCCAAAATAAATAAGATTTTCCAAGGGAAGAGCTTTATTTATTGCAGACATTACCGTTAAACCGCCAAAACCTGAATCAAAAATACCTATGGGATTATTATTCATTGTTTTGCTCTTTTGTTTTTTTTTCATAATATTTCACTACCCCTTGATATATGGCATCTGCTATTGCTGCACGAAATTTTTTTGAACGGAGTTTTTCTTCCTCTTTATAATTTGTTAAAAAAGCGCATTCTACGAGTACAGCAGGCATCTGAGCTCCTCTTAATACATAGAAATTTGCTTGTTTTACACCTCTATTACGTATCTCTAGTCTGCTTGAAGCTTCAGCAGCTATAAAACCGCTCAACTCTGCAGACTCGTTCATATGTTCAGTCGCAATCATAGACCACAACATATTTTGAAGTAAAGAGCGTCCTTTGCTAGGTTTCCCCTCTAACCCCAAAACAGAGTTTTCTAGACTTGCAGTTGCAGCTGCATGTGAATCTGTAGCATTTTCAGACAAGAAATAAATCTCAAATCCGTTAGCTTTTTTGTTAACATTCCCATTACAATGCAAAGATATAAATAAATTTGCATTATGTTCATTTGCTATATTTGGTCTTTCAACAAGAGGAATAAATGTATCGTCTTGTCTTGTCAAAACGATTTCGTAATCATCATTATTGCCAAAAATTAATTTAAGTTCCCGCATTATCTCAAGGTTCATGTCTTTTTCTTTTGTTCCGTTACGACCAATAGTACCAGGGTCTTTTCCACCGTGTCCGGCATCAAGAACTATAATTTTTTTGTGTCCATAGTGCTTTTTCTTGTTTTTTGAAGCAATTATCACCGCATCATCAACTATTGCAGAGCTGTCATCAATGATATTGTCGCTTTCAAATTTTGCAACCGACACTTTTTCAAGATCCTTATTATCTTCGCTATTTTCAATTACAGATACAACTTCGCTTATATGTGCTTGTCCGTATTTTGCAGGAGGAGTCAAATCCATAGCTCTAGGATTGTCATTTTGCATAGCATCATTAGTATTTGGGTGCTTTACAGCTGAAGTATCTGCTTTGCGTGTTACATTTAACGCTAAAGATGCTGGATTCCATACAGTATCAGTCCCTGTAATATCTGAAAATTCCATTGAAGTAATAACTTCTGGAGATATGTAGATGTTATTTTTTATTAATCTTGAAGGAAGAGACATTTTTTTTGACTTTCTCCCGAATACAACTTCGGTACTGTTTGCTTTGATATCTATCTTCCTATTACCGAAATTCATTGTTACCTGTAAACTTACAGGTTTCCACTCAAGAGTTGCATTATACAATCCAGCAACTTCTTTAACAGAAAAATATTTTGTTTGAGCTGATACCCTATATGCGCTTACTCCACGAAAAGATTTTCCGTTAACAGTTGCATTAACAACATGCGATGGAACAGCTTCTTTTTTTGCCGCATAAGAATACGGGGTAACAAACAACATAAATAATGTAACCAATAAAGTATTTAGTTTTTTCATATTAAAAGTGATTTTATTGCTTCAGAGGGATTAGCTGCTGATAAAATATAACTACCGCTTACCAAAACGTCTGCCCCCGCTTTAATGCAAATCGGAGAGGTTTGCGAATTTATCCCTCCATCAATTTCTATAACACAGTTGTATTTATTTTCATCAATAAGTTTTCTTAAATTTTTTATCTTCGGCACCATGTCTTTCATAAAAGACTGCCCACCAAAACCCGGTTCTACGGTCATAACCAAAACCAAATCAAGACAAGGCAGCAATTCTTCTATTTCAGAAACAGGAGTTTTGGGTTTTATAGATATACCAGCTTTAATACCAGATGATTTTATATCTTCTACAAGTCTTTTTCTATCGCATTCGACTTCACTGTGAAAAGTTATTAAATTCGCCCCGGATTTTTTAAAATCCTGCCAGTATTTCTCAGGATTTGTTACCATAAGATGTACGTCAAAAAACAAATTTGTTGTCTTTCTTAATGACTTTACAACCACAGATCCTATCGTGATATTAGGAACAAAGTGTCCGTCCATTACATCAACATGGACCCACTCCGCACCAGCTCTTTCCATCACATTTACATCTTGTGCCAATGCCGCAAAATTTGCAGACAAGATTGAAGAAGCAATTATAATTTTTTTCATTTCCACTCTCAATTTTGCGTTATTTATAGTAAAACAATTTTACATTAACATCCCGTATAAATTATATTTCTAGATAGTTGTTATAAGTCTTATTATAAATCATAAACTATGACAATTTCAACTCAATTTATCATTGCTTATTGGTTTTCCCTCATCATTGTAGTAAATATTACGCACAAGATCTACATTATAAACTGTGGAAATTGAAGAGCTGTAATTGTTCTTGCTCAAACTCTACGTTCGTAGCGTTATTAAATTTCTTTTGTTATTTGTAGGCTATTACAACGCTCTAAATTCCCAAATATAGCTTTTCTATACTTTATGAGCGTTACGAAACAATAGTGTATCTTAATATGCACATACTGTCCATCTTTGAGCGTTTCCATAGCCTAATTCTACTACTTTAAGCGGTTCCCTACAGCTTGCTTGCGAGGCTAGTTTAACAAATCAAAACTCATAAAAAACTTTAATCGCTACACTCTCAAAACTTCAACTTGTCAATTATATGTCTGTAATTAATAGTTCAAAAACATCAAACAAGAAGCTAATCCGTATTGATGGTCGTTTG
>BNVT01000059.1 GCA_025998295.1 Endomicrobiia bacterium
CTAACCCTAAAAAAAGAGATCAAAGAAGCATTTGCTGACAAAAGAAGATAAGAAGTTCAATCAAAGAAGCACTCAAAAGCTGACAAAAGAAGATAAGGAGTTAAATAGAGAGATTTCATCAGATGATTATAGTGGAAAATGTCAAAGTATTTGTTAAAAGGTTCGAAATAGTCTCTAAAGACAGATATAGTAATTACAAAAGACCTTTTGGACTGCGATTTAACTTGGGTTGTGAGTATTTGTAATTCTAAAATTTAATACTTAAGTTGTGTGAGGGGTTTAATGTCATTTTTAAAGAAAAAAGGTATGTGGCAGGAAACAGAAGATTTTTATAGCAAGTTGATCGCATCTTTGAAGCTACAGTATGATGCAACTTAAAGTGATTTGACTATATCTTTAGGACGAGTATCCCACTTGCGATGAAACCAGAACCACTGTTCAGGATGTTTACGTATGGCATCTTCGAGTTTCTTTGAGTAAAAAGTATTAATTATTTCTATATCTTTTTCCTTGTCGCCGGTATTAGGCATCGGAACTTGTGTAAACTCAACTTTCATAACTCCATCGTTTTGTCTTATGCCCAAAGCAATGATTATACGACATTTCGTTCTTAACGCAAAAAGAGCGGCTCCCTTCGGAGTTGAAGCTAAACGTCCAAAAAATGGAACGAAGCACCCCTGATGACTCGCATCTTGATCAGACAAAATAGCGACGAATTCGTTTCTTTTTAAAGCTTTTAAAACTGCCCTAAACGCCATTTTGTCTCTGTTTATAATATTAAAACCATGGCGAGTACGTATATCATTCATCATTTTATCTACGAATATATTTGACTGAGACGCAACAACCACAGACATCGGATATATTTTTGAAAAGGCCAAAGCAGTAAGCTCCCAATTCCCCAAATGAGCAGACATTAAAATGGTTCCCTTTCCCAAAGCATAAGATTGCTCGGCCAGATGTTCGTTTGCACAAACAAGAAGTTTTTTAATTTCTTCGTTTGTCATGATAGGAAAATATATGATTTCAACGATAGTTCTCATAAAATTCTTATATACGTTTTTCGTTATTAGTTTTATTTCTTTTTGAGATTTTTCGGGAAAAGACTGAGTAAGCATTGCTAAAACATGTTTTTTTCTGATTGGAATAAAATAATACACAAATATCGCTATATACTGACTAAATTTAACTGAAACTTTGAGAGGAAATAATCTGACAATAAAAGCTATCATATTGAGAGAGAGATATTCAACATAGTTCTGAAAATTTGTTCTTTTAGCCATCTGTTAACTATCCTTAATAAAAATCTTAGCAAGTATATTTTTTTAAAGCCGACTGCTTACTCGGACACATTTCCTGGCGACAAAAGCAACTTATACACTTTTTTGTATAGACATATATATGCGCATTGCTTTTATGTCGTATTGCACCAATCAGACATGCCCTTATGCAAAGCATGCATTTTACACATATTTTTTATTTATATCTACTTTCACCAATAACAATTTATCTAAAATGCGTACTATAAACTTAGGAAGCAAATCTAATTTTCTTAAATTCGGAAATTTAAAATTCATAAAGTTAAAATTTTTTGACGATTCCCCAACAAGTTCAATTTTATTAAAGATATCTTTAGTTATTTTCAAATTTTTTAACAAATCACTGTCTGATATATTATAATTTAGCTCATTTAACAAGTATGCATCAAGAACAGCAGCATCGCTTGAAGCAGCAATTAAATTTGTTTTTCTAACAATCCCCCAGTACTAGGACCGTTTCCTTCCATAGACAAAATACCATCAACAAGGGTAAATCTTATTTTATCTTTAAAAAACAAATAGATTTTTGAAAGAAAATCTGCAAACTCTTTATTTTTAGATGCATATTTATGATATTCCACTTTCATAAGACCCGGAACGCAACCGTAAAGATTTTTTATGCCCGCTGAAAAACTCATCGACATATGAGTTTTTAGCTTTGGAAGATTAATTATTCCGTCACAGCATAAAGCAGCATTTGAAAAATTTACTTTTTTATATTTTTATCGCCTATATCAAATTCTTTTGAACTTGCAGCCTCAAAATTGACAAGCTTGACATTTTCTTCTACACAAATCTTTTCCATTAAAGTAACTTTCCATAAGTTTATATCCCTTATTGCTCCTCCATGACTATCATCTACAAGAGGCACAGCGCCTACTTCTTTTACAAGCCTTGTAACAGCTCTTACAATTTCGGGGTGCGTCGTTACGGCTTTAGATGGATCTTTAGGACTCAGAAGATTTGGCTTGATAAGAATTCTTTCTGAAGGTTTTATAAAAACAGACATGCCTCCAATAAGATTAACCACTTCTCGAACGGCATTATCTGTCTTGCTATAGTCATAACATTTAACAAGACTTATTTTTGTCATTGCGCAGTAGCCTCATCTTGTTTACTCATCTTTACTGATATTATTTTTGAAACACCACGCTCTTCCATCGTAACCCCGTAAAGAATATCAACCATTTCCATTGTGCGTCTGTTATGCGTTACAACCAAAAATTGTGTTTTTGTAGAAAATTCCTTTATCATGGCATCGTATCTGCCGACATTTGCATCATCCAAGGGAGCGTCAACTTCGTCCAAAATACAAAAAGGGGAAGGTTTAACCATAAAAAACGCAAACAATAAAGCAACAGCAGTTAAAGCCTTTTCCCCTCCTGAACACAGAGAAATATTCTGCAATTTCTTTCCGGGTGGTTGAGCGTAAATATCAATGCCGCTTTCAAGTAAATTATTTTCGTTCGTAAGCATTAAATCTGCTTCTCCACCACCAAAAAGTTTTCTGTAAAGATCTTTAAAATTTTCTCTGACAATATCAAAAGTTTTTTTGAAATTTTCAATGGTAGATTGATTAATTTTCTTTATAACTTCGTGCAAATCATCTTTGGCTTTTAATAAATCCTGTTGTTGCGTTAAAAGAAAATTATATCTTTGTTCTAATGTGTCATATTCTTCCTGAGCGGCAAGGTTAACAGAGCCTAAAGATTCCATTTTCCTTTTTATCCTAACAATTTCTTCATTATTTACTTCAACACCGTCAAAATCGTTTTTAATTTCCTCGTAGCTCTTGTCGTATGTTTCCGCAAGTCTCTTTTCTAGATCATTTTTCTGATATTCAAAATTCTTTAAATCAACCTGCATAGCGTTTACTTCATTATTTAAACCGTCAACTTTACCGTGCAAATCATGCAACTCATTGGTTTTTGCGTCTAGGGTATCTTGCAAGATTTGCTTATTTGTCAAAGAAACTTGTATTTCAGCTTCTTTTTGAGCTTGAGCTTCGTACATTTGCTGTATTTTTAAAGTCTCTGCCCTTTGAGAAGCAAGGAGAGCTGAAAGCTTTTCATCGTCTTCAACAATTCCACTTTCAGCATGCTGTATCTGCTGTTTTATATTTGCGATATTATCGATAAGATATTGTTGCCCTTTTTGTTTATTTTCAACCTCAGCTACTTTCTTATCCCAACTACTTCTTGCATTCATCATCGATGGAGCAATAAGTTCTTCTTCTTTTCTTACAGAAAATATATCACTTTCAATAATTTTTAATTCTTCATAAAACTTATTTCCTTCATCCTCATAACCTGTAAGATTTGTTTCAAAAGCAGATATTTTTTCGTTAAAAGAAGCAATCTCTACATTTTTAGCAGTTATTTCTTCTTTATGCTTATTTATTTCTTCAGCAATACTTCTTATATATTTTTTTTTCTCTTCAATCTGAGAATGCTTCCCCTCAATTTGAGTTTTTACTTTTATTGCATCAAACCCAACCCGCTCTTTTTCAAGACGAGAGTTAATTTGAAAATTATTGATTTGATATATTTCAGATTGTGTTGAAGAAATGTTTTGCCTAACCTCTTCTGATGCTTCCTGAAGTTTCTTTATCCGTTCTTCAATCAATACGGGCTTTTCAAAAGATATTTTTCCACCACCTTGAACAACAACATTTCCATAAATTTTATTTCCAAAAACAAGCGTATTAGAACATACAAAACGAATAATCTTCTCGTCCATTGAATTATATTTTAAATATTTTATCAATTCAGTATAGCCCATTGGTAATCCTATGCCGAAGCTTTGCCAAGAATCTGAAATTTTTTCGACCACTATAAATGAAAGCCTGCTTAAACCGTTTTCTTCCAAAAACTTAATAGCTCGCTCCGCTTTCTCCGTTGTATCGCACACAAGATAATTTAATTTCTCACCAAGTGCTGATGCTACAAGCTCATCTTTATCGTCATCATCGGCATCAATTAAACTGCTTATAGGGCCTCTTGCAACATTTCCCAATCTTAATACAGCCCTTATAGAAGATCTTACTGGATCATGTTGATCAAATTCTTTTAATGTAGCTATACGAGAATCATTAGAAGCAAGTGATTCCTTGTACTGCAATAAAAGATTTTCAAAAGTTTTAAGTTTTTCTTCATTTTCAGAAATAGTTTTGTTTATTTTTTCCTTTTTAGTCTCGAGAGAAAGTAATGATTCATTAGCTGCAGCGAGTTCAGATTCAATAAGAACGATTTCCCGATTTGTAGGTTCAACATCGTTTTCAAGTCTTGTTATTATTCTTTGTAAAGACACCGTATCGGCATCGAGATGTATTTTTGTTTCAGAAAGTTCTGCTTTTAAATTAAGCTGTCGTTCTTTTTCGGATTCAAACCTTGAAAGTTTTGAACGAATTTCATTTTCTCTGGACTCAAATCCAAGAAGTTTAGATTTTATTGAATTGTACTGCTGTTCTTTTTCTTTATATTCTTTCTCAAGATTCTCCACTTCATAAGCTAAAGACCCGTCATCAGTATTTAAAATCTTAAACTGCTCTTCCATCTGAACAACTTTATCTTTATTTATTACAAGTTCCTGCTCAAGCTTTTCCTTTTCAGATTTTATTTCTGCTTGGCGCTGCATAGCATGTTGTATTATTTGATCAGCTACACCTACTTGCATTTTTATTTCGCTTAAATCCTTGTTTGCATTTACATACTGCTCATTTTTTTCATCTAAAGTAAGACGCATATTCTGCATCTCCACATCAAGCTGAGCCATAAAAGTATTTGTCGATTCAAATTCTTTTATCTTTGGATCCAGATCCGTTTTTATTCTTGCTATTTCACTGTCACCGTAAGATATGTGCCAAGCTAAAGAAGCAATCTCGTGTTTGGCAAGATCTTCTTGATACTTCTTATATTGTTTTGCCTTTTTTGCCGCTATATCCAAAGCTGTTATTTGCTGTTTATGAATCACAATCGCATCCGCTAAACGCGACATGTCTGCATCTATTTTCTCAAGTCTTCTTAATGTCTCTTCTCTTCTTGTTTTATATTTAGATACACCGGCAGCCTCTTCAAAAAGCTCCCTTCTATCTTCGGGATTTGCAGTAGTTAAAAAATCAACTTTACCCTGTTCAATTATTGAATAACCGTCGAAACCTATACCAGTATCTAAAAACATATCTCTTATGTCTTTAAGTCTACACTGCGTTTTATTAATAAAATATTCGCTTTCTCCGCTTCTAAACAATCTTCTTGTCACAATAACTTCAGAATAATCTATGGGCAATACATTTTTTGAGTTATCAAAAATAAGCGAAACCTCTGCCATCCCAGTAGTAGATCTTGTCTGAGTGCCTCCAAATATAACTTCCTGCATATTTGAACTTCTCATTGACCCCGCCCTCTGCTCGCCAAGGCACCAACGTATAGAGTCAGATATATTTGACTTACCGCATCCATTAGGACCGACAATACCAGAGATCCCCGGTTCAAAATCCAATATTGTTTTGTCGGCAAATGATTTAAAACCACATATTTCTACTTTCTTTAAATGCATTATATTATTTTCCTTATATAAAACTTTTAGCTATTAGCTAGCCCCCTGAAGTTTTTTCTCTTAGTAATACGCATTTACTTGGTTCTGTTTCTAAAATAACACTGCCGTTTTGTTTCAAACATTTCACCGTAAAAATAACGCGGCATACTCAAAAAACAAAAACATACCGACAGTGATTTGCTTTTGGCTTTTAGACAAACCATGGGATTGTTCTGATTTTTAGTTAAACAATTACCTTAAGAGCTCCACTCTCCACCTAAAAATATCATCTTAGCTTTCTCTGTTAACTGTTTGTTAAAAAATATATCTAAATATACTCTTTAACATTTCTATACTTTTTGTATATCTTTTCGTCTTTCTATTAAATCGCGCCAAGCTATCTCTTATACTGTTATTGCCACCTTCTATCAAGTATGTCTTTCGATTTCGATATTACTAACTTCTCTTGCGGCATATACATGTCAAATGTTGCCCTATAGCAACTATTGCCATCACTATACTACTTCTTTTACTCTTGCTTTTACTTTCTTGATTATCTTTATACAACTACTTATACCATTATCACTTACTTAATATGCAATAACAGGCTTTCGTCTCCAACTACAAGCAGTCCATACGAACATCCTATTGATTTTTTAACGTTGGATATCTAGTCCAATTCTATCTCATCTATCTTTCCTTTACTTTCTTCTTTCTTTAGTAATTTTATCTTTTCGCTTGCTTTTCTTGTCCACCCTAATAACACCACTGATGCTGCAACACTTAGTATCCTTCACCTACATTGTCTGCATACAGATATATCGCTTTGTTCTTCACATCTGCCGAATGTACTAATCCTTTGTATGACCTCTTGCAATCTCAAAATACATATCTCCGTTGCCCATGTACAGTATCATTCTTGTAATACATCTTACTTCCACAGTGACTACATATCTTAATGCTTACTTTCTCATGTTTTTAACAGTGTAGCATTTTAAATCACTGAAATAAGAATAATCCTCGCTATCATCCATCTTGATATTCCAAATATCTCGCTCGTTCCTTTCTCAATATATTTCAGTGCTTTTTTCCTTATATCTAATAAATATCCTCTTTGCCATTTCTCCATCCTTTCTTAACAAAAGCTTACATTCTCATTTATTACTGTGATTTTGACTATAGTATAGTAAGAACAAATCAAAACTCATAAAAAACTTTAATCGCTACACTCTCAAAACTTCAACTTGTCAATTATATGTCTGTAATTAATAGTTCAAAAACATCAAACAAGAAGCTAATCCGTATTGATGG
>BNVT01000060.1 GCA_025998295.1 Endomicrobiia bacterium
CGTTGATGAGGTCACGGCAGGCGTGGCGGTTGTTGATGGCGATGAGGACGTTGATGAGGTGACGATGGACGTCGGAGCTGTCGGGGTTGTTGAGGACGTCGGCGAGGCGAAGGTGGTTTTTGGGTTTTAGCACTAAAAACTCGAAATGGCAGCAATGCCGAAAATAAGAGGTAAAAGTCTATGGCTAAAAAACAATTAACTTTTGAGAAGTCTCTTGAAAGACTTGAAGCAATCGTTTCAGAAATGGAAAATACTTCACCTGATTTGGATAAGGCTTGGATTTTGTTTTCCGAAGGTACCGAACTTGCAAAATTTTGTTCGTCGAAATTAAACGAGACAAAGAAAAAAATTGAAATTATAACTTCTCCCGGAGTATAGCCAACTAACTTCTGTATTGGTACATTTGCACTCACTAAAAAAATAGATATAAGATGCGCTTTGAGGTGCTAGCAAAAAAGTAGCGCATTCCTCTTAGGGCTAGAAAGTTTAGCGATTAGTGCTCTGTTTTTTAAAGCTAGCTCTTTGCGGCCTTGCGGCTTAGTTAGTTGGCCAACCCACTTGAAGAAAGTGAAGCAAAAGACCTTGAAAAAAGATATAACTTAAGCATTATAAAAATATCTATCAAGGTACAAGGGTCTCTTAAGGAGTAATGCTTTGCAAAAAGGGATTGATTTTAAAAAATATCTTACAAAAAAAGCAGAAAACGTGAATTCTGCGTTAAAAAGATTTTTGCCTAAAGATAATTCTATTATTTCTCAAGGCATGAGATACAGTGTTTTAGCGGGTGGTAAAAGATTACGTCCTATATTTGTTATTTTAGCGGCAAAGCTTTTTAGCGTAAAATCCAAAGACGTAGTTCCTGCGGCTTGCGCCATTGAATATCTGCATACTTACTCTTTAATACATGATGATTTACCTGCTATGGATAATGACGATTTGCGAAGAGGAGCGCCTGCAAATCATAAAAAATTTGGCGAAGCAGCTGCTATTTTGTGCGGAGATGCTCTTCTTACAGAGTCTTTTAATTTAATAACTAAATCAAACAGCAGTGATAAAAATATAAATGAAGCAATAAAGGTTCTTTCAGTTTACGGCGGATATAGAGGTATGATTGCAGGACAAGCTGAAGATACTTTTGAAACAGGAAAATGGAGCAAAAAAAACAAAGCATCACTAGAACATAAATTAAAATTTATACATATTCAAAAAACAGCCGCATTGATAGTCGCAAGTTTAAAAGTAGGGGCTATTTTAGCTGGCGCAGATAAAAAAAGTTTAAAATCTCTTGAAGTTTATGGAACAAATATTGGCATAGGCTTTCAGATAACCGATGATATTTTAGATGTATATGCAGATAAGAAATTATTTGGCAAAAATGGCAGCGATGCAGAAAATGACAAACTTACTGCGTTGTCCTTATACGGTAAAGAAACAGCCAAAAAGAAAGCGGACAAATATATTAAGAGAGCAAAAAAGGCAGTATCTATATTTGATGATAAGTCCGAAATATTTATTTGGCTTGCGGATTATATCATAAACAGAAATTATTGAAAGTGGCGTTTGTCTTTGTTTTTTAGTTTACACTTCGTTACGCAGCAGTTGTGTACATATATTGTCAGGTATTAAAGCATTTTGGGTTTTGAGATTTAATTTTGTATCACACACATAATCTGGAGATATAATTTATGCAGGAAGTCTCTATTCCAGAAAATATGTAAATGTATAGATTACTTCTCTACATTTTTTTGTTTTCTTCTGCCCATGAACGACGAATATAGAGCGGTTCTATTTTTGAATAGTCTGTGCTTTTTGTGGAATTATAAGCCAGTGTAGCTAAATCTTGAGCTTTTGGCATATGCATACTGTATGGCAACGATACGCTAAAATTTCCGAGCCCTTCTACGAGCCGTTCTTTATAGGTTATCACGGCATTTCCTATAACAAGTATTTTATTTTTGTATTTTTTGAAGTCTCTAACGAAAGAATCTATGCTTTTAATAATAATTTTTTTGTTGTCTTTAACGTAAACCTCGTTTCTAAAAGCATCAATAGCGGCAACTATTTTTATTCCTTTGATTTGAATAAAAGATTTTTCCAAAATTGATAAAGTGTTAATTGCTGTAATGGGTTTATGAAGCAATTGGGCAAATACTTTTACAGCAGTCATACCGACTCTTGTTCCTGTAAAACTTCCAGGGCCTGTAGATACTGCAAATTTATCTATAGTTTCAAAAGAATTCCCTGTCTCTTTTAATAACCTTTCTACGGTCGGTACAATCATTTCAGAATGGATATGTCCGTTATCGTAGTAAAATGACGCTATTGTTTTCTCGTTTTCATTCAAAGCTATGCTGAATGTTCTTCCTGAAGTTTCTATTGCCAAAATTTTCACTTTTGCTTCTCTATTTTTATTTTTCTCTCAGATCCTGTATTCTCAATTTCGACATTCCAGTGATTATCATTTTCAAAACCTATAAGCCTGTCTGCCCATTCGATAAGCGAAATATTACCGCTGTAAATATAATCTTCTATACCTACGTCCCAAACGCTTGACGACTGAAGTCTATATAAGTCCAAATGAAAAAGCTTTAAATCGTTTGCATCGTATTCGTTTACAAGCATAAAACTTGAACTGCGTGCAAAACCTTTGTTGCCGAAAGCTTTTACAACTCCTTGTGTAAAAGTCGTTTTACCGCTTCCTAAATTACCTTCCAAAAAAATAATATCGCCGCTTTTTAATACGGCAGCAAATTTTTTACCTAAATTTCTTGTTTCTTCGGGAGTTTTAGTAATAAAAATACTATTTTTAAAAGTGTTTAAATCCCCAGCGTTGAATTTTTTGCTCTTTGCCATTATGGAAATATCTTACCTCTTTTGATGAATTTATTTTTCCTATATAAGAAACTTGAGGAATTAATTTTTTTATAAGTTCAGTTTTTTGCTCCGACACAGTAAAAACAAGTTCATAATCTTCCCCACCAAACAATGCAAACTTAAGTTGTTTGTTCTCTTCCTTAAAAATTTTTTTTAAAGATTGTGAAGTAGGAATTTTGTCCATATAAATATCAGCGCCTTTATTTGAGTAAGTAAACCAACAGAATATATAAACCATCTGAAGCGTCAGTTAAAGAAGTTAGATGCTTTGATATTTTGCTTGATTCATCAAGTCTTGCTTTCGGATTGTTCTGTTTTAAAATTAAAGAACGTTCATCTTTAGTATATTTATACTTTGCGCCGTATTTGTATAAAAGAAAAACTCCAGCTCCTGCATCTCCAAATGTGTTTGTTACGCCGATTAAATCTCCAGTCTTTGCACCACTTCTTTTTATTATTCTGTCTTCACCTATGCCAATAACTGTGACTGATATTGTAATTTTGTCCGATTTTACCGTATCGCCACCAGCTATTATCATTTTGTGCTTGTGGCAGGCTTTTTTAAGACCTTTAAACAAGTTTTTTATAAATATTTTGGAAGTTGTAGGAGGAATACCTAAACCTATAAAAGCATATTTGGGTTCTATATTGCCCATTGCCGCTATATCGCTTACATTTACTTCAATGGCTTTTTCGCCAAGTTCCCGCGGTGTTATCCACTCTTTTTTAAAATGGACATCTTCAATAAGCATATCTTTTGTTACACAAATTATATCTTTGCCTGATCTAAAACAAAAGCAGTCGTCACCGATATCTGCAACAATATACTTATTATCTTTTGAACTTGAAAACTGATTTTTGATTATGTCTATTAACCCAAACTCGCCTATTGATGAAATATTCTTATTCTCCACGCTTATCGTCCATTTGTTGCCATGTAGCAATTCCTTTTGCTCTTTGTTTGTTGTGCTAGACATTAACTTCATTTATTACTGTTTTTGGAGCATAAGCAGGCACACATGTCATGTATATATGAAATTATTGTTATCTACTAAAGTGTAATGTTTTGCGTAAAGCAAAAAAGCACTGTGGGAGTAAAAGGCATTACAAGAATGGTGCAGTACATGAGTAACAAAGATATGTACGTCGAGATTGCAAGAGGTCTAATATTTCAGTTTTCATAAGTTATCCTTTTCAAAGACACGTTCACAATAGCCTTATCATTTAACGTAATAATATTAAGTGTAGGCATAAATATCATCGTCAGTTACTATATCGTATAAATGTAAGATGTTTCTTTTGTATTCATGTAGTACTTTAGTATGTGGTATTTTTGTTCTAAACCATTTGACTATACAGCTGTAACACAATTGGCGATGACATTTCAAGCATTTTCTTCCGGGATGGTCATAGGGGAATCTCTCCTGAACATTCCGCATGCAAATAGGACAATGTGGATCAGGGCTTGCGCAGTTCAATTAGGCACGATGAGATACGACAATCTTGTAGATGGATCAAGTCTGCACTGTTCAAGTAGCAGTAAAACATGCAGTCGTATAGTAGACGCAAGGATGTATTGGCTTTGATGATTGATGCTTTAGGTTTTTGACTCCTCAGTTTCTAAAGCGCATTTTTAAGCCTTTGTATAGTAAGGTGTTATAATAATGGTGCTATGTATAGATAGTGGCAGCGATATGGCGGGTAGTAGAGAGGGCATCAGCAGCAGCAGTACGGGTATGGGTGGCGACAACACGGGTAGCATTAGCATCGGCGGGGCGGTTGAGTTCATTAGTGTAAAATCCGGTGAGGTAATCGAGGTGGTCGGCTGCATTATTGAGGGAGACAGAGAGGTCAGTGTAGGTTATGGGGATGGGAGCATTGTCGAGGGCATCAACAGCATTCTCAGTGTTCTGGCTGACATGGTTGAGGGTGGCGATAAGGCCGTTGTTGCGGGCGGTGATGGCGGCTGGGATAAGATTACCGAAGTCTATGCGGGCGGTTTCAAGGTAATCACGAGCGCCGCTAAAGGCAGTGGTGAATCTATTGAGTGAGGCAGTGTGTTCAGCGACTAACCGTGGGGCTGCGCTGATTGTTTTCTGCACTTCGTGAAGTTTAGAACCTCGGCTGTTTTCTTTAAAGGCTTCATAGAAGAAACGGCCTAGTGGCAACCCTGGGGTCTCAATAAAATCATGCTTCAGCTGAAGTACTATATCATCATGGTTCATCCTTTTCTTTAGCGTTTCTTCATCATAGGTCGCCTCCGGTTCTTTACCTTTTTTATCATTACTTAGCCAAATGGCATAAGGTAGATTTTCCTTTGCAGCCTCATTTATGATGTTCAGCTCATGTTCAATCTTCATGAGTCTTTTTTTCAATTATATTGCATTGTTTGATCGTTTCTGCAACAGGGTGTTTCATACCAGGTCGAACAATTACATCGCCTCCTTCCTTACCGAGATCAGATACAATTTTATTTTTAAGCTCCCCAAATATTTTTGTAAGTACTACCTTTTCTTCTGTAAGATCTTCTACAATACCCTCAGCTCGAGCCTCCGTTGAACTACATATAGAACTGATCAAAACAAAAAGACCAAATGCCACCGCTTTGAATTTTATCATCTTGTTCCTCCTGCTGTAAATTTTTGGGATAAAATATTTTATCTTGTTTATTAATATCAGAATTAAAATTAATTTACAAGTCATGTGCAACTTTACAACATATTGTAACTGGTATTTGACTTTTACCAATTTGCACAAATGAACATAACAATAATGGTTTTATAGAATGAGTAATCTATATATAATTACCTACTCAGCAATCTATTCATTTTCTTATCATGTTCTATCTTCCGATTTTCCCACCACTTTTTTCTATCACAGTCATGAAGCTTAGTATTAAGATCAACCAGAGGATCACCGCTTTCTGAGTCAACCATTGCAGTGTAAAAGGCTATGTGCTCATTAATAGTCCCTCCATCAATGCCAACTAGCTCACCACCAGTTCTACTATGTATTTCACGGTATTTAGGAGGAATGCCTAGATCCTCCATTAACGTTCTAAGTTGCCCGACGAATATAGGATTATCCTGATTTGGTCCTACATCCATTTCTCTTAACTCACTATCGGTATATTTATACCATAGATTTTTATCAATCTCATTATGTTTACCTAGGACAAAGAGCATTCTTTTCATTGCATATAGTCCACAGTTTTTACGCGTCCATCCATTATCATGACCCCTGTAATAATAATGATTGTTCTCATATACTATACGTTCAATATTTTCTCCAAAATCTTCTTTTTCAATTTTTAACATCTCTCTTATTTAGGCGTTACCTGCACCTCTGGCTTTTAGATATTTTCCAACTTCTGATTTTGAAATATCTACATCAATACGTTCAAAAAATTCAGGACAACCTTTGCACGAGCTTAAAGCAAGACCAAATAAAATAATTACACTTATTGCTTTTTTCTTTTTCATTGTTTACTCCTATTATTTTTTCATCACAGTTGTAATTAGCAGGTGTCACATATTTCTTTGATAAAAAGAATTATACTTTAAATAAACTTTTTTTCCAAAATATATGCATTGTAGCGCTGTCTCTTAAACTAGCCGATTCAAGAGTGTAATAAAAACTTTTGAATATTCTTCTAAAACCCTTAAAGTATCCTTGAACTCTTTTAAAGTTTGCAATCACTATAGCTTGTAAGTCTTTTTTTGATAATTCAGACATTTTTCTGCCGCAATCACAAAAGAATCTCTTTCTTCTATAAGGTCACTGTAGATGTTTATTAAAACTTTATCAATGTTATGACGAACAGCACGAATTTTCTTACTTGTAAAAGTGAGGATTCATGTTAAATGTTGAATGGATTCCCGCTTTTGCGGGAATGACAACAGTACTAAGTGCAACGTTTAAAGATTGCCGTCATAATGACAACAGCGCTAAGTGCGACGTTTTAATTACAAACACAAGAAATGATAGCAAAATAATTTTCAATTTGCTCTCTGTTATAAATATGCCTTCTTTGATAATTTCCCCTCCTCTTAGAGATAATCTGGACGGTATCTATCTTTTTAGACTATTTTGAACCTTTTAACAAAGCTGCTTCTAGCCTCCTTTAACAATACCTATTCCCATCTAGTGCATATTCCCCACTCTTTATTAATACTTCTTCTACATACTTTATCGTCCTATATGCACAACTTTCACTGACATTGTAACTGTCTCAATCTAATAATACGTCCGATATTGCCTATA
>BNVT01000061.1 GCA_025998295.1 Endomicrobiia bacterium
ATGGGCAAATTATTAGTCATTATTAACAATTGTTGTAAACAGTTTTACCTTGATAGGTCTCATGTGAACGCCTAATTATACTTCCTTTTAAGGTCTTTTTATCCACTTTTTTCAAGTGGGTTGATACCTGTGTCGCTCAATCTGTTTATTTAGCTGCATTATCAACGTGTACCATTCAGTTTGGGATTGTACCACTTATTTTTTCTGAAAAGTTCTACAATAGATTTATCCAAAGACAATAGTGTTTCTTGCATCGTTTTAAATTTTTTGCTGTCGTGGTTGTTAAAAGCTGATTGCACCACTCTTTTGCGGTCGTGTTTTATGTAATTGTCTCCTTCCACTAATGCTATATTCGCTCCGTCTGATATTAAGGCAAAATGATTAGCATTTTTGTCTAAAGCATTTGTTCCTGTAGTTGAAAAAGCATCTTCTATTTCAAAAAGATGATATAGGGTTGGTATTAAATCCGCCTGAGAAACTGTATAGTCAATCTTTTGCGGACTTAGAATTTTAGGGGCATAAATTACAAAAGGGATTCTAAACGCTGTCTGTATAGTATTGTCGTCATAAGTATATCTCTGCGTATGATCTGCCATAAAAATGAATATGGTGTTGTCGAAAAATCCTTCTTTTTTGGCTATTTCTAAAAAATGATTTATTGAATAATCGGCATAATATAAGCTATTGAGATACTTGTTTTCAAGCGTATTTGGAGTATATTTTTCAAATTCTTTTGTAGTAGAGACAAAAGGCATATGGGTTGATCCTGTAAACAAATAAATAAAAAATGGCTGCCCTCTCTTGTGAGATTGCGCTGCTTTTTTAGCTGCAAAATCAAACATTTCATAATCATATCCTTCACGAATACCAGCTAGATATTTCTTAATAAGTGGAATGTCCTCTTTGCCATAACTTTCCTGAACTTTTAACACATTTTTAGCCGCGTAACACATCATCACTGAGTCCCTTTGCGGTGATTGCACATACATTGTAAAGTAACCTCTTTTGTTGAATGCATCAGGCATGGCCGACTTATTATTCATTAAATCTATACTATGTGTAAATATCATTCCCGGCAACAAAGGAACTCCCGAAAAAGATGCTGATAATCCCAACAAACTCCTGCTTCCTACTGCATAAGCATTTGAAAAAGTTATACCATTCTTAACTATTTCATCAAAATTTGGAGTAACGTTGTATTTTGTATTTTTATCATTAAGAGAGTCGATGTAGTGCGGTGTCCAGCTTTCAAGTAGAATAATTGCAACATTGTAATTTTTGGAGGTTTTTTTGATATTTTTAATTTGGCGCATTAAAGGAAAATTATTATCAGGTATAGTTTGCCCTTGGCTTAAAATAAGTTTCCAAACATTTTGTAAGGCTTTATGTATGGGATAATTGTTAATATTATCATAGTATCTTTTTTCTGAGAGCAGCAACCTATATTGTGTAAACACGCCATTTAACATAAGTTGCGCGCCTTCTGTTTTATTTGTCACTCTGTAGACATCGTTTGTGTTTAAAGGGCGACTATCCAATCGACCTCTTACACCTATAACTACCAATAAAGCTACACCAATAAAAATAGATGTACTTTTGATTAAAGAATATCTCTGTAATTTTTTTGAAGGGTGAGCTGTAAACCCAGTATTTATAAGTTTCGATGTAAATTTAATTGTTAAAAACATTAATACAAACACTACTAACAGCACCCACCAATAATTGCTTATAGCGTACCGAATTATAAAATTTCTTTCCATCCATGCCAAAACAAGCTCTTCTGTTATATGCCGTTTAACTTCAGGGAAGTAAAAAAAGTCTGCACACAAAAGCAATACAACTAACATTGTTGAAAGTGCCATTAAAACATTAAAAATTTTTATTATAGTAATTTGTTTCTTTGATATTGGCAAAAACATCAATGCTATAAAAAAACCGATAAAAACACCTACGGTTGAAATATCAAACCGCAACCCGTAGGCAAAAGCCTTAGCTTTTTCCAACAATGACAAAGATGCGAACACATCGCTATAAACAATACAAAACAATAAACGAAATAAACTAAAAATTACTAAAAGTAAAACAACGTAGAAAAGCGAGATTTGTATTTTTAATCTTAAATTATTTTCATATTTGCTATTAAGAATTTTTTTTATTTTTAACACAAAAGCAACTAAAATCTTCATCCTATTTCCTTAAACAAATTTATTTTTTACAAGAGTTTCTGCAATTTGGACTGCGTTTAATGCTGCGCCTTTTAAAAGATTGTCAGATACAACCCAAAACGTTAAGGCATTATTTTTTGTTGAAATATCTGCGCGAATTCTCCCAATATAGGTTGTCTGCATATTTTCAGCAAATAAAGGCATAGGATATTTTCTATTTTCAGGTTCGTCTAAAAGTTGAATTCCATCTGCTTTTGCCAACAATTCTTTTGCCTGCGCAGGGGATATTGATTTTTCAGTTTCAATCCACACATTTTCTGAATGCGAACGAAATATAGGTACTCTTACACATGTAGCGCTTACCTCTATTGAGTCATCACCCATAATCTTTTTTGTTTCGTTTGTCATTTTTATTTCTTCTTTTGTATAGCCATTTTCAGTAAAAACATCTATCTGAGGGATAAGATTAAAAGCTATTTGATATTGAAACTTGCTTGCTACCGATACAGTTTCCCCTCTAGCCCAAGCTTTTGTCTGCTCAGTAAGTTCGTTAATACCTTTTTGTCCTGCTCCTGAAACAGATTGGTATGTTGAAACAATAACTCTTTTTATCTTTGCAAAGTCATGCAAAGGTTTTAAGGCTACAACCATTTGAATAGTAGAACAGTTAGGATTTGCTACAATTCTCCTATCTTTTTTTAAATCATGAGGGTTTACTTCAGGAACAACCAACGGTACGTCCTTATCCATTCTCCATGTGTTTGAATTATCTATAACAAAACAGCCATCTGCAGCAAAAAAAGGCGCAAATTCTTTAGAAACATCCGAACCTGCGCTGAAAAGAGCGATATTAATGCCTTTACCGCCATCCTTTGTAAGTAGTTCAACCGTTACTTTTGTATCCTTGTATACTAACTTTTGACCCACAGAACGCTCAGAAGCTAAAAATTTTATGCTTTCAACAGGAAAACTTCTGCTTTCAAGCATTTTTATCATTTCACGCCCTACCGCTCCTGTTGCACCTACAACTGCTACTTTATACTTTTTCATTATGCGTTTCCCCTGATTTCTATATGTTTTTAAAAAACTAAACAAAAACATGGATTCCTATTTTCACAAGAATGGACGCCACGCCATAATTACAACAACACGGTTTGTCATTCTCGAATACAGCCTTATCCTTTTTAATAAAAAAGCAAAAATTCACTTATAAAAAGTAATAGATTTGTGAAACTATTTTTCAAAAAATCCTAGCAATTTTCCCACGACCTTACGGTCGGGGCTTGCGATGGATTTAGTAACTTTTCTTAAAAAAGATACATTTTTGTGCGCCTTTACAAGTAAGAAGCTATTAAATCGCCAACTTCTGTTGTTGAAAGACCCATTTTTCCGGCAGACATACTTTTAATTTTACCTGATTCCAAAGCTTTTACTACAGCACTATCCACATCTTTTGCAGCCTTTGATTCTCCAAGTGTTTCTAGCATCATAGCGCCTGCGTTTATTGTTGCTATAGGATTTATAATGTTCATTCCGGTGTATTTGGGTGCAGATCCCCCCATAGGTTCAAACATTGATACGCCTTCTGGATTGATGTTTCCCCCAGCTGCTACGCCCATTCCACCTTGAATCATTGCTGCCAAATCCGTAATAATATCACCGAAAAGATTATCTGTAACAATTACGTCAAACCATTCGGGATTTTTGACAAGCCACATACATGCCGCGTCAACATTTACATAATCGCCTTTTATTTGAGCATATTCCTTCCCAACATCGTTAAAAGTTCTTTGCCACAAATCTGAAGCATAAGTTAAAACATTAGTTTTGCCGCACAATGTCAATTTACTGTTTTTTGCTCTCTTTTTAGTAAGCTCAAACGCATAACGTACACATCTTTCAACACCAAACCTTGTGTTTATAGATTCTTGAGTCGCTACTTCATGAGGAGTATCTTTTCTTAAAAATCCGCCTGCTCCCGTGTATAGACCTTCTGTGTTTTCACGAACCATAACCATATCAATATCTGAAGGTTTTTTATCCTTTAAAGGCGTTTCAACATTAGGATAAAGCTTAACGGGACGCAGATTAATGTACTGGTCAAGGTCAAAACGAAGTTTTAAGAGGATTCCTTTTTCAAGAATTCCAGGTTTTACATCAGGATGTCCAATTGCGCCAAGATACATGGAATCAAACTTTTTAAATTCTTCTACGATACTTTCAGGAAGCACTTCCCCTGTTTTTAAATATCTTGCTCCGCCAATATCGTAATTTACAAAATCAAGTTTAAAATCATTCTTTTTTGCCACCGCGTCAATTACTTTTACCCCTTCTCTTATTACTTCTGGACCTGTTCCGTCGCCCGGTAGTAAAGCTATTTTATAAGTTTTAGACATTTGCATCACCTCCCCTCCTTTTATATCCAATCAAGATAAGTGTTAGTTATTCTCTTTTCATCTATAACTTGTTTAAGATGTTTAAACTTTTCACCGAGTTCATTTGTTAAAACGTTCATGGGTTTGCAAACTATGAATTTAATATGCTTGTAAACACCCGTGCTTATGAGATCTTCTAAAGTATCAAATTCCGCTCCTTCGATATCAAGTTTCAATAAATAAATTTTATCGTTGGTCTTAAGGAGGTCTTTAATAAAGTCAGATTATTTTTTTATATACCCTAAAAGTCCACCTGCTTTAATAATTTTTTGCATAAATTCCGGAAAAGGCTGAGACTGGTAAGTTTCTTCTTTAGTTATATTCTTTATGATGCCTTGAGTTAGGTTTATTTCTATAGCATCGCCGTTTTCAATTGCTTTTACAGCTTCAGGTGATTCTAATATAGGAAGGCCAATGTTTATAGAATTTCTAAAAAATATTCTTGCAAAAGAGTTTGCAATTACAGCAGAAACGCCTGCCGCTTTAATTGCTATAGGAGCATGTTCTCTTGAAGACCCACAACCAAAATTATTTTCTGCAACTATTATATCACCGGGTTCAACATTCTTTACAAAATTTTTATCTATATCCTCCATACAATACTTTGCAAGCACAACAGGGTCTGTTGTGTTTAAATATCTTGCTGGTATTATTTCGTCCGTATTTACGTTTGAACCATACTTGTGCACATTTCCTTTTAAAATTATATCTGACATCTCACCCTCCTTTTTTTTGTTTCATTTATTTCTTAACAAAAGTTTATCTTTTTATTTGTTGTAGCACAACTCAGAGCGAAGTGATAATTATAACACTATGTTTTTTGCCAATCTCGGCTCTAAAATCATATTTTATCAACATTAGAATGGTCATAATAATTATGCGAAGTAACAAACGACCCTCTTTAGCATTTGCAGTGCCAGCTACTGTTGTTGCTTCGAAATTAACTCTATGCCTAAAATTCCAAGATAAAATAAGCATTACAATTACTTACTCTAGCTATTGCTAACCATTGAATACAACATTGCAATATAAATTTACGCATTAGATACTGCTTTTTGTTTTTAGTCATCGTTTCCTAAAGAATTTGATTTAGACAACGACAACTGAGTGTACACATGTATTCGGGCTAAATTGAAAAATGGTACTGTAATCAACATTGCGGCGGGCAACGTCACTAAAATCGCTATCAACACTGTAATCAAAACTGTAGTAATCAAATATGACTTAAACAACATTACCCCAATCAATGCTGCAATCAACGCTACTATTCCAAAAAGTATTAACACTATCAATGTCACCAAAAGCGAAAGTAGAAGTATTTTGCAAAAGTTACCGGATACTAATTTTGAGCTGTTTTTAAGGGACTTTAGAGCTTGACCTCCGCCTAGTATTTCGATGTCGAAGAAAATCATATATCTCGACAACACTATCGACACCACGGTAAAAACAAGAAGAAGAAGAGCAGAAACAGAAGCCGAAAACCGGTATGCGAACGGTACAAGTACAAAAATACAATATGTGGCTGTTGCGGTTACGAAAATTAGAACCCATCCCAAGAAGTAATTAAGTACTTTTTTAAAATCTGGAAAATAATCTCTAAATTTAATTTTATGCCCCGCAAAAGCAGGCAACAATGCACTGCTCATAAACAAAGAAGACACCAATAATACTAACCACGATACAAGGCTTGCCGTCGCATGTAGCCAAGGTTGTTTTGACATGCTTAATCTTAACGTGGTTACTACTGCATCAAGTGTTTCTGGAGATGGAAAAGCGACGAAATAATCCCATAGAGGTGCAGAAAAATCCATAGCAAGAGATTGGATTAATAACAAAAACAGAGGAATGACTACTACTGAGAGTATCGACAAAAAAAATACAACAAAAAAATTCTGGCTGAAAATTTTAAGAGCAGCTTTAAAAGCTTCATTAACAGAAAATTTCATTTTTTTGCTCATGATATAATGCTTACTGCTACATACAGTAAACAAGTTAGTAGTAGCTGTGGGATTTCTTTTGCTACTTTTTCTCTTTGCTTAAATCCCTACACTCTTACAATTCAAAAATAGAGTCTTTGTTAATAACTAACTTACAACTTTACACAATCAACTTGACACTTCCCTTTTCTCTTTCTTTTTTGTTCTTTGACTGCTTTATATTTCTTTCTTTTTACCTACTTCTTACCTTATCACAGGATGTCTTTTTATTTATACTATTTTAAAGTCTGTTCATACAAAATCCTACCACTCGCAATTGTAGCAAAAATAAATCTCATAGACAACTTAATGTAAAATCTCATCCGTACAAATTTTTAAAAAACTCTTTTTCTTTTTAAATACTCCTCGCTTTCTCTTGTCCGCATCCCTCAATTTGTCCCTTAAGAAACAAGTATAATCAAGGTGTATAAGGGTGTTGGATATTGACACTCAATAGGGCTAAAAGCCCGTATGTATACTATGAATTTTTCACTAAATCCTCATCATCTGATGAAATCTAC
>BNVT01000062.1 GCA_025998295.1 Endomicrobiia bacterium
CACTATTCATTCCATTTCATATAATTGCAGAGTCAAATATGCTTCTAGATTTAACTTTAGGCATTGCACAATTTTTTGTTATATTACCACTTTCGACTTTAGCCTTGATGGATGCATATACTCAATTATTATTACCTAAAACAAATACTTAAAAACATCATTATCAATAGAAGATAGTTTTTAGATGGGATTTTAAGCAAAAAACAGCCTTTATCTTAATTACTTAATTTTTAATCTTTTTTTTATTTGTCTTTTTTACCGTCGAGACATATTGATAAACTGCTCAGAAAATGATACAATTAAGCTTAAAGAAGTATATGTGTTACACTTGATAGAGTATATGTTATTAGTAGATGAGCGTAGTAACTCTGTTCTACGGGTGTAAACTATACTTTTCTGTATACAAAACTCTTTTTTGATTCAAGTCACTATCTACAGGCCAAGCCAAAGCCAATAAACAATAATGTATTGCTTCAAAGTTGCTAAAAAGCCAAAGATGTTAACGACACGACAATGGCATGCAATGGTGCAGTTTGGCTTCCCCTTCCAGACGACCTCCACAAAAAAAGGACAGTTGCTTTTAACAGCCATAAGTTCCAACAACGGCAACGATACAATCACTGACATAAGACTTTTTAATTTTTGTTTAAAGTCAGAGTTAGATCGTTAAAGCTTTGCGGTAAGACTCCCACTAAAAGTGCAGGTATTTTATAGGAACTAAAAACAAGTATAAACTAAACTTCAAAGAATAATAAAAGACGATATGCAGTGAAAAATACAAGGAGGTGACATGTGAAATTAACACGTCATTAATACAAAAATAATAGATCGCTAAAAACAATATATGTAATTATTTTATTTAGTTTTGTATTAAGCTCATGTCCAAGTTGTCCTTCTATTGACAAAATTAGAAAGATTGAAGATGAACAAGAAAAGATTAAGCAAATGGGAGAAAAAATCCTAAAAGATAAAGGACCTCCAGAAGATGGCGGAGGAGGAGCTCAAGTGCATCAAGAAGGCGACGGAGTTCAAGTGAATCCAAACGGTGGTGGAACTAGTTAGAACCAAGTAACTCCAAGCAGTAACAGAAACGAAGATAAAAGTGATACAAATAATGGCGACGAAAAAATAAAGAAACGAATGAAGACCAAGGCGCTACGATACCAATATTGGCAACATTCCAAAGATAAAAGCCAAATAAAAAAAAGTCAAAGAGAAATCCAAAGAATCCAAAAGCTCATCAGGCCACCAGAAATTACACTGACAACTTAAAAACTCTTAGACTGTATACTGACAGTCAAAGAAATTTTAGATTTACAACCGACAATTCTACCCATGGAAGCTCCATAATTTACTAAATATGGAGGCTCAATTCTAAAGATGTAAAAGATTTGAAACTGGGTTCCATTGTATATAGCCATCCCTGATAGCACCAAATTACAGATTAGACTATCACTGGTAGGCTACTGTATAAGACATCTGGATATACTGCATCTCTGTTCAAAAACTGCACCTTAAGATTTGACAAGACCGGCGGCAAAGGCGTGAATGGCAGCATTCAATGGAAGTATGTTGAGACTTCACCAACATCCCTGCCATCACTAAAATTAGGACATCAAAAAAAGATAAGGGATCGTCATTATCAAAACAGGAAACTAATTTTTATAGTCCATTGTATTAGTCCATCACCATGCCCAACACATGGTCGCAGAATGTATCATCATGTCCTCATCATCATCTTTATTTCAAGAACTATCATTTGATGTTTATTACAAATAAAGGTTCCAGAGAATGGAATGTTTCTAGAATGCAATAACAATGCTCAAATTGCACTAGAAAATATAAGACACATTCTGAATTAGGCAAAAGAGAAACTAATCTTAAAAACAGCTTTCTAGAAACTCAACAACGTTTTGATATGTGCAATTTAATCTACATGACCTGCCATAATACAATCGTATTGGGTTCAGGTGATTGTACGAACTGCAATGGAATTCTTGATATTTATGCCAATCCCACTACAAAATACCTGCATAGACAACTTAACAATCTCTATTCAGGGGTCAGTACCGCTATCGAATCTTATCATTCTAAAAATACTGCTATCAAAACCTTTTAAGATGGATATCAAATAAAGAATTTGCAACCAAGAGATCTTTTGGCTCATCATGGAGGTTGATAAACATGGTTTAATCTATATGCCACTATGTATGAGAGTTTGCAGAGATAAATCAAACTATGTCGATGCCTTGTCATATACACAAGAGAGAATAATATATTACAAAGTCAAACGCAGCGTTATAAAAATTGAAGCTTATAGCTCGAGCAGGCCATAGTGTCAGAGAAAAAAAAGATGTATCAACTCTATGCCTACACCATCGCTATTTATCAATATGTGGAAAATGTATAGAACATTCTCGACACCTCAGCTTTTAAGGAAGATGACATCAAACTAAACATACACATTAAAGTTCTGCTGTAAAAGAACATTCGAATATGACAATGGAAAACGGATAATTAGATAAATATGAACGTATACTTATGCATATATTTAAAGATGATGAACTAGAACTTTTTATAAGGTTTATGATGCACCAAAGGAGACAGACTATGTGATCCCAAAGATGAACAGCTACTAAAAAGCGTTATCAACTTGTACAAGGGGTGTGGTAAATTATATACAGAACAAACAAAACTTTTCTGCTTGGTGTGTTAATCCAATGTACAGAGTGAGATTCAAGCTTTTCTATACTATTAACGAAACGACTAACTTGTAAAGTGATTTTAGGTATCATGAGAAGGTATAATAAAGGAGAAAAAATGATAGCGATTTTGTAAACAGGAACAATTTCCAAGGTGTTAGAAGTAAGTACGTTAAAAACTAGAAGCTCTTTTATAATGTTAAATTTAGTATAA
This sequence comes from Endomicrobiia bacterium, assembly GCA_025998295.1. Taxonomy (GTDB): domain Bacteria; phylum Elusimicrobiota; class Endomicrobiia; order Endomicrobiales; family Endomicrobiaceae; genus Endomicrobiellum. The sequence goes on from BNVT01000062.1 coordinate 2,917, forward strand.
AAACATCAAAAAAACAGAATATTACTTATAGGAGTTTGTAATAATATTTCTTTATGGAAGACTAAAGATTGTGCTAAAGGAAATACAATTGAATTTACATGGAGATTTGAACCAAAAAAGTACAAGAACAAAGAAGGCTTTAATGTTAGCAGACATACAATCAGAGTTATAGAACTTTCAAGGTTGATGGTAAAAGAAGATATTACTGAACTTGCATAATAAAAGAAATGCGACCGAACCAAAGATTAACCTAGGATATTACTATGTATTATGTGAAGAACATAATGATGTGATACCATTCTAAATTGTTCCTTAAGGAACAATAAGTTACTTTAATTTTATAAGGTCTAGATAAATTTAAGATAATAAATACTTATAGTTATCATTCAGCTGCAATACTATCTACAAATAGCTATAAAGTTGTTATAATAATAAATAGCCAAACAAGCCCAAAAACTTACTAAAGGTTATCATACAGCCACAAGGTTATTTGCAAATATCTAAGAATTGATTATAACAACAAACAATTACAATTAATAAGGGGTCTTAGGTATTGAAAACCATAGCAATTAGTTTACAAAAAGGCGGTACTGGTAAAACAAGTCTTGCAGTAAGCCTAGCCGCCCAACTTAGCACTTATGGAGACACGGTTTTAATTGACGCAGACCCTCAAGGTAGTGCTAGCACGTGGATAGGCTCACAAACGCTTGAAAGCGAGCTTGCTGGCGTATTATATTAGATAATGCAGTAATAAAAACACAAATTCAAGGGCTTTTTCTTTTGCCAAGTGCAGGGCTAGGCGGACAGTTAAAAGTTTTTATAGAGCAGGTAGCTCCATCAGAACCTTTTTGCATGCAAGATGTGATAAGTGAGCTTTTGGGATTTGGTTATAAATATGCAGTTATTGACTTATCACCTTCATTTGGAACTTTTGAAAGAGAGACACTTACTGCTAGTGATGAAGTTATAACACCGATAATGCCAGACCCTTTTTGTGTAGATGGTATAGAGATCTTTAGTGCAAACATCATAGATGCAAGGAAAAAGATGCACACAAACAAACCATTGTATTCTAAAATTGTCATAAATACACTAGACAACAGAATAAAACAACATAGCCAAATTGTAAGCGACATGAAAGACAAGGCCAAAGGGCTAAAACTATATATAATTCCCGTAGACCAAGTTTTCCGCAAGAGCCAAGCAGCACATCAAACTATTCAGGCAACAGGTAACGCAAAAGCACAGACACTTGAAACAATAAAAATACTTGCAAGAGACATTAACGGAGGCATTTAAATGGATAACAGACTAGACCTATCAAGAGCAACAGAAACACTGGCTTTGGCAACTTCTGATTAAAACCAGTGGTGGATAAGAGCAAAGTACGACAAAGAACTATTGCAGTAAGTATAAACGAAATTGATTACAATCGACTTAATTCCTTATTTGTCGCCCAAGGCACAAACTTATCAGCAGCAGGCAGAGCAGATATATTCTTTCTTGCAGAGCAGGTAGAGGCTGGTAAGCTAGCAATACCAAACGGTGTTATATACAGAAGGTAGAATATTAATAAAGGGAATTAATTTAACAAAAGCTTACATCTAAGTGGAGGTTCAAAATGGATGGCAAGAAAAATAATGCAGGTGTAGTAAAAATTCCAAAACATCCACAAAAAAATTTTGACACACCTAAATTGCAAGGCAATCTAACTTACATAAATCAAAAGCAAGGTGATATTATATCAAGATTATTTTCAATGGTAACACGAAAAAGAGCAAATAACCATATGACATACTGTAAAGCCACAGACATTGCCAAAATAACAGATGATGATGGTATCCTAACATTATTTATAGAACCCTATAACGGGTTTCCGCTTGGTGGAATGCCAACTGAAGCAATGATGATGTTTGACTCTTTGCTTTTTGAGATGACCAAAAGAGGTTTCTATAAGGATCATCTACTTAGAATACCTATAGATGAATATATGAATCTAAGACATTTAGCTAATAAAGACAATACATACAAACAAATAAATAAATATTTTGAATGTTTAGAAAAAATTAAAATTATATACAAGCCACGTAACAAAATTCTCATTAAAGAGATTCCGAGTATTGAACATGCAAAAATTTCGTTATATGGTGGTACATATGGTATACAAAATGGAATTTTATTTTTTAGAGTAAATCCAGATTTTGCCAAATTGTTTTCTAGGTTTTCTGTAATGAAATATTATTTACCTATTCTTCAAATTAATAATAGCGCAAATCCTCATGCTTATTATTTTATAAAAAAACTATACTACCATACCCGTATAAATAGGGGCAAGGGTAATGAAAATCACATGTTAACCAAAACTATATTACTAGCAAGTCCAAAATTGTCTAGGTATGAGGATATTGTCGAAACCGGTCAAATAAGTCAACGTATTGTAAAACCTACGATAGCTACTTTTAAAATGTTAAAACGTTCAGGATTTTTAAAACAATTCAGTTTTTGTCATCGAGAATCAGGTACACCAATTCATGGCGGAAGTTGTAATGAACTTAATGGCTGCGGTGAGAGCAAAAGTGAAGAATCGAACTCAACCAGATATCATAATTCTAAACGCGGATACACATCCCAAGATTTTTTTAATTCAATGTTATACTATGAGCTATCTGATCTGGAATCTACTACAAAAAAAGACAGCAACCCTAAACAAAAAACAAATATATTTAAGATTATTTGACATATACTCTTTAGTTGTTATTCGATTACAATAGTAAATGTATTAGATATTATACATTATTGTATTTAATGAAACTGGATAGCTTTTCATAGGAAGCCAATGATACAAAACAGGGGGGGTAATGATATAAAACAGGGGGGGTAATGATATTTTGAGGATAAATTTTATAGTTTTATCGACGAGATCCATTATATTCATTTCATCTAAGTCTTTTTAAGTCTTTTAAGACTTTTAATGAAAGTAAGGTCGTCTTTGTAAAGTAGGCGACTTGCTATAATACAACAGCAAAAATACAACAAACTGCCATATTTAATGACATGGTATTTAAACTCAAAGCTTATTATTGGGGGGGGGAATCATGAAAACCACAAGAAAAGAAAAAGAAAATAAATACTTTACGGAAAAATATGTACAACAAGCAATAGATGAAGCAATAGAACAAGATGAACCACTTGTTGTAAGTAACGAATTAAAACTATTACAAACAGATGGCGTTAAATTGACACTTTTTGAAATGAAAGACTATGAAGCATTAAAAGAGATCTTAAGCAATAAGAACATAGAAGAATCATGTTTAAAGCTTATTTTAGCATTTAACAATACAGATAAAGGTCAAGAGCTAAAAAACGCACTTAAAAGCGATTTAAAGGACTTCAAATACGATTTTATTGTAGTTGATTGGCAAGATTTAGAAAGAAGTGGTGATATAAAAGGAGCAGTAGCTAAAGCAAAAGAAAGAGTAAATAACATACATGTCATAGAAAAAGAAATCAAAAAAATGAATGCAGCAAGCGATTTTTTGGAATATTTAAAGCATATTGAAAGTAATACAAACCTACAAGCAGCAAAAACTGGCTTTAGTAAGTTTGATGAAGCATTGGTTGGGGGACTACGTGGAGGTAGGCTTTATGTGCTAGGTGCTATAAGCAGTTTAGGTAAAACTTCTTTTGCTTTAAATATAGCTGACAATATAGCTAGTGCAGGCAGAGATGTTTTAGTATTTTCACTTGAAATGAGTACAATAGAACTTGTTGCAAAGAGTATTAGTAGAGAAACATATAAAATGTCAAATAAAAAATTAGCAAAAACTGCCTTAGAGCTTATGTATCATCTGCAGACATACTCAGACAAAGAACAAAAAATAATAGACAGTGCAATAAACAATTACAAAAAAACAACTGCAATGCACATGAATATAAGCGAAGGAGTAGGGGATATAGGAGTGCGTCAAGTCAGAGAAGCTGTAGCTATTCGTAGACAGACAGGCGAATCTAAGCCAGTAGTAATAGTAGATTACATGCAAATACTTGCGCCATATAACCAAAGTTTAAACGATAAACAAAACGTTGACAAAAATGTAACTGAATTAAAAAGGATTAGCAGAGATTATAACATTCCAGTGATACTGATATCATCATTTA
>BNVT01000063.1 GCA_025998295.1 Endomicrobiia bacterium
TTCCCAAAAAGAGATCAAAGAAACACTCGAGTGACAAAAGAAGATAAAGAGTTAAATAGGGAGATTTCATCAAAAAGGATTATAGTGGAAAATATTAAAGTATTTGTTAAAAGGTTCAAAATAGTCTTAAAGAATAGATAAGTAATAGCAAAAGACGCTTTGGACTGCGATTTAACTTGGGTTGCAGGTATTTGTATTCTTGAATTTAATACTTAGTTATGCAAGAGGTCTATTGAAAGAAAGATTGTTGATTTAATGAAATCAGCCAATAAGTGTGTTATAGAGATTTTATTTTAAATTTATATCTGCCAGCTTTCTCTTCAACTTTTTCATCAGTGTTTCCCACTCTTTTTTCGCCTTTCTCAACTTCTTTCGCTCTTGGCACTCTTTTTGTTTCTTTGCCCGCTCTTCCTGCGCTAGTCTATGCTCTCCCCGCAATTATTCTCAGCGCATCCCGCACTATTTCCACCACTCTTCTCAGCGCTTCCTGCGGGGCTTCTTCCTGCCGCACTTCTTGCGCTCTTCCCAGCACTTCCTGTACTCTCCTCGGCACTATCCGCGACTCCTGATCCATTTCTTCTTCTCCCAACTCCAACAATCTTTCCAGCACTACCTGCAACCTCTGTATTCTTCCCAACATTCTTTCCAGCACTCCCTGCGCTCCTTCTTCCTGCGTTATTATCTGCGCTCCCGCCTCCACTCCCAGCAGCGTTCTTGCTATCACTTCTACTAGCGCAGGCTTAAATTTATTCCACGCCGGCTGCTCTCCCTGCCTTGCCTGCTGCAGTTCCTGCGATCTTCTCTCCATTTCTTCTGCCAGTGCTTCCTCCCGTGTTTTCAGTGCTCTTTCCATCACTTCCTGCATCGCTTCCAGCGCTATATGCTCTCTTCCCAGCACTTCCTGCATCGCTTCCAGCGCTACTAGATGCTCTCCCTCCTGCAGCGCTTCCAGCGCTTCCTGCACTCTTCTCAGCGTTTCCTGTAATCTTTCCAGCTTTTCCTGTGCTTCCCGCACTCTCTGAAAACTTAACTCGATTTCTTTTTCTTCTGCTTTTTGTTTTTCTTTTTCTTTTTCTTCAATAGTAGGCCTGGGGTTAGGACACTGTGGGCACGAATTTAAACATAAAAAACCAAGTAAAACAAGTGAGATTGGCAATCTTATTTTTTTCATGTTTATCTCCTATTTGTCTTTAAGTATTTACTTCTTTTTATGTCTACCTTCCAGATATTTATTACACATTGTATATAAAAGTCTCTAAAAACGTTGTATCATTTTTTTTACAACGCCAAGACCAAACAAAATAATTGGACTCATTATTTTTTTATTAATTCTTCTGTTCTTTTTCTTTCAGTTTATGTTGTGCAGCTGCTTTCTTCTTAGCAGATAATCTTTTTTTTTACAACTCCTTAATCATCCTTTCCATTCGTCTTTATATAATCTAACTTTGCTGGTATCCTTTGGATTTAATCCGTTGTATAGCAGATCATGTTTGTGTATAGCAGATCATGTTTGAGTTTTTTAGAATATTCAGGTTTCTTTTTCTTTAAAGATTTCGGTCATTTAAAACCGACGCAGTTTTCTTTGAAGCTTTTAGTTGTTCAAAAGCGTCTGGATTTTCTGAAGCTTTTAGCTTTTTAAAGGCGACTGGGCGTTCTGAAGCTTTTGGCTGTTCAAAACCAACGTAGTTTTCGTTCGTTTTATTCCTCATTTATATCTCCTTAAAATCCACAGTTTCTCCATATATTCTTAAAAACCATTTTTTCTCAAAACATTAGACCTCTTACATAACTTAAGTATTAAGCTTTAGAATTACAAATACCTGCAACTCGGAGTTAAATCGCAGTCCAAAAGGTCTTTTATAATTACTATATCTGTCTTTTTAAGCCTATCTTGAACCTTTTAACAAATTGTTCCTTAAGAAACAAGTACAATCAAGGTGTATAAGGGTGTTGGAGATTGAAGCAGAATAGGGCTAAAAGCCCGTATGTATTAAAATCTCCAACACCACACAAGGTAAAAGCTTGATGAGGTTTGCAAATGCGCAACTTTAGTTTGCAGCATGCAAACCAAACAATTGAAAGCAAGAAGCTAATTACTCAAATTACAAAGGAGGTGCATACACTTAAATTTATTGGCATTGACGTATCAAAAAACAAATTAGACGTTTATGAAACAAAAAACAATCAGTATTTTACGCTAGCTAATGACAAAGAAGGTATTCATTAGACTTCTTGCATAACTAATATATAAAAGTACAATATTTGATAAAAGAGTCAAGGATAGCAAGGAGAGGAGAGAAGAAAAGAAAAGATAGGGCAAGTAGGTGTGCAAAGAGAAAATTGAGTATAGAAAAGATAGTAAAGATGATGTTTGAATACTATAGGCAAATCACTTTAAGTTGTACAGTAACAAATGAAAAGATAAACTTTTGTTGGAAAAGGATGTCAAGAAACAGAAGATTTTATACCAAACTCACACACACATCTTTGAGACTACAATATGGTGCAATTTGAAGCTATTTGACTGTAGTATAAGGGATAATTTAGCAAGATTTAATAGAATACGAATGGATATACAAAGAGTATAGAAATGTTAAAGAGTATATTTAGATATATTTTTTAACAAACAGTTAACAGAGAAAGCTTAAAGATGATATTTTTCGGTCTAGGGCAGAGCCCTTGAGGTCTATTGTTTAACTAAAATCAGAACAATCCCTTTTTTATCTTTTTAGGTGACCGGAAACGACGACCTTACGACAACAACTGATAAAGCGCGTATCCTTCATGTGTTTGCCACAAATATCTACAAACTATTCCGCTCTCGCCGTCTTTGGTCTTTTTGCTTTTTGGCTTAAAGTCACAACAGTTTCACTTGCATTTAAACCAGAAACTATTTCCGTAAATTTACCATCAGTTATGCCTGTTGTTACTTCCCTTATTTCAAATATCGGTTTTTTTTCTGTGCCTGTCTTTACAGTCACTGTCTTTTTTTGTCCGTCCCCTTTTATAAAAATATTCGGTATTGACATTGCATCTTTTTTAGATTTTATCGTTATCGTTATAACCACACCCATTCCTGATTTAAATATTTTAGGTTTTTCTATAGGCTTTATTTTTGTCCTATAAGTTGTAATGCCGTTATCTGCTGTGTGAGCTTCAAAAGCTACATGTTCTACAACGCCTTCAAACTTTTCATCAGGATATGCATCTAAGTGCATCTTAAGATTATCCCCGAGCGCGATGTATTTTATGTCTGTTTCGTCTATATTTGCATAAACTATTAAGTCATCGGCTATTACTATTACTGAATTTCCGGAAGCTGTCTGGCCCGGCTCCATATTCCTCTCAATAACAGTTCCATCTATAGGAGTTATTAAAGGCGTAAGACTATAAAAGCTTTCACATTCTCTACGTTCTTGTACAGTTTTTGCAACATCCATCATAGCTGCTCTTTTGTCCGAACTCGTATAAGCAACAATCTTTCCTTTTTTTACAACTTCACCTTCTTTTACACAAACTTTTTCAACTCTTCCGCTAGGTGTAAGTGAAATTCGATTTCTAGGATATGTCGTGCCGTTTGCTCTAAGTTCTACAGTCAAATCCCTCGATTTAAGCTTTGACTCTTCTTCTATTTTCTGTTTTTCTGGTTTAAATACAGCTACCACTGTTATTGATACAACAATCAAAATCCCAAGAACTAACAATATTTTTCTCATTTTTATTCCTCTTTATCTTTCGTAAGATCATCGCAAGTAAAATTATACCACTCAGCTATCTTCAAAGCGACTGTTTTTTTACTTTTCAACAGATTTTCTTGAGCGCTTACATATTCATCATCTGCCAAACACCACTCGTCATATCCCAAAAGACCGTTAGCATATTCTTTTTCTGCAAATTTATTACGAAACTTTGACGATTCTAAATTATTTTTTGCTGTCTCCATATCTTCATAGGCATCAACCAACTCATTGTAGAGCTCTTCTGCTTTCTTTTTTAAAGAATCAGTTTTTTCCAAAAACCATAAAGAAGCTGCTTGAAAGTTATTGGAGGCAATTTTTGAATCATAACATCTTCTAAAGCCGGTAAAAATATCATATGAAAGGTATATTCCTGCATTCCAATTACCATCCTTAAAGTTAACACCCCATCTACTGTCCTTGCTGCCAACCTTTGGCTCATAACCGCCATCAAAATTTACTGATGGCAGCCATTTGCTTGGTGCTACTATTTCGCTAACTTTAGCCTTTTCAAAATTATACTGCGCAACTAAAAACTCTGGTGTCGTTGTTACAAGGCTATTATAATCTGGTTTTTTTATTACTTTTTTAGGAAAAACTATCTGTTTATCCACTTCTAAAATTGTTTCGATGTCATCTCTGCCCATTGCGACAAGCAAATCTACCGAAATTTCTTTTACACGCTTTTGTGCCTTTTTCAAACTGCGTTCAGCTGCCAATACCCTGGCTTTTTTTTCTTTCAATTGTCCAGTGTTTGCTCTGCCGGAGCGATGTTCAAGCGCTATAAGAATTTCATTTCCAATACATCTTTCTCTTGTTCTCTCGGCTATCTTAACTTTTTCGTTAGCCATAATAAGATCTAGATATAACTTCTTAGAGTTAAAAATTACTCCTGAAACACTTTTTTTATAATCCAACTCCGCAATTTTAAGTGCAATGCAACAGTTTTTTATCTTCTCATAATTAGCACCAGGTTCCAGAGAAAAACCTATAGTGGCTTTCAAATTATAAGGAGCTTTACCATCTTTACTGGTTTGAGAGTCTTTTGAACTCCATCGAATATCCTTACCACCAAGCGATACTTTCGGTAAATACGGACTTAAAGATGTTCTCTTGTGCATCTGTCTTGCATTATCCAGCGTTAATTTTGCCGCTCTAATAGACGGGCTATTTTTTAAAGTTTGCGCTTCAACCATTTGCCAGCTAATCTTTTCTGCAAAAACAGAAAGACTACAAACTAATATCAACAGCAAAGCAAAAATAAGTTTTCTCATAGATTAAATCAACAACTGCATCTCCTACATTATTTTCACAACAAGGGGATTGTATCATTTTTTTAAACAATTTACAACAGTACGCATCATATCATATAAACTGGCAAACACGGTGGCAAATATAAAAGTTTACAGTTGACTGAGCTTTTCTGTTATCTCTCCTATGCGCTTACTTTTATGGAATGCTGCATTGTCTATTTGTTACTTGACTAAATCTTTAACTTTACTAATATTTCTTTCAACCATTGAAACATATTCGTATCTGTATGTTCTTTAAAATACAGGTGCTATAACATCCCCCACTCCTCCGTGCGTAGCCTGGCTACTATACTTATACGACCCATTGCTTTCACGTTCTTGTTTTCGTATATTTTTTCCCTTTTAATACCCAGCAATATTACTTTTCATCTTGATAATTTATCCCACTTTCATCTACAAAAATTAAATCTCTTTCTTCCTTTTTCTTTATCTGGCATATAAACTCTTTCTTCTTATCAAGCTCAAGATGACTATAAAACTGGCCGTGTATAGCCAATGTGTATTATTACAAAGTCTGCGTTAAATAACACTGTTGAATATAATTGAAGGTGAATTGTCTGCAATGTCTGTCATTAAAAAGGGGAATTACTGCACTGAGGTGACAAAATTTTTAGACAGACCATGTTTGTATCTCTTAATCTCTTGCCAACGTCAATACATACACTTTTTTCGCTCCAGTAGTTTTCAATGCTAACGAACATGAAGATACTGTAATTGAAGTTGTGGCAATATCATCTATTAAAAGTATCGTTTTATTTTTTATGATTACATCGTTTTTTACAAAAAACGAATCTTTGATATTTTTTGACCTTTCAACTTTTGACAATTTAAATTGAGGTTTTGTAATTTTCTTTCTAAATAAAACATTTTTCAACAAAGGAATATTCGTTATAAGAGATATTTCTTCCGCTAAGAGTTCCGCTTGATTGTACCCTCTCTTTATTCTCCTTAAAATATTTAAAGGCACCGGTATTACAAAATCAGAATCATTGTAAAAATTATATTGTCTCAAAGTTTTATTCATAGCCAAACCAAGATCTCGCGCAAGAAAAGATCTATTGGAATATTTAAATTTTAAAATCAACCTTCTTGCCAAATCCTTATACAAATAAACCGATCTCATTTTATCAAAATTATATTCTTTGGAATGTTTCCTACATTCTCGGCAAAACTCCCCGCCGTCACACAACGGCAAACCACATTTTTGACATACAAGACCCTTTATCAAAGGCAGTGATTCTTTACATTTATTACATATTGAGGTTTTAGATAATGAATGCAAATCATCCCCGCACAGAGAGCATGTAACAGGAAAAAATAGAGCAATTATTTTAAGCAAGATTGTTTTTAATTTGTATTTCATTAGACCTCTTGCAAACCTTAAGTACTAAATTTTAGAATACACAAATACCTCAACCCAAGTTAAATCGCAGTCCAAAGCGTTTTCGCTGTTTCTATATCTATTTCTGCACTATTTTGAGCCTTTTAACAAATCTTATAATATTTTCTGTTATAATCCTTTATGTATTAATTATGCAAAAGGTTTGTTCCTTCGTTTTAGGTTCCCCTTATTCCTTCTTTTTATTAGTACTTTTTTAAAATTTCACTAAAGCGGGAAAGTCGGTAATAAAACTTGTGTCTTATAGAGTAAAAGTAATTTTCCAGCGACCCAATGTCCGTGGATTGCAAGGGACTTTAAGTAAAATGAAAGATAAATAAAAATTAATTGTTAAACTATGCCCCCCCACAGCAAGCTGCAAGGTATAGTTTAACAATTATCTATTAATCTATTACTCCACATCCACGTTCCCTCTTTTATTGTAACTACTCTTTTGTCTCTAACTATGCCTCTTTTCTCTTACTTTCTTTGTTCTTTCATTTCTTCTTTTCTTCTCTATTTCCTTAAAATCTTTTTCTTGGAAACTAACCTTTAAATCCTTGTAAACTAACAATTAAACTCTTAAGGATAAAACCACAGCTATACGAAGTAATTCTTCTTTGTTTTTA
>BNVT01000064.1 GCA_025998295.1 Endomicrobiia bacterium
CCTGCAAATTGGAGAGGAAACGACTGCGACAACAACTGATAAAACATGTATTTTTTGTGTGTTTGTCGTGATTCTAATAGTTAAGGGATCTCTGTATGGTTTACAACGTCCATCTTGATGTATTTGAGGGGCCTTTAGATCTTCTTTTACACCTTATAAAAAAGAATGACCTCGAAATCAGCGATATAAAAATAGCTGAAATAACGGCTGAATATCTTTCGTATCTGGATTTAATGCAAAATTTAAACATAGATGTTGCTGGTGCATTTATTGTTATGGCATCAACTCTTATGCAAATAAAAGCCAGAGCGCTGCTTCCGTTTGACAATAACGAAGACAGCAAAGAAGAGGATCCCTTAGACCAGCTTAAAAACAGGCTTCTTGAGTATCAAAAATACAAAGAAGTCGGGAAGTTGTTGTCATATAAAATTATGGAAAATTCGCAGATTTATTACAGATCTATTCCTGTTATGTGTAAGCAAGATTTTGTTTTAGACGCTACGATTTTTGATTTAATGAGCAGTTTTCGTGAGGTTTTAACAGCTCTTCCTGAGAATGTAAAAGAAATTATGTATCAGGAAATTCCCATTGAAACAAAAATTAGAGAAATTCTTGACATTTTAGAGGGAAAACAGTATATCTCTTTTGCAGAAATATTAAAGATGCAAAGTACTAGAATGGCTCTTATAGTTTCCTTTATTGCTGTTTTAGAGCTTGTGAAAAATAAGCAGATTGTCGTAAAACAATCTGAGTCGTTTTCGAAAATAAGAATATATAGGGTTTATAATGAGTATGATTCTAACCAAAAAGAAGAAAATGAAAATGTTTTTCAATCCATAGAAAGAGAAAGAATAGATGATGCGCAGTTGTAACAAAAATCTTGACATTTTTTTTGTGGGGGGGCTGATGTTAGTTGTTGAGAGTATAGTTCAAGGGGAAGAAGATGGAAATATCTGAAGTCAAACAAATTTTAGAGGCATTACTTTTTGTTTCTGAAAGATCTTTAAGTTTAAAAGAGTTAAAAGATATATTGAAATCCGATTATTCCGATACTGATAATATTGAAAAAATTTTAAATGAATTAAAAGAGGGATATTCAGTATTAGACAAACCTTACGAAATTAAATTTGTGGCAGATGGATGGATTTTTGCTACAAAACCTGAGTACTCTCCATGGATAAAAAAACTGTTTAAAGAAAAAACAACTTTTAAATTGTCTCCGTCTGCACTGGAGACACTGGCTGTGATTGCGTACAAACAGCCTATAGTAAAGGCGGAGATTGACGATATAAGAGGTGTTGAATCTTCAGGTGTTATAGATACGCTGCTTGAAAGAAAATTGATAAAAACAGTTGGCAGAAAAGAAACTTTGCGAAGACCTTTGCTTTACGGCACAACTCAGGATTTTTTAAAACATTTTGGACTTGCTCATTTAAGCGAACTGCCTCTTATTTCTGAACTGTTGCGCGATTAGCGTTTGTACATAAAATGAAGAACAGGCTGAAAATAAGGAAGGAAGGAGAAAAATTGTGAAAACGAAAAAGGAATAATTGTAATTGTTTTATTTAGTCTTGCCTTAAGTTCATGCGATAAAAAGAATGCTGTGCCTGTAAACAGAAGAAGGCATGCTACCCCAGAGAAAATAGAAGAAACAAAAGAAGCGCAAACAGCAAAACAACAAACAGACGCAAAAGCAAAAGCGGTGGGGGCGACACAAAAAGTACAGGCGGTGGTACAGGTGCATCATTGACTCCAAGCTCAAAATGGAGGTAACGTTCTCAACCATGGCATCTTTTTACATAATGTGATACGTTTTGTGGTAAATTAATTTTGAAATTGGTGTGCTGTGCTTGCCTTGAAGAAATAGATGGGTGTGTTTTTAGGCACTAGCCAAGAAGTAGTGCTTTTGCTTGATAGATGTTCCACACTCCATATGGGCAAAAAGAAAAGAGGGAAAGACAACAATAATTTGTTTATTTTACGTGTAACAGCAAACATCATCAGACAAGGAGGTTTTTGCAATGGAAATTCGTTACAATGAAAAACTCAAAAAACTACCGCCTTATCTTTTTATTGAGATAGATAGGAAGAAAAAAGAAGCCATAAACAAAGGTGCAGATATTATATCTTTGGGAGTTGGTGATCCTGATATGTCCACGCCTGAACATATTGTAAAGTCTATGCAGGAAGCTGTTGCAAAACCTACAAATCATCAGTATCCGTTTGGTGTCGGGCTGCCAGCATATAGGAATGCCGTGGCTGAATGGTATAAAAAAAGATTTAATGTTAATTTAAGCTTAGACGAAGTATGTGCTCTTGTAGGATCCAAAGAAGGTATAGGGCATATACACTTAGGTTTTATAAATCATGGTGATGTTGTTTTGATTCCTGAACCGGGTTATCCTGTATATAATACAGGGACAATTTTTAGCGATGGGGCTCCTTATTTTATGCCTTTGCTTGAAAAAAACAATTTCTTGCCTGATTTAGATTTGATACCTGAAGATGTTGTTAAAAAGGCAAAATTAATTTTTGTAAATTATCCTAATAATCCTACGGCAGCAGTTGCTCCTAGAGAGTTTTATATTAAACTTATAGAGTTTGCAAAAAAGAATAGTATAATCGTAGCTGCAGATGCCGCGTATTCTGAAATATATTATGATGAGAACGAAAAGCCGTTAAGCTTGCTTGAATTTCCAGGAGCTAGAGAAGTCTGTGTAGAGTTTCACTCTCTTTCAAAAACTTATAATATGACAGGTTGGCGTATAGGCTGGGTATGTGGCAATAAAGATATTGTAGCAGGTATTGCTAAAGTTAAAGATAACTATGATTCAGGTGTTTTTCAGGCCGTTCAAGAAGCTGCGGTTACAGCACTTGTGTCTTCACAAAAGTGTGTTGAAGATGCAAGAAAAATATATAAGGAACGCAGAGACGCCTTGGTTGAAGGTTTGCAAAAATTGGGGTGGGAGATAAATTTGCCCAAAGCTTCATTTTATGTATGGGCAAAAGTACCAAAAGGATATTCGTCATCACAAGTTGTTTCTAGGCTGCTTGAAGAAGCGTCTATAGTTTGCACGCCTGGTAACGGTATGGGCAAAAGTGGCGAAGGATATGTGAGGTTTGCGCTTACTGTAGGAGTGTCGAGAATTAAAGAAGCCGTAGAACGTATAAGTAAAATGAGGTGGAAGGATATTTAGATCTCTTTTTCAAGTCTAAGAAACAATGCCAAGAGATGGATTTAACTTATATATGATTTTGCTACTTTTGTAGGCATTTTGTATGTCCTTATTACAAACCAATAATAAAATCAACAGGCTTATTTGTGCGTGATTTTTATATAACCAAAACAAAAAATGTTAAAAGTTAGGCACTATTAAAGAGATTTTATAGGATATTTGCAAAAGACATAGTGCACATATAAAGAATCTCTATGCAAGAGAGGTTTAATGTAATGGCAAATGAACACAAAGAAGTTTCTAGCAAAAGGAGAAATTGAAGGATGTAAAAAAGCAGCAAAATAAGGACATTCTGGTGACAAAACAGCATTAGCAAAAATTCATGGAAGTAGGTAGTTTCGCCGTTTTTGTGGTTTCTGTAATTTAACCAAATATCAAAATAGCCAGATAACACAGGTATAGGCACAGGGAGTGGCAGTAACAAAAATAATTAAAAGTTGATCGTAAGTTTCGCCTTATGTTGCCCGCTTTGCTAGTTCACTTCTTTTCAAGCCCCTTAAGTACCTAAAAATAGACTTTTAAGTAAAGTTCTTTGTCCCTGAGAACACACCTTTTGTTTTTGTAAGTTTTCTTAGGTGTAACGATTAAATGACTCTAACGCAGTTGTCTTGCAAATTAAGTCTTCTTAAATCTCTGATGGATACTTCCAAGGAGTTTTATCTAAGATTAAAGACAAAGAGAGGGGAATAAAATGTTTAAAATTCCGCCAATACCTGATAGGGAATATTTTAGTATCGGTGAAGTTTCTCAGATAACGCTTGTTCCAAAGTATACTTTAAGATACTGGGAAAATGAATTTAAACTTTTAAGCCCCATTAGAAAAAGTTCCGGACAGAGAAGATACCGCAAAGAGGAAGTAGAAATAGTTTTCAAAATCAAAGATTTGTTGTATAACAAGCGCTATACTATTGAGGGTGTTAAAAAATATTTGATTGGTGATAAGAGAAAAAAGCTTATAGATGTGTCTCCAAATTTGGAATTAGATATAGAGCATATGCCTGACTCTAAATTTTTAAGAGATCTTAAAGACGAGCTAAAACATATTTTAAAACTGCTAAAAAAATAATATAACCATAGGCAAATCACTTTAAGTTGCACCATAACAAAAAAAGAAGATAAGTTTTTGTTAAAAAGGTGGTATAAAAGAGAGGATTTTTTGCTAAGCTCACCATGAGTTGATCCTCTTTTTTTAGTTACGGCATTAAGAATTTTCTGATGGTTACGTGTGGTAATTTTTTTGATTTTTTATATTTTTAACGTGTTTTTGCAATTTTATATTAGACCTCTTGCATAGCTAACATATAAAATATACAAAAGTACAATAGAAGTACTATGAAACAAAAAAGAAAGCAGTTAGGTCAGACGTAATGGATTTAGTATTAATGGGAGTAAAGAAAGCATTTGATAAAAGAGTCAAGGATAGCAAGGAGAGAAGAAAAGAAAAGAAGAGAAAAGAAAAGATAGGACAAGTAGGTGAGCAAAGAGAAAATTGAGTATAGAAAAGATAGTAAAGATGATGGTTGAATACTTTAGGGCAATACCCGAACATATTATCAGACTTAGGCAAAATACATACAAACACACTAACCCTAAAAAAAGAGATCAAAGAAGCATTTGCTGACAAAAGAAGATAAGAAGTTCAATCAAAGAAGCACTCAAAAGCTGACAAAAGAAGATAAGGAGTTAAATAGAGAGATTTCATCAGATGATGAGGATTTAGTGAAAAATTCATAGTATACATACGGGCTTTTAGCCCTATTGAGTGTCAATATCCAACACCCTTATACACCTTGATTATACTTGTTTCTTAAGGAACAAATTGTTAAAAGGTTCGAAAATAGTCTCTAAAGACAGATATAGTAATTACAAAAGACCTTTTGTTAAAAGGTTCAAAATAGTCTTAAAGAATAGATAAGTAATAGCAAAAGACCTTTTGGACTGCGATTTAACTTGGGTTGTGAGTATTTGTAATTTTAAAGTTTAATACTTAAGTTATGTAAGAAGTCTATTGTTATCAGTCAGTTCACGTAAAGTAGTTTTCCCAGTTTTATCAAGCATTTCCCTAACTTTCTTATTTTTTAGCATCTCATCCTCATAGGTACTATTACTATTGTACGTGTCGCTGCTTTTACTCCTGTTGTCACTCGATCCCGCCACCCGATTTTTACACGCCTTTCCGTCAGGCGATCTCAGCCACGCCTTTCCGTCAGACCACCATTTCAGCCACGCCTGTCCGTCAGGCAATTTCAGCCACTCGTGTCCGCCAGTAGGCTCTCTCAGCCACACGCGTCCGCATCCGTTCCCAGCCACTCGTATCCGTCCCCAAACTTCAGCCACATCTTCCAGTCATCCCCAGACACCAACCACTCCTTTCCGTCCAGCCATCACACCACTTGTAAAACTCATACCTCATACATAATAGTAGGGGTAGAAGAGTAAAATTGGAACTCCGAGAGGAACTTCGAGCGCCATTGTGGGTGCTCTCGCTCCTATGCCTGCCCATCCCCAGACACCAACCACTCCTTTCCGCCGACATTATCATCTGGGCTCATCCAGAAGCCATAACTTTCCAGAAGACGAGTCCAGCCACACCCACCCGTCAGTCTTAGACCTCAGCCACGCTTTCCCATCCTCAGACCTTAGCCATTTCTCCCCATCAAAAATGAGCCAAAGTTTTACGCCTGCGGATAACGATTTCAACCACTTCCACCCGTCATCCTCAGATCTCAACCACTCCCTTCCCCCAACCGATCCCAACCACTTCCACCCGTTATCCTCAGATCTCAACCACGTCTTTCCCCCAACCGATCCCAACCACTTCCACCCGTTATCCTCAGATCTCAACCACGTCTTTCCCCCAACCGATCTCAACCACTCCCACCCGTCAGGCGAGTCCAGCCACCACCGCCCACCATACGAGGAACTCAGCCACACCCACCCGGCATCATCGTCAGGCAAGTTCAGCCACACCCACCAGTCAGACAATTCCATCCATTTTTGCCCTTCAGACGTTTTCAACCAGTCCCACTTTTTCTCTTTCATGAATTTCCGAATACGATTTTCTGCTTTTTCCTTCTCCTTTATCCGCAGCTCTTCCCGCTCTTTTTCCAGTACTTCCCGATTTTTTTCCTTCTCTTCATCCAGCTCTTGGCGCACTTCTTTCCGCCTTTTTTCTGTCTCTTCCAACGCATTTTCGCACTCTGTATCCCGATTTTCTTTCCGTTCTTGACGCCACTTTTTGTTCCGCTCTTCTTTCAGCTCTTCTTCTTTCGCTTTTTGCTGTGCTTCTGCTTTTGCTTTTGCTAATGCTAGTGCTTCTTCTTCTTTTGCTTTTTGTTGTGCTTCTTCTGCTTTTGCTAGTGCTGCTTCTTCTTTTCGTTTTTCTTTTGCTTCTGCTTTTTCTTTCATACTTTTACCTATGCTGTTGCATAGTTCCAACATTTCTTTTTCTTTTTCTTGCTCTATTATTAATCTTTCTTTTTCTTCTGCTTCTTGTTTTAATCTTTCTTCTTCTTTTCGTTTTGCTTCTGCTCTTTCTCTATCTTCTTTTTCTTTTGCTTCTTTTCTTTCAAACAATTCTTTAAGATTATTTTTATTTTTGGGACAGGCAGACAGCAAGAAACTTGACAATGTAATAAACTATGTAAATAAAATTACTTTTTTCATAATGAACTCCTTAATGAATCTTTGCAAAGTTACTTGTTAAGGTATGCCACTTTATTTAGTTGTTTTATTCAAATGATGAAAAATAATACAAATATTTTGGCATTGTTACTTTGTTGTCTTTTTTATTATTCTTTTTGTTCTTCTTTT
>BNVT01000065.1 GCA_025998295.1 Endomicrobiia bacterium
TTGCATACTAAAGCACCGATTTCGTCTCCTTTTAGACTTTGGCAGTTTTCAAAGCCACTTTCACTTACTGAATGCAATAATCAATAATTAATTCTTTAATAAGCATACTAAGTAAACTAAGGAAGAAAGTCACTAGAATACAACCAAACAAATAAACTACCCGATACAATAAGTAACAATTAGATGTTTAACCCACCAAATAAGTAGTACAACCACGACAGCTGTTAGAATGCATCCTATAAATTTAGCCATTGCGACACCCAGTTTATTGCGAATATAGTAGCCTGCCCTTAGTGCCCAAGTATTTCGCAGATAAATTTGATATCGATGTGCGGTCTGTCGTTTTGAAGACTTAGCTGATCGGTAGACTTTTATCATGTTGATAAGCAGAAAAGTGATACAAAACAAAAAAAATATTAGCATGATTGTGTTACAGACTCGACCAAAACTTTTAGTAAATAGGACAGGAATAGGCATTACTTACTCCTTTGGAATTTAATCTTGCCAAAAAGAAACAGATGCCACTAGTAACACCCCCGATCCAAATGGATTTTGGTTTCTAAAGCCGACATTCTTCCTTTCCACTTCAGATCTTTTGTCCCCCTTATCTATTTCTTTTATTGATTCTCTCCATGACATTTGCAAGTTTAATTGTTTTGACTATGTCAAAAAGAATAACTGGGGCAATATCAAAAATTGAGCAAATTTCTTTATAACCCTTGGATGTGCAATAGTTTCATTAGTTCAAAGATCATCTGATAGCTAACATATAAAATACATAAAATTACAATAGAAGTACTATGATACAAAAAAGAAAGCAGTTAGGTCAGATGTAATGATTTAATATTAATGGGAGCAAAGAAAGCATTGAATAAAAGAGTTAAAGATCGCTTTGCGCAGTAATAATATATAAGATACGACGCAATTATTCTTTATTTTATACCAAACTATATTACCTACTTTGAGGGCTATGGTAAAACAGGTTTTAAAATCGTAGCGCACTAAATGGCCAGTTTCAAATTTTCCAGATGTGTTTAAAGGGGTGCAAAGGGCTTAAAAAACGTTTGCTATATCAATTAGCTAATAAATTTGTTTATAACAGCTATTATTTAATTTAAAAGACAGTCAATAAAAGCCATTCAGATGATTCTGTAATAGGCAGATTTTATAAAAGCATCTGCCATTTAAAAAGAAGACAAGTCTTTGAGCTATCCAATCCAAAGGCACATTCATAATAGTCTCGTCATTTAATAAAGCAGCCACAAAGACGCATTGGCTTTGATGATTAATGCTTTAGTATTTTGAATTTCAATCGGTCATTAAGACGCTTTTCTAAGTCATCTGAGCACTTTTTAAGTCTTTGCCTAATTTAATAACCTGAAGGAGAGTGGGTGAGAGCTGCGGCTATGACGTTGTAGAATCGGCGTCAGTGAGCGGTGGGGAAATTTCGTCTGTGGAAGTCTGACATGATCTTTGATAATGTCACTGGAGCACATAGGGCGATGGTATTAGTGCTTTGGCGGGTCGGTTTTGAATTAATGGACATGGCCAATAAAGCACTAGATGGGTTCAAATACAAAGTAAACGTATATGGTGTGCTGGTAAGAGTAAATAATGAACAAAGTATATGAGTTGCTAATATAGATACTCGTAACAAAATAGATGTGTTAATACTATATAAAAAGATATAAAGATAGGGAAACGGAAATTGAAGCTAAATTTATACGATAATTAATTGTGTAGAGTTCTTATGTTTTTGTTTTAAAGAAAACTTACAATGCAAATTGGTTCAAAGTATTTAAAGAAAGTTAAGGCTTAAGGTTTTTAAAGCTATATAAATATTACACCGTCTCATAGATTTTACGGCTTTTACTACGAGAAATGACACTGCAAAGTCAGAAAGTAGTTTAAAGCATGTTGGTAGCAAGGGAAGTGTTGCCTTGGCAATTGTCTTTGAAGGTAGGGACTGTAATACAAAAACAGAAGATATATTTTTTAAGTAACAAAAGAAATGTGTAAGGTTTTTTAAACAAAAGACTATTTTTTAGAACTGATATGGAAGCTACTTGTTTTTGTTTGACAAAAGTCTAATTAGCTTGTTTAGAAGTAAAATTTTCTCTATGTCTAAAATCTTTGCACTTAAAAACATATAAGATTTAAAGCAATCTATGTTTTAAATTTATAGAGAATTCAGTAAAAAACAAAACAAAAAATATCTTTCAAGCTAGCATAGGTAATTTCTAGGTATTAAAACACACAAACAGTATCTTCATCACAACAATATCACAAAAACAGGATCTATATACCTTGTTAGATCAAACAGTAAGACAACATCTCTTCTTGTCGCCTTAGTCTTTTTATCTTGGCATTACGCTTTCAGACACTAATTCCTAAAAAAATGCAGCCAGCTAACTAATTGACAGACTGTAAAAATATTTAGCAGTATATAGAAACGTTTGTCAGCTGGCTGCAGACTCACACAATCTTATTTGCCTTCTTTTAACTTTTTCGGTTGTGTGAAGGTTTGACGCTAAGACAAGGATACTCCAAAAATCAATCAAACTCAACTCCCATAGCATCTTGCTTAACTGTGTCCTTGGTCTGAATGCAAATTCATCTCTACCTATTTTTACACTTTTTTTATTACTTTGAACCATACACCACAGCTTTTATATATTATAGCTTTTAGCGTTTAAAATTCTTAAAAGAATACTCATGCTTTTGGTTTATCTATATTTCGAAGTCTATGTAAACATATAATTATTATAATTAATCGCGTTTTTAAGTACTTTTTCGATGATTGGTATTGTTTTAGATGTTTTGGTGTTAGTTTTTAATTGTAATTAGTGCTGCGTCAGCTTCTTGCCATTCCTTTATTTTTCTTATCCCTTTTATCAGCCTTTTCCTTTGTCGCTCTACTTCCTCTTTTAGTTTTTTCATCTCTTTCATAACTTCTTCTATTGCCCGGTCAGCTTCTTCCAATGCCTCCCATGCTTCTTTCTTTGCCTGTTCAGCATCGCCTTTAGTCTTGTCCAACTCAGCTATTAATTCTTCTTCCACTCTTTGTTGCAACTTATCCATTTTTCTTCTTGCTATCTCAGCTTCATAAACATATTTACGGAAAAAATCAGTAGTTATCAACGAGAGCTGGCGGTCTTTCCTAGCAAGTTCTTTATTGAGTTTGGCTCCTTCTATTTCAACAAAAAGGGACATCTTGCCGCATCCCCCTGTGTCTTCATCACCTGAGCATTATCCATTAAATCCTTATTCTGTTTCTTTATCTGCTCCACTTCATTGGCCAACTTTTGTCTCTCATCAAGAGTGTATTCATGCCACCAAGCTGCTTGGGCCCTTGCACTAGCAGATTCTTCATTTGCCAATGCAGCTTGTTTATTTGCAAATACAGCGTTTTCATTTGCTTGTCTTGCTTTTTCTTCCGCTTCATCTCTTTGTCTCTTTGCAATAGTAACATCTTGATTTGCCCGTCTTGATATTTCTTCCATCTCATCTTTTTGTCTTGCTAAAACAGCAGCTCTTTCATTTGCCTGTCTTGCTATTGTTTCAAACTCATCTCTTTGTCTATTTGCAATAGCAGCGTCTTGATTTGCCCGTCTCACTATTTCTTCCAACTCATCTTTTTGTCTAGCTAAAACAGCAGGTCTTTCATTTGATTGCTTTTCCTGCACCCAAACTATATCATCTAACGCTACATCCGTTTTCTGCTCATCTGACTCGATTGAAATTCCACCATCTTCAGGGCAATAGCAACTCTTGCACGAACTTAGCATAAGACCAAATAAAATAATTGCAATTTTTGTTTTTAGAGATGTATTGTTTTTGAATTGACAGTGTGTGAATTTAATCTGCAACCACCTTGTATTTATAGTTATTTACATATCCATTATAATACATTACTTTAAAGGTTTTGGCTAATACCTTTGGTGTCATCCTAGGCTATTATATAAGGATTTAGTTGCATTATTCTTAGTGTTGCAACTATTTATGGATTAAACGGTCGGCTACTTACAGGATCTCTCTGCTAAAAAACTTTTTATAAACCTAGTAATCTCTAATGGGGGGGGCAACTATAAGCATCAACTTACGCAAATCATTCCTTTATACACGTCTTGTAAACTTTTACGTAATTAGAACAATATAAAACTTTAGGAACTTCATTTAAATACCAGTAGAGAATTATTTCCTAGAAATTTTACACTTCATGAGTCTTGATCTTTAAGACCTAATAACCAGACTTGAGGCTTGTTTGGAGGGGTCTAAACATTGCTCCTGTCACATCAGTACTATTCCTTCCAAGTTAGAAAACAGTCAGACAGCACCTTCGGTTACATGTCATGCTAGACGCTTTGAACAACTAGGTGAATGACTTTCTTAGTATAATATGTTTGAATCTTTCCTTCAATGTTATGCTGTTACTATAAGACAATTTAATACATTTTAGCATTTTGAGCTTTGTCATACAAAAAGCTTCCACGGCCTTTGCTCTCCCTTAAAACACCATTTTCTCTATGAGACTGATATGTATCAACTATCATCTCTATAACAACATTTTGTTTGTCGTTTGACTTGGATGGTACATATCTATATTTTGTTATGTAGGTCGTTTTCATAATTACTGCATCAGCAGCTACGTATGCATTAATTGGCCTCATATTATCTTTTGATTCTAATATTAAAACTTCAGCAGGAAGTTGTTTACATTCATTTTATAAAACTAATCTCATTTTCTTCTTTCAAAGCCCATTCTATATATATTCGTCACCATCAATGCTATATCGATTTTGCAGAATACCTCGGCTAATCTTTTATATTACTCTTTTCACTCTGGCTTTCATCCACCAACTTTTTATACCCCTTACCAAATGGCATATCTACCTCACTGTTAGTTTGTTGTTATACAACTTTAGACTACTTTTGTTATTTTTTATTTTGATTGAACATAAAACTTTTCTGTTGTTTTATCCAACTTATCTTTAAACGGCGGTAATTTCTCAGTTAAATGAAGGAAAAACATTAAATGAGGAGGCAATAAAGTTGGTATTGCTACTTTTTGTTTTTCTCATCCTTTTAATTTTCCTGACTTTAGGAGATTTAACTATCTCTGCTTATAGTAAAAACCCTTTTTCAATTTCCTCAAAATAATCAAATTGAGGATAATAATTAAAAATTATCTTATTCCATGCTTTATACATTCTATTCTTTAAAATTACAAGTTCAATTTCACGCGGGTTTTTTACTTTCGCTTCATTAACTATCTCCCGCTTTTCATTTAGCGTTGGTTTGCTTTCTGTCCAATTTTGTCTACCTGCTATTTTTAATTGTAGTCCTATCACCACATCAGCTGCGTATTCTATACTTCCACTCTCTTTGAAACTTTCAAAACTAACTTCGTTTAAATAGTTAGTTCTGTTAAATGATGATATCAGTATCACTGGAATATTGTAATCTCTGCTAATCCTTTTTAATTCAGTTGCATTTTTGTCAACGTTTTGTTTATCGTTTAAACTTTGGTTATATGGCGCAAGTATTTGCATATAGTCCACCATTACTACCGGAGCAGAATGTCCTAATTGCTTAAAATTATCAATTGTTTCTCTAAGCTGCCTTACTCCAATATCCCCCATGCCTTCGCTTATGTATATGTGCTCTGCTTTTGTTGTTGTGTAGTTATCTATTGCCAGTTGCAATATTTCTTTTTTTTCTTTTGAGTACTTCTTATAACTGAACTTATCGCTGATTTCTAGGGCGCTAAGGGCTTGATGATTGTTTATATTCATCCCTTCCTTAAGGCAAAGTTCAAAAGTTCCCCTACTTATACTTTTTGTCATAAGTTCATATTTTCCCATTTCAAGTGAAAATACTAAGACATCTCTGCCTGTACTAGCTATATTATCTGCTATATTTAAAGCAAAAGAAGTTTTACCTAAACTGCTTATAGCACCTATTACATAAAGCTTTCCGTCATATAGCCCACCACCCAACGCTTCATCAAGCCTTTCAAATCCAGTTTTAATTGCCGGAGTGTAGCCAGTTTTCACCATTTGCTTTAATATGCTAGTAAAATTATTACCTACATTTGTTTTCTTTATATCTTTTTTTATTTTTATTATATTGCTTGCGTTTTCTACTGCTTTTCTTAGAGCACTTAGGCTGTTTTCACTTTTTAAAATATCTGTTTCCCAATCCACTGTGATAAAGGGGTACTTAGAATCGTTTTTAATCGCAAGCCTTAATTCTTGGCACTTTTTGCTATTATTTAGAACCAAACATAGCTTTAAGTAGTTTAGCTTTTCTATATTTTGTTCTTCTATTTCTGCTTTTAATTCTTTGTAATTGTTTAAACTATCTATTATTAGCTTTACACCTTCACATTCTTCTTTGATTAAGTCCATTTCGCTTGTTACAATGAGCGGTTGTTGCTGTTTTATCGCTTCTGCTACTGCTTTTTTGGCTTCTTTTGCTGTAAAGTACTTAAGTTCTTCAATAATACTTTGTTCTTGCATTTTAAAACTCCTTTTATTTTCTATATTCTGCTACTAAATCCACTACAAAATCTCAAATCATAAGATCATGGGAAGAATACTTCCACACTGCTTTGTGTTGGTGTTTGTATTCTTCTCACCATTTGAACTGTGTTTAATGCTTTTAGAATTGATTTTAACACTTGTTTTATGAGAACTAGGTATAATTTTAACATGTCTTGGTGTTTTAAACGAATTTAGACCGTTTCCTGCCATTTAATAGGCACATATCTATTCAAAGTGTCGTTGTCGTTAAAGTCTTTTTATATGGAAAAGTCGTTGTCTTTGCCGCTATAGCAGTTAGGTTCTGTTTGGGCAACTGGCCTAAGCAGGGTATCCCCCCGAAATAGCTGTAAAGCTTTTGCATTTATCTGCTGTGTTGTTGCACTTATAGCAAGTGCCGGATTTTTAAGACCGGCAACTTGCATGTATTATGTGTATTAATATATATTAAGATATATTAGGTGCTTTTCTCCTCGTAG
>BNVT01000066.1 GCA_025998295.1 Endomicrobiia bacterium
AGCTATATTTGGAATTTAGAGCGTTGTAATAGCCTAATTCAAATAACAAAAGAAATTTAATAACGCTACAAACAATAGAGTTTGGACAAGAACAATCACAGCTCTTCAATTTTCACTGCTGATACCGAGCGTCTTGCTTGTGCGGAGGTTCGTTCCCCTTTTTTGCAAAAAAAAGGGGTTATGTGTGTAGCCTTTGATCTAGTGCGTTGGCCCTTTGCAGTAATTCCCCCTTTTTTGAAAAGGGGTGTCGGGCCGTAGCCCGATGGGGTATTTATTAGACGTTTTTTAAAAATGTTTGTAAATAAGGAAATATAGAGTAACCATTAAAAGCAAACTTTGCTTAAAGTTTGCTTAGTAAAAAGTTCGAAATACTTGCCTCCTTGGATAAGGTTCTTTGTTTTTTTAGGAAACTCAAAGGAGACAGCGCAAAGCTCCTTTGTCCTTATTTTACCAAAGAAACTTTACTCAAAAGGTCGCTTTGGCAGCCTTGTCTAAAAACTTTCAAAGCTAAGCCCTTGTCAATTTTTAGCTTGTTTTGGCAACTGACGTTGTTTTGCAAGACGGTTAAAATAAGATTAGTTCGGTAAATATGAAAACTTAAGAAGTAAAAAACAGGTGTATGGAGGAGGAGGTGGGCGTGTATGAGAAGCGATCAGATAAAGAAAAGTGCGCTAAGAGCGCCTAATAGGTGTTTGTTGTATGCCACAGGAGTAAGCCCAAAAGATTTGAACAAGCCTTTTATAGGCATTGCTTCGTCTTTTTCGGATTTGGTACCTGGGCATGTTGCAATGCGTGATCTGGAGAGATATATAGAAAGAGGTATTGCCGCAGGAGGCGGAGTTCCTTTTATTTTTGGCGCTCCTGCTGTATGCGATGGTATAGCGATGGGGCACAGCGGCATGCACTATTCATTAGGCTCAAGAGAAATAATTGCTGATTTAGTAGAAATAGTTGCTAATGCTCATATGCTAGACGGGCTTGTTCTTTTATCAAATTGTGATAAAGTTACGCCTGGTATGCTCATGGCTGCTGCAAGACTTAATATACCTGCTATTGTTGTTACTGCAGGTGCCATGATGACCGGAATGCATGAAAAGAAAAGACGCTCTATGGTCAGAGATACATTTGAAGCAGTGGGACAGTTTCAGGCAGGAAAAATTACAGAACATCAGTTGTCAGAATTGGAAATGGCTGCATGTCCAGGCGCCGGCTCTTGTCAGGGAATGTACACTGCAAATACCATGGCTTGTTTAACAGAAACAATGGGAATGTCTTTACAAGGGTGCGCTACTGCTCTTGCTGTAAGCGCAAATAAAAAAAGAATCGCTTATGAGTCGGGGATAAGAGTTGTTGAACTTGTGAAAGCAAATATAAAACCGTGTGATATTTTAACATTAAATGCTTTTAAAAATGCGATTACCCTAGACATGGCCTTAGGCGGCTCCACAAATACAGTTTTACATCTTCCAGCTATAGCAAATGAAGCGGGAATACAACTGCCGTTGGAATTGTTTGACGAAATTTCCAAAAAGACTCCTCAAATTGTATGCTTGGAACCAGCAGGTGACCACTATATGGAAGATTTGGATAATGCTGGCGGTGTGCCTGCCGTATTGTTTGCAGTTCAAGAT
Source organism: Endomicrobiia bacterium (assembly GCA_025998295.1). GTDB lineage: Bacteria > Elusimicrobiota > Endomicrobiia > Endomicrobiales > Endomicrobiaceae > Endomicrobiellum. The sequence continues at coordinate 1,632 of BNVT01000066.1, forward strand.
AAGTTGGCGCATTCTAAAACGGTAACAGGTCCCGACGTAGTTGAAATTGCAAAGTCATCAAAAATTTCGGATGAAAGTATTATAAGGGCAAATAATCCATATAAACATGAAGGTGGTATTGCGGTGTTGAGAGGCAATATTGCTCCTAACGGTGCTGTTGTAAAACAGGCGGCGGTAAGCGAAAAGATGAAAGTTTTTTCAGGTAAAGCGCGCGTGTTTAATTCTGAAGATGATGCTATGAAATCTATACTTGATAATAAAATTGTAGCGGGTGACGTTGTTGTTATAAGATACGAAGGTCCCGCAGGTGGACCCGGCATGAGAGAAATGCTCGGCCCTACAAGTGCTTTGCATGGAATGGGATTAAGTGACGGTGTAGCTCTTCTTACCGATGGACGCTTTTCCGGAGGGACAAGAGGTCCATGTATAGGGCATATTTCTCCGGAAGCGGCGGCAGGTGGAACCATAGCCGCAATTAGCGATGGTGATGTTATAAATATAAATATACCAGAAAGAACATTAAATGTTGAATTAACAGATGAAGAAATAAAGGGAAGAATTATAAAGGCTGTTAAGCCTGAACCAAAAATTAAAACTGGTTGTATGGCTCGTTATGCCAAACTAGTGCAATCGGCTGACACCGGCGCTGTTTTGAAATAGTATGAAAAGGTTAATTTTGTTGGCAGAGAGCGATGTGTCTTTAGAGAGAACAGCCGTTTCTGGTGCGCTTTTTGAGCTAACCTTGCTGGCTATGCTCCTTTTTGGTAAATTTGGTTTGTTTTGTTTGGTAAATATTTCAAAATATTGCCCCTTACAAAACAGCTGAGACTTCCTCGAAAATCTAAAAAGCGCAAGTATTAATATATAAGTTAGCTGGTCATAGAAGTGCGGTGTTAAAAAAATAATATGCGCTTGAGGAAGGTAAATTATTATGCATATGCAACAAAAAACTGGAGCTCAGATTTTGGTAGAAAGCTTATTAAAGGAAAATGTCAAGATAGTTTTTGGACTTCCCGGCGGACAAGCTTTACCGATATTTGACGCGATTCATGGATCGAAGTTAAACTTTATTTTGACAAGACACGAACAAGGCGCTGCCTATATGGCTGATGGATATGCTCGTTCTACAGGTAACCCTGGCGTATGTATAGTTACCTCGGGGCCGGGAGCTACAAATATAGTTACAGGGCTTGGTGATGCCTATATGGATTCTGTACCTATGGTTGCAATTACTGGGCAGGTCGCAACAAACGTAATAGGGCAAGACGCATTTCAAGAGGCTGATACTACAGGTATTACAAGACCTGTAACAAAGCATAACTTTTTGGTTAAAGACGTGAAGTGTTTGGCAATGACCATAAAAGAGGCATTTTATATTGCAACTACAGGAAGGCCAGGACCTGTTTTAGTTGATATTCCCATTGATATTCAACGTGAGGTTTGCGAATTTACTTACCCAAATAAAGTTGAAATACGTTCATATAGACCTACTTACGAAGGACATCACGTACAGATTAAAAAAACTGCCGAAATCATAAATAGCAGCCAAAAACCCGTTCTTTATATAGGGACGGGGGTCGTTGTTTCCGGTGCGGAAAGAGAAATTGTTGAAATATCACAAAAAGCTGATATTCCGGTTACGAATACTTTGCTTGCCGTAGGTGCGTATCCTTATGATACGAACTTAAGCTTGGGAATGCTTGGAATGCACGGCATTTTCTGTGCAAACAAAGCCATGCAGGCAGCTGACGTTATTATAGCTGTCGGCGCAAGATTTGATGACAGATGTACAGGCAGAGTATGTGATTTTGCAAAAAATGCAAAAATAGTTCATGTTGATATAGATCCTACAGCAATAGCAAAAATTGTTCGTGTAGACATTCCAGTAGTAGGCAATGTGAAAACAGTTTTAAAGGCAATGCTGCCTCTAATAGATAAAAAGGAAAGAAGAGAGTGGCTTAAAACAATTGGCGAATGGAAAGCAGAATGTCCTTTATCTTATAACAGGAACGATAACAAAATTCATCCGCAGTATGTAGCTGAAAAAATTTCAGAACTCGTACAAGGCGAGGCAATTGTTTCAACTGACGTCGGGCAGCATCAGATGTGGTCGGCACAGTATTATAAAGCAAGGCATTCTCGTTTGTTTTTAACTTCCGGAGGGCTTGGTGCTATGGGGTTTGGTTTTCCGGCAGGCATAGGGGCAAAATTCGGCAATCCTGATAAGGAAGTTATAGTTATAACCGGTGACGGTTCTTTTCAGATGAATATGCAGGAGATGGCTGTTGTGGTTTCAAATGATATCAATATTAAAGTTGTTATATTTAACAATCAATATTTTGGTAATGTTCGTCAATGGCAGGAAATGTTTTATAACAAGAGATATTCTCATAGCTGTTTAGCTAGACGTAAAGGATGTCCTGAGTGGTGCAATAGTCCAAGCGAAGACAAGTGCCCTGTTTATATACCTGATTTCGTAAAGTGGGCTGAGAGTTACGGTGTTTTAGGGATACGTGTAACTCGTAAAAAAGATGTTGAACCTGCTTTAAAAAAGATGTTAGAGATAAAGGCTCCAGTTGTTCTTGATATACGGGTTGAAAGAGAAGAGAATATTTTCCCGATGGTTCCTGTCGGAGCATCTCTTGACGATATGTTGACTAGAATGAACGGGTAATTAGGGTATCATTTAGACCGTATTTGCAAAATGTTCTTTTCCATGAAGCGTTCGTTCTTTAGTGTTTGACATTAACTTTTTGCTACACTACAAGAATAGTCTTTTAGAAGCAGGAGGAGTACATTATATCGGAGGGAATCGTTTATATCGTACTTAATCCTTATATTGCAGTAACAGAAAGACAAACGGAGTTTTTCTTGTATCCCCCCCGAGTGTTTAGTAAATGTAAAAATGGATACAGCATGTTGTGTAAAGTTCGTTGGGACTTACTACTTAAAAATCTGTTTTTAGGTATTATAGTCGAATTATTTCAAGTTGCGCTATGACAAAAATAAGATAGGTTTTTGTTAAAAAGATGGCATAAAAGATATGCCCAGGTTCTTTGTCACTAAGAAACTAAAAAGGAGAACACGATGATTCAAAAAGCTATTAAACTTCGAGAAAATCACATTAGATTTGGTTTTTTGCAAATTCCCGTTGACGTCGGGATCTCTTTTGCTGCGACTCTTCCGAAAAGTGTGTGGTTAAAAAAGAAAGGTAAAGGTTTTGTATAATTAACAAACGGAGGAAAGTATGCGTCACATGGTTTCAGTTTTAGTGGAAAATAAGTTTGGCGTGCTTGCAAGAATATCAACTTTGTTTGCTGCTCGCGGATTCAACATAGATTCACTTTCTGTAAGCGAAACTGAAGACCCTGCAATTTCGAGAATGACTATTGTTGTTAAAAGCGATGGCTCTATTCTTGAACAGGTTACAAAACAGTTAAATAAATTGGTTGACATTATAAAGGTCAACGATTTTAATGATTGTACTACTATCGAAAGAGGTCTTGCTCTTATAAAAATAAATGTGACCAAATCGTGTCGAGATGAAATTATCGGGTTGATAGGAATGTTTAGGGCAAGAATTGTGGATATATCGCAAGATTCAATTGTTACTGAAATAACGGGTGATGAAGATAAAATTGATGCTTTCATGAAAGTGATTATGCCTTACGGCATAAAAGAAACCAACCGTACAGGCATTGTTGCTTTGACGCGAGGGAACACTAATAAAGTTAAATAGCAAAAACAAATTAAGGAGGACGAAAATGGCAGATGCAAAAATGTACTACGAAGGCGACGCAGACTTGGATTTTTTAAAAGGAAAAACTATTGCAGTTTTAGGTTATGGCAGTCAAGGGCATGCCCACGCTTTAAATCTTAGAGATTCAGGCATAAATGTTGTTGTTGCGCAAAGACCTGGTGGAGATAATTATAAAAAGGCTATTGAAGACGGCTGGAAACCTGTAAGCGTTGCCGAAGCAGTTAAAAATGCAGACTGGGTTTGCATTCTTTTGCCGGATGAAGTTCAAAGAAAAGTTTGGGAAGAAGATATAAAGCCTAATATTAAAAAAGGCGCTGTTTTAAGTTTTGCGCATGGATTTAACATACGCTTTAAACAAATTATTCCTACAGCAGATTTAGATGTAATCATGATAGCTCCTAAGGGGCCTGGCCATTTGGTAAGAAGACAGTACGAAGAAGGCAAAGGAGTTCCCTGTTTGATAGCTATTGAGCAAGATTCGAGTGGTAAAGCAAAGGATTTAGCTCTTGCCTATGCAAAAGGTATCGGCGGAACAAGATGCGGAGTTCTCGAAACTACTTTTAAAGAAGAAACTGAAACCGATTTGTTTGGCGAACAGGCTGTTCTTTGTGGTGGGTTAGTAGAACTTATCAATGCAGGTTTTGAAACACTTGTTGCAGCAGGATATCAACCAGAAATTGCATATTTTGAATGCTGTCACGAGGTAAAACTTATTGTTGATTTGATATTTGAAGGCGGGCTTGGCAAGATGAATTATTCAATTTCCGATACCGCAGAGTACGGTGAATATGTAACTGGAAAGAGAGTAATTACAGACGCAACAAAAGCAGAAATGAAAAATGTTTTGTCGGATATCCAATCAGGTAAATTTGCTAACGATTGGCTCGAAGAGAACAAAACAGGCAGACCTTTCTTCAATAAAACAAGAAAAGAAATAAGCGAAAGGATGATTGAGAAAGTTGGGGCTAGGTTACGTTCCAAAATGTCTTGGTCAAAAAATAAATAACAGCTTTAATAGCGCTACGTACTTTCTCGGTAAATTTTATTTGCTTTATTTAGGGTCTTAGGGCAAAACGTGTGAAAAAAGTTTCTTGAGGCGACTGATTCTAGACTTAAAGCCAATTCCATGAACTTGCAATTTGGTATTGCCCTGCAATAATCAAAAATCAAGAAAGCCTTCATGCGTTTTGCCTGGGGTAGAGTCTAGAACTCGTTGTTCCTGCGGGTTTTTGTATTTACAATAAACCTCTTGCGTAATTAAATTAATACATAAAGAAAGGCTTTGCTAAATGGGTCAAAGCTAGCACAAAAAACAAGAGAGATTTTTATAACTCAAGAATAACCGAGAAAAAGATTGTTGATTTAATAAAGGAAGCTAAGAGTTGTATGTTGAATATCATCGCTTAATTTTCTCA
>BNVT01000067.1 GCA_025998295.1 Endomicrobiia bacterium
CCAAATGTTTTTAATGTGGATTTCCGTTTTCATAAGCATTGGTATTTTCATAGCAGCGACAACAAAGCTTGGTACAGTCAAATCACTTCAAGTTGCAATATATCGCAGTTTCAAGAAATGGGGGGGGGGAGCTATGGTCGATTAACTTCTGTTTTGTCTAGTAAAAAAGACAAAGGAGTTTTGCAAACGGATTCCCATTTTCATACAACGACAAATTACTCTTACCTTTACTAAATCCACCGTAATGCCCCAACTGCAAGGTTGTGAGTGAAATTACTCCTGCATAATTTTTCCCGAGAGGGAAATGATAGGATGGGTTTTTAGAGAAATCCAAAATGATACATAGAGTATCAAGGGAAAAACGATACAGGACAGATGTTGCTTAAATTTTAAAGCAATGTCTGTGTCCTTACAAATGCCCCGACCGTAAGGTTGTGGGAAAATTATTTTACTCACCTATAATTTAAACAACTTCTTATACCTTCATCTTAATTTTTGAAAAGACAAAAAATTTGTAGTTTAAAGATTATGCGTAAAATCTAAAAACACATATCGGACTATTCTTATCGTTTAAAATTAGATTTATAGCTAAAGATGCAGCAAACTCAAAAAGATAATTTTATATATGAAAGATATGCTGTTTATTAAAGACCCACCGTTGTTTTAATCCATTTGTCTTTGTTTGACAAAAGCCCAATACGTTATGAGATTCTACAGTTTATTAGTTTATTGACAATAAATCAAAAATACTATACAATCTAGCGGGATTGCTTCAAAATTTGGACAGAGTTATAATTGGTGAACTTTTAGCAGGTATTCTTTGTATAGGCCATGGTGGTTTAGATATCGTACAACTCAGAGGTCATCAAAGCCATTGGTGTGGAAATTGGTTGGAAAGTATCCTATGACGGTGTTGACGCAATGTGGTCAACTAGCCCTATATTGGTATTTTAAACAAAATCTAAGTAGTGCAAGTGTCGGTATAGAATTGTTTGATTGCAGACGAACTTGACTAAAGCAGGAAAAATAAAAATTGATGAAAATGGGAGCCGTGCGTAAGATGAAGGTTTTAGTGCTAAATTGTGGTTCGTCATCGGTTAAGTATATGTTGTTTGAAATGGATAGTGAAAAAAAAGTTGCTTGGGGGTTGATTGAGTGTATAGGACTTCATCAGGCATTTTATAAAAGGCAGACGGTAAATGCTGAAGAAAAAAAAGAAGCGGTAAAAGTTGCAAATCATACGGAAGCTGTTGAACTTATAATAAAAGAACTTCTTGATAAGAGAGTAGGAAGTATTGCAGGTATAGAAGAAATTGCGGTAGTAGGGCACAGAATAGTACATGGCGGGGATAAATTTTCAGAGTCTGTTTTGGTTACGCAAGAGGTAAAAGAAGATTTAAAAGATTATTTCTCTATAGCTCCTTTACATACCCCGGCTCATTACAATGGTATTCTTGCGGTAGAAAAAATGCTTCCCGCTATACCATCAGTTTTGGTGTTTGATACAGCATTCCATCAGACAATGCCCGATTATGCGTATATGTATGCTCTTCCTTATGAATTTTATGAAAAAAATCATATAAGAAAATACGGTTTCCACGGAACTTCGCATAATTATGTTTCGCAGAGAGCTGCCGCTATGTTAGGAAAACCTCTAGATGAATTGAATTTGATTACTGCTCATTTGGGTAACGGCAGCAGTATAGCTGCGATTGAAAAAGGAAGAGTTATAGATACTTCTATGGGGTTTACTCCTCTCCAAGGCGTTGTGATGGGAACAAGATGTGGGGATATTGATCCTGCTATTGTAGCTTATCTTTTAGACGAATATCCCCAATATAAAGACGGATCTGCTTTAAATGACTTGATGAATAAAAAAAGTGGATTGGTAGGTATATCAGGTATTTCCGGTGATATGAGAGCTATTGTCCAAGCGTCTGACGAAGGCAATAAGAGAGCGGTTCTTGCTTTTGAAATGCTTACATACAGTATAAAAAAATACATAAGCACATATTATGGAATTTTAAACGGTGTTGATGGTTTGGTTTTTACTGCAGGTATAGGTGAGAATTCTGCTCCTGTAAGAGAAGCAGTATGCAAAAATTTAGATGCCTTAGGTATTGAGATTGACGCAGCAAGGAATGGTGAATGTTCAAGCAAAGAAAGATTTATTTCGGTAAAAGACTCCAAAGTAAAGATCATGATAATCCCGACGAATGAAGAACTGATGATAGCAAGAGAGTCTAGAAAGGTGTTGATGCAGGTAACTAACGTCTTATAATCCAAAGAGTTGTCATGAAAGAATTAATTATAGGTTTATCTGATTTTTTGAAAACAGATGCTATTGAGGTGAAAAAATATAAGTATACAGGCAATATGGACTGTAAGTCTGATATTTTTGTATCATTTAGAGCTGTTAAAATATCTTATGGGGAAATATATGTAAGTGGCAAGATAAAGGGTTTTGTCTATCTTGAGTGTTCTCGTTGTCTTCGTATCTGTAGTCACCCTTTAGAAATTCCTATAGGTGCTAGTATGGATATCAAAAGCGGCTATGTCGATATTGGCGAAGAGATACGTCAGTTACTGTTGCTTGAGATGCCGATGAAACCTGTCTGCGGTAGTGACTGCATTGGTATATGTAAGATTTGCGGTAAACATAATAAAAAGAACGATTCCTGTTTATGTGCTGATAAAGATGATGAACTTGTAAAAGAAAGATGGAAAGCATTGGTTAAATAGGGACACCGGAGGAAGTAGAATGCCAAATCCAAAAAGAAAACATACCCCTCATCGCAGGGATTGTAGAAGATCGGCAAATTCAAAAATTAACATTCCAAATACAGGTAAATGTTCAAATTGTGGCGCTGCAAAAATGCCGCACAGAGTATGCCCTGTTTGCGGTTTTTATAATGGTGAGCTTGTTGTTGCCAAAAAAATAAAAAAAGTTGCTCAGAGCAACACAGAGTAGGAAGGTCGATAAATAATGATAATTGCTCTTGATGTAATGGGTGGAGATTTTGCGCCTGTATCAACAGTTGAAGGCGCAATCCTTGCAGCAAAAGAATCTAAACATAAAATTCTGCTTGTAGGTCCCGAAAAACTTATAGTAGAAAAAATGTTGGAATATGGTAAAAAATATGATGCTGCGTCCCTTGATATAGAAATAGTCAATGCGACGGAGATTATTACCATGGGCGAACATCCTGTGAAAGCTGTTCGTCAGAAGAAAGATTCTTCTTTGTCAGTTTGCGCAAAACTTGTAGCGGATGGCAAGGCGGATGCTTTTGTTTCTATGGGTAATTCCGGAGCAGTTATGGCTGTTGCTCTTTTTTATTTAAAAAGAATAGATGGTGTTTTGAGACCTGCGATTTCAACGGCTTTTCCTACCATTGACGGTCACTGTATAATTGCCGATATGGGTGCCAATGTTGATTGTAAACCAGAGCATCTTGCTCAATTTGCAATAATGGCAAGTTTGTTTTGTGAAAAAGTTACTGGTATCAAAAGGCCAAGAATCGGTTTGGTTTCAATAGGTGGAGAGCCAGTAAAAGGTAATGAACTTACTCTAGAGGCTTTTGATCTTTTAAAAGCAGCGGATATTAATTTTATAGGAAATATTGAAGGCAAAGATATTCCAAAAGCGAAAGTTGATGTTGCAATATGTGATGGGTTTGTTGGAAATGTAATATTGAAATTCGGTGAAGGTCTTGCCGAAATGATGTTTGATCTTATAAAGAAAGAGTTGAAACAGCATCCTATGGCGTGGGCATCCCTTCCATTTTTATGGTTTGCAATAAGGGACTTGAGAAAGAGAGTAGATTACAACGAAGCTGGTGGAGCTCCTCTTTTGGGCGTTAATGGCGTTTGCATAGTAGGACATGGTGGTTCAAGTAGTAAGGCTGTAAAAAATGCGATTCTTGCCGGATCAATGGCTGTAGGACATGATCTTACCAATGGAATTAGAGAAGCGATAGCAAGGTATAAAAAATAATATAGACAAAACGCATGAAAAGTATTTTACGACAAGAGGTGATCTCTTACCTTACCCATGTAGTCGAAGTTTTAAACGATGCTAGATTGTTTTGTCGCTCTGAATTTACACTCGAATATTTTAAGTCGGTTTTCTTGCAAGCAACGTAAGACGTAAGGGGTAGTCGCTCGTAAAGCTTGCGACGTTTACAGGTCGCGGCAATGTAGCAGAGGCTTTGGGTACGGAAGTCAGTTGACTATAGCACTCCTTACTTGTCGAGCGGTAACCTCACAAACGATGGAACAGTGGCCACAAAACTGATAAAAGCATAAAGCTGGGTATCTTTTTTGTGCTTTTGTTGTGTGTTTTGCGATAGGAGACAACCCTTTAAATATATATGCTATGCATCTCGTGCGTTTGTGATAGATAATAAGGTCGTGTAATAAATGGACAAAAAACTCGGTGTAAAAATTTTAGGTACAGGTTCGTATTTTCCAAAAAAAGTTCTTACGAATGCAGATTTGGAGAAAATGGTTGAGACTTCTGACGAATGGATAAGCTCAAGAACGGGGATAAAAGAAAGAAGAATAGCTAAAAAAAATGAATACGCTTCCGATTTAGCTTTCAACGCTTCTGTTGAAGCGTTGAAAGCAGCAAATATTTCAGAAAAAGAAATAGATTTAATACTTGTTGCAACTATTACTCCAGATATGTTTTTTCCGTCAACAGCGTGTTTTCTGCAGACGAAGCTAGGCCTTAATTCATCGCCGGCTTTTGATTTATCTGCCGCGTGCAGCGGATTTATATACGGTATTGCCGTAGCAAGGGCCTTTATTGAGTCGGGCTTGTATAAGAATGTTCTATTAGTAGGAGCTGAAGAGCTTTCTAAAATTACCGATTGGACAAACAGAGACACTTGTGTTTTGTTTGGTGATGGAGCGGGAGCAATGGTTTTATCTGCTTCTGAAGAAAATTACGATGTTTTGTCGACGTATATTGGAGCAGACGGTTCATATTCGAACTTGCTTTTTATACCTGCCGGAGGATCGGCAAATCCTGCGACAGTAGAGACTGTAAATGCAAAGATGCATACAATGAAAATGCAGGGCAGGGATGTTTTTAAAGTTGCTGTTTTGAAAATGGCATATGCAGCCGAAAAGGCACTTGAACTTTCAGATAAAAAACTTAAAGATATAAAGCTTTTTATTCCACATCAGGCCAATATGAGAATAATAGAAGCTGTTGCAAAAAAAATTGGTATTTCCATGAGCAGAGTTTTTGTAAATATTTATAAAACTGGTAATATTTCGTCCGCAACAACTATTACGGCATTAGATGAAGCCATTAAAACAGGCAAACTTCAGAAAGGCGATATTGTGGAATTGATTGCATTTGGTGGTGGTTTTACGTGGGGAGCCGCAGTAATAAGGATTTAGAATGCGTTCCTATAAAAGCCGGCGCAAGACGGATGTTACGTTTGTCGCGGGTATTTTTGGATTGTTGATGTTTTTTAATTCCACTCTCAACTTTATGATGTTTACTTTGGTTTTTTAAGGGGTTGCAATGTCAAAAGTAGTGTTGATGTTTCCCGGACAAGGCTCCCAGTCAGTAGGAATGGGAAAAGATCTTTATAATAGATATTCAAAAGCAAAAGAAATAATAGATTTAGCTGGTAGCGAACTTAAAAAAATTATTTTCGAGGGACCGGAAGAGACTTTAAAACTTACCCGATACACTCAACCTGCAATATTTACCGTTAGTATAGCAACTTTTGAAGTTTTTAAAGAATTATTTGATGCTTCAAACGTTGAATTTGTTGCCGCAGGTCATTCTTTAGGGGAATATTCTGCACTATGTGCAGCAGGTTTTTTCGGATTTGAAGATGGTTTATCTATGGTTAGAGCAAGAGGTGAATTTATTCAAAAAGCGTCTGAAGAAAATCCGGGATTAATGGCTGCTATTATCGGTATGGATAAATCTGCTGTTGAAGATGTTTGCAAAAAGGTTTCGGAACTTGGTGTATGCGAAGCAGTAAATTTTAATTCGCCTGGACAGATTATTGTAGCGGGAACTGTAGCTGCGGTAAATAAAGTTGTTGAACTTGCGGCGCAGTTCGCAACGGCAAAAACGGCTATTTTAAATGTTTCAGGAGCATTCCATTCTTCTCTTATGACATCTGCTTCAAATAGTATGGGAAAAGAACTTTTAAAGTATAATTTTGACGATCCGTCTTTTGGCGTATATACAAACTGTGATGCATTATTGACAAATGATGCATCTTTTGTTAAGGAGAAGCTTGTCAAGCAGATCAAAAGTCCAGTAAAGTGGGATGAGATTATACAAAATGTTATTGTTGCAGGTTTTGATAGGTTTGTAGAAATTGGTCACGGAAAGGTTTTGTCCGGACTTTTAAAAAGAATAGACAAATCAAAAAAAGCATTGAATATAGAAGATTCGATAAGTTTACAAGAAACGTTAGAGGAGTTGAGTGAATGAGACTTCAAGGTAAAGTAGCAGTTATTACAGGTTCAGCACAGGGTATAGGAAGAGCGATAGCTGAGGTTTTTGCATCGGAAGGAGCACAGCTTGTAATTTCTGACATTAATGCGGAATCAACTAGGAAGACAGCCGATGAAATAGAAACAAGATACAGTGTTGAGGCTATAGCGGTTGTGAGTAATGTTACAAAGTTAGAAGACTGCGAAGCTTTAACGAAAGTCTCCCTTGACAAATTTTCTAAAATAGATATACTGGTCA
>BNVT01000068.1 GCA_025998295.1 Endomicrobiia bacterium
GCTTGCTTCGCGGGGCAATAGTTTAACAATTAAGACATGGCATTTACCATTTAGCGTGTAGTAAGCAAGCCTGTCCAAGAAATTCACGTAAAGCCCGATTTTATGAAATTGTTGTGGTGAGATTTTACAACAGTTTGAAAACCGTAGGTTTGAAAAAGAGGTCCAATTAAGAGGTGATACAATGGTAAAAAATGACAAATGGATAAAAAAAATGTCGCTTGAGCATAAGATGATAGAGCCGTTTAAAGCAGGTCAGGTAAGAGAAGGGAGAATTTCTTACGGAACGTCTTCTTATGGGTACGACATGCGTCTTTCGAATAAATTTATGGTTATGAAAAGGGACGCTGGCGCTCTTGATCCTAAACAATCGCAGGAAGAATTATTTGAACCTGTAACCGTTAAACACTACATAGAAATCACTCCAAATTCCATAATTTTAGGAAAAACAATAGAGTATTTTAAAATACCAAGAGATATTATAACTATTGCGTTTGGTAAATCTACATACGCAAGATGCGGTATTTTTGTAAATATTACTCCTTTCGAACCAGAATGGGAGGGTTTTGTAACGCTTTCGATAGCAAATACAACATCTCTACCTGTAAAGGTTTATGCAAACGAAGGCATAGCTCAGGTTTTATTTTTAGGCACAAGCGACATTTGCGAAGTTTCTTATGCAGACAGAAAAGGAAAATATCAGGCGCAAAAAACTATAACTTCAGCAAAAACTTGATACGATGGCGTGTCTCTAAAAGCTCTAACAAATTACTGTCGCTAGTCTTTAGTTTTGGTACGCGATGTTTTTACAGTGAGATACCTTAAACGAGGTTAGCACGGTAAATACAGAAATCTCTAAAAACCATGCACAACTTTATATCCTTTGTAGCGCAACTCAAAGCGACGATTTGAAAGCGATTTGACTATGTATATTGCATAGAAATTTATGCTGTTACAAAAGAAGCCTCCGCAATTTTCATACGGAAGCTTCCTTTTACTTACACTCACTTATATTTTATTAATACTCAGGCATTTGAGGCATTCCTGCACCCATTGGCAATTTTGAAGATTTATCCGGAATATCTGTTACCAATGTTTCTGTTACAAGAACAAGTCCTGCTATTGAAGCTGCATTTTCCAACGCAGTTCTTGTTACTTTTGCAGGATCAACAATCCCGGCTTTTATCATATCTACATATTCATTGGTATCTGCATTGTAGCCAAAAGCCGCATCCTTTGAATTTTTAATTTTATCTACTACAACAGAAGCTTCAAGTCCTGCATTTTCAATTATCATCCTTACTGGTCCTTCAAGGGCCTTAAGAACAATTTCAACTCCTGTTCTTTCATCAGCATCAACAACATTAACTTTTTCCAAAACAGCCTGAGCCTTGAGAAGCGCTACTCCCCCGCCTGCAACTATACCCTCCTCAACACCTGCCCTTGTTGCATTCAAAGCATCTTCTACTTTAAACTTCTTCGTTTTCATCTCAGCTTCAGTTGCCGCACCTACATTTATAACCGCAACGCCACCTACTAACTTTGCAAGTCTTTCCTGAAGTTTTTCTTTATCGTATTCTGATTTTGTATCTGTAATCTGTTTACGAATTTGAGCTATTCTTGATTCAATTTCTTTCTTATCACCAAGGCCTGAAACTATAGTTGTGTTTTCTTTATCTACAACAACTCTTTTTGCCTGTCCGAGAAGTTCAAGAGTAGCCTTATCAAATTTTAATCCAGTTTCTTCAGTAATAACAGTTCCACCTGTAAGGATTGCTATATCCTGAAGCATTTCTTTTCTTCTATCGCCAAATCCAGGAGCTTTTACAGCTACAACTTTAAGCGTTCCGCGAATCTTGTTGAGAACTAAAGTTGCAAGTGCTTCGCCTTCTACGTCTTCCGCAATAATTACAAATTGTTTGCCAGCTTGCACAATTTTTTCAAGCAAAGGAAGAACTTCCTGCATTGAGCTTATTTTCTTATCTGTAATTATTATATAAGGATCTTCCAAAATACCCTGCATTCTCTCGGTATCTGTTACAAAGTAAGGAGAACTATATCCTCTATCAAATTGCATACCTTCTACAACGTCAAGAGTTGTTTCTGAAGATTTTCCTTCTTCAACAGTTATAACCCCGTCTTTTCCTACTTTTTCCATTGCATCGGCAATCAAATTGCCAATTTCTCTATCACTTGCTGAAATTGAAGCAATTTGCGCAATTTCTTCTTTATTTTTTACATGCTTTGAAATATTCTTAATTTCTCCGATAACTGCAGCAACAGCCTTGTCAATACCTCTTCTAATATGGTTTGCATTTGCCCCTGCTGTAATATTTTTAAGACCTTCATTGATCAAAGATTGAGCCAAAACTGTAGCAGTTGTAGTCCCATCGCCTGCTATATCATTGGTTTTTGAAGCAACTTCTTTTACAAGCTGAGCCCCCATATTTTCAAAAGGATCTTCAAGTTCAATCTCTTTTGCAATTGTTACACCATCATTAGTAACAGTCGGAGAACCGAACTTCTTGTCTAAAACAACATATCTTCCTTTAGGCCCGAGAGTAACTTTTACCGCATTAGCAAGTTTATCAACACCACTTTTCATAGCTTTACGAGCTTCGTCATTATAAATCAATTGTTTTGCCATTTCATTTTCTCCTTATCTCTATGATGTTTAATTATTCAATTATTCCCAAAATGTCATCTTGTGACATTATAAGATATTCTACCTCGTTAAATTTAACCTCAGATCCAGAATATTTCCCGAAAAGTACTTTATCGCCTTTCTTTACATCTAAAGCCACTATTTTACCGTCTTCAGTTTTTTTGCCTGTTCCTACTGCAATAACTTCGCCTTCTTGAGGCTTTTCTTTTGCGGTATCAGGAATAATAATACCTCCTTTTTTTACTTCTTTGGTTTCTGTAGGCTTAACCAAAACTTTTTCACCCAATGGTCTAATCATTTTACTCCCTCCTTGTCCTTTTATTAGTTTTCAAGCAATTTTATTTTAGCACTGTCACCTAGCGACTGCTTATTGTATAATAACAAACAACTTTTGTCAATAACTTGTAGAATCTCGTAACATATTGGACTTTTGCAAACAAAGACAAACGGATTAGAACAACTACAGGCTTTTAATAAACGGCATATTTTTACACAAGATCATCTTTTTGTAGTTTTGATATCTTTGCTATAAACCTAATTCTAACGCGACAAAAACAGTCCAATATATGTTTTTAGATTTTACATAACCACTACATTGCAAAATAATTATTTGGGTTTGTATAAAAACCCATGATTTTTGCAGATTTTCGCATTTACCATATACTGATCTTGTTTCTAGATATCTTGCCCGTAAAAAATAACATCAGGTGCCAAAAACACAAAGGCACGATAACAGCGGTTTTATTTGATAAAAGTTTTTAGAGAGGTTCTACTTGTTAGTTGTTATTAGGCTCTTCATCTGCAGATTGAGTGACAATTTCTGATGCCGTGGCAACACTTTGCTGTTCCAAATCATCAAGCAGCAAAGCAGTTAATCCTTTTGCGACTTCTTCTTCTTCAAAAGCAATTCCTGATATACCGGCTTGTTTTAAATTCTCTTTGTGATCAAGGAATCTCGCTCTTACAAGTATTCTTGTTTTTGGATTTAAAGTAGATGCGAGAGAAGCCGTTTCCATCGTTATTGCTAAAGAAGGGATTGTGATAATTAAATAATCAGCATATTTAATGCTTGCTGCAAGTAAAATCTCTTTCTTTGTCGAGTATCCGTAGATTGCAATTTGTTCCTGCGCGTTTAAGCTGTTAACGGTATCAATATTTATTTCAATAATAACAGGTTTTATACCTTGTTCTGTTAATGCTTTTGTAACTTGCTTGCCTGTAGGTCCGTAACCTACAACTATAGCTATTTTTTGAGCAAGACGTTTGTCTATATGAAGCAAATCTTTAGTGATCTGTTTATTTTTGTTACCTTTGTTTCCTCTTCTATCAGCAGCAAAATTTAAAATTTGCCACAGCTTTTTTTCAGAACGCAAAAATTTTTCCATAGAAGAGACTTTTTTAAATATTGACGGGTTAAAAGTTATCGATACTATAGCGCATACTACTATTGCGTTGTAAACAATATCCCCAGTAAGCCCTAATCGTTTTGCTTCTTGAGCTAATATGAATGAGAATTCTCCAACCTGTGCAAGTCCGGCTGAAACTGTAAGAGCCGTTCTTGTTGAATACCCCAAAACAGAAACTGCAAGCATCGCGGTTAATGGTTTAATTAATAAAACAACACCTAAACATGCACAAATAAGCAGAGGATTATTAACTACAAATTTTAAATCAAAAAGCATTCCCACGGCAAGAAAGAATAATACAGCAAAAGCATCTCTAAGCGGAAGAATATCGGCAGCTGCCTGGTGGCTTAGTTTGCTTTTTCCTACAACCATACCGCCTAAAAATGCGCCTAAAGCAAAAGATGTCTTAAATACTGCAGCGGCAATAATTGCTGTTACAAAAGCTATAACCAAAACTGTGAGTGTAAAAAGTTCTTGAGAGCGTGTTTTTACAATTTTTAATAACAACCACGGAACAAAACGTCCTCCGATTTTCATAACAAGGATCCACAATAGTACAATGTGAACTAAGGCAAATCCTATTGCTTTCAGTATTTCAATGCTTCCTGCTGAAACGCTTGAATTTGATAATATTACTGAGAGACTTGGAAGAACAACGAGTATCAATACCGTTAGAATATCTTCTACAACAAGCCATCCTATTGCTACATGTCCGTGTATGTTGTTTATAGTATCATTATCTTCTAAAACTCTTAGAAGTACTACTGTGCTTGCCACAGAAAGACCTAAGCCGAGTATAAGTGCAGATTTTAAATCAAGCCCCAACGCTGTGCCTAATAATGTGCCAAAAGTAGTTGCTATTGCACTTTGTATAATTGCCCCAGGAATAGCAACGCCTTTAACTGCCACAAGATCGTCTATTTTAAAATGTAGCCCGACTCCGAACATTAAAAGAATAACACCAGCCTCAGAAAGCTGATGTGCCAGACCATAGTCTACTGTAAATACGGAAACTGGAGATGACTGTCCTATCAAAAATCCTGCAAAAAGATATCCTACTATAGAAGAAAGACCAAGCTTTTGTGTTATAAAACCAAACGTTAGTGCGAGGGTAAAACCTATCCCCATAATTGCGAGTAATTGGTATTCGTGCATTAATAACCACCTAAGATCTATAATCTATAACTTATGGCATTATAACTTACAGCTGCAAACTTTATTATTAGTACTTACTTACACTGCTTAGATTTTGGAGGAAATTTAGCAGTTTTGCAAGAAGCAATATTTTGAAAATATTTACAAAATAAAAACGGACTACATTCATCAAATCCCCAACATGCCTTCCTGTCGGTTATTTGTTACTAACTTTATGTATCTAACACCGCTACTATTAATTTGCTATTTTGTCACGTTTGAATAATATGGATAAAGTAGATGCACAGTTTTTGACAGTTCAAGCAGTCCTATCTAGATTATTTGACGGTCAAATTTTTCACTAGAAAAAAAACGACATGCGGAGGGGGAGAGATTCGAACTCTCGGTACGGACTTTCATCCGTACACCGGTTTAGCAAACCAGCGCACTAGACCAACTATGCGACCCCTCCAAATTAATTTACGACTGTTGATTATACTAAAATATTATTATTCCTTGCAATAAAGTAAAATCTCTCGGGAATAGAATTAATAAAATAAAATGATGAAATTAACGGTTGTAAGACGGCGGTTTGCCTAAGGAAAACAATTTTGATAACATACATGCAAGCGGTAATGTATGAAATAGTATTAACGATAGTAACAGTTTCTGTCGTTATGACAACGTCTGAAGTTTTTGTGATTCAATGGTTAGAGAAGCTTTTTGAGGGAATAATTGAATTTTCAAATGTGCAGTTGTGTCTTGTCAAGTTTTTGTTTGGCAGTTGACCTTTTTCCAAACTGTTTGTAAGTAGAAGAGAAATGGAAATAAAAGCAAAGAAATAAAAATACATTTGACCTTTGTAAAATCTAAAACATATACTGGGCTGTTTTTGTCGCGTTGGAATTTGAGGTTTGCAGCAAAGATACAGCAAACTGCAAAAAGATGGTTTTGTATATAAAAATATGCCGTTTATTAAAAGCTCATCGTCGTTTTAGTTCGTTCGCCTTTGTTTGACAAAAGTCCAAATAACATTAGATCTCTTCCCAAACATGTATACAAATAACAGCACAAGCATAGAAACTTGTTAAGAATTATGCATCTGAGGAGTCAGGGAAGGTTAAATTAAAAGCTTGTGCAATCTAATAAACATTAGCAGTAAACCTGAGATGCGAGGGAACCATTATTTGTGGTTAGACCTCTTTTCCAAATCTGCATCTTCAAAACCACACATTTCGGCTATTAAATCAAATCTCGAAATCCAAAGTGCTTTCTTCTATTTCTATATCTTTCGAATATTATTTCAAACCACTCGCAAAACGTTTGTGCTAGCTTGTTCTCATAACCGCTATCTATATTATCTATCATTTATATACAGATCTGTAAAGAGCTTGTAGAATCTAAAACATATACTGGGCTGTTTTTGTCGCGTTGGAATTTGAGGTTTGCAGCAAAGATACAGCAAACTGCAAAAAGATGGTTTTGTATATAAAAATATGCCGT
>BNVT01000069.1 GCA_025998295.1 Endomicrobiia bacterium
AAGAGGCGGGAGTGGGAGCGGAAGTGGCGGGAGTTGGAGCAGGAGGAGCGGAGGCGGGAGAAGCAGGATGGGTGGGAGATGTGGAGGGAGCGGAAGTGGCGGCCACCGCCGCAGTACCAGCCGAAGTTCCAGCCGGTGATGATGCAGTTACCACCACCATTCTTGAAATAGATGAAACTAAAGCGAACGTGACTTTACTTTAGATGATGTTAGGTGAACTTACAAAAAGCAGACTTTGCAATATCATCCTGACAAAAATAAAAGTCCCGGAGCAACTAAAGAGGATGACACGAATTAATAAGGCTTACGGGAGATTGGTATATATATTGATCAAAGAGACAAAAAGCGACATTGATTGGAATTAATGTGTAGAGTTACAGGGGGGGGGAAGTATTCGATGAGATTACTAGTTATAGGCTCCGGAGGGAGAGAACATGCGGTGTGCCAACGGTTTTCAAAAAGCTCTAAAGTAGAGAAAGTATATTGTGCTCCCGGAAACGGTGGAATATCTCAAATTGCAGAAAACGTAGATATTGCAGTTACTGATTTTGATAGACTTGTAGCATTTGTTAAATCAAATAAGATTGATTTTACTTTTGTTGGACCGGAAGTTCCTCTATCTTTGGGCATAGTTGATTATTTCCAAAAGCAGGGTTTAAAAATATTTGGACCTTCAAAAGATGCAGCTAGGCTAGAGTCAAGCAAGATATATTCGAAAGAGTTTATGCAAAAATACGATATTCCCACAGCGCAGTATAATAATTTTTCGAACGTTAACGATGCTTTAAAGTTTTTAGAAGACTGCAAAGAAGATAAAAGAATTGTAATAAAATCTGACGGGCTTGCGGCAGGCAAAGGCGTTTATATATGTAACGGTAGAAAAGATGCGCAGGATGTTGTAAATCAGATGATGAAAGATAAAGTTTTAGGCGACGCTGGAACAAATATTATTATAGAGGAATACATAAATGGTCCAGAACTTTCATATTTGGTGTTTACCGATGGAGTATCGTATTCAATGATGCCTGCTTCAAGGGATCATAAACGTGTAGATGATAATGATCAAGGCCCTAACACGGGCGGTATGGGCGCTTATGCTCCGTCTCCTTTGGCAAGAGTTGAAATAAATAATAAAGTTGAAGATATTGTTTGTAAAGTGGTTAACGGTATAAAGTCTGAAAAATTAGATTATAAAGGCATTTTGTATGTTGGAATAATTATGAACGGTTTTTTGCCATATGTACTTGAATTTAATTGCCGTTTTGGAGATCCTGAGACGCAGGCAATTCTTCCTCTGCTTGATACAGATTTAACTGATATTTGCGTTTCGGTTTTGGATCAAAAACTTTCAAATATAAAAATTAATTGGAAAAAAGAATTTTCGGTTTGCGTAGTGCTTGCATCTGGAGGATACCCTGGAAGTTTTAAAAAAGGTTTTGAAATAAAAGGGCTTGAAGACATTGATAACAAAGACGCTATGGTGTTTCATGCAGGGACAAATATTGAAAACGGAAAATTTGTTACCACAGGTGGTAGAGTGCTAGGCATTACATCAACTTCAAAAGATATGAAAAACGCTATTGATAAAGTTTATTTAAACGTTCGAAAAGTGTATTTTGAAAATATGCACTACAGATACGATATAGGTAAATCTTGCTTTGAATAACGCTATTTTGTTGTAGGAGGACTTTAAATGGAAAACAGAACCGATGTTGCAATCATTGTTGGCTCAGGTTCAGATGTGGAGCTGATTAACGAAACTATTAAAACGTTGGAAGAATTCGGTTTAACTTATAGTTTAAACATCGCTTCAGCTCACAGAACTACAAAACATTTAAAGCAATGTATCGAAGGCGCAGAGAACTTAAAAGTAAAAGTTTTTATAGCTGCAGCGGGGATGTCTGCTGCTCTTGCTGGAGTCATTGCTTCTTCGACAATACTCCCTGTTATAGCTATTCCTGTCAATGGTAAAAATCTTGCAAGTTTGGATTCTTTATTCTCAACAGTTCAAATGCCTAAAGGTGTACCTGTTGCAACGGTCGCAATAGGTAAAGCGGGCGCTGCAAATGCTGCGATTTTGGCTGCACAGATAATAGCTATTGGTGATAATAATTTAAAGGATAGGCTTAAGACTTATAAAATAAAAATGGCAGAAACTGTTATTAAAGAAGATTTGAAACTTCAAGAATACGGAATCGAAAAATATATTGAAGGTTTAAAGAAATAGTCAGAAATTATACCTGACACTAAAGCGTTTCGTATAGTGGTAGATAAAATTTCAAATCAGCTTGCAATTTTAGTTGATAGAGGTTTCTGGGAGCTTCCCATAGAAGCAAAACATGTCGGCATAAAACATTAAGAGTAAGGAATTTATAAAAGTTGATTACAAAGAAACCGATGGAATAGATAAAGTTACGGTTGTACCAACAAAAAAATGATATTACAGGAGTGTAGGAATGTCTCTTAACTGCAAAGACTTCATGGGTCTTGAGCATCTGGACAGAAAAGACTTACAAACAGTCTTGGATTCGGTGAAACCTTTTAAAAGTCTTTTTACAATGTCTGTTAAGAAAGCTCCTACCTTGATAGGCAAAACAGTAGCAAATCTTTTTTATGAACCTTCAACGCGCACGAGAACTTCTTTTGAAATTGCCGCAAAAAGACTTTCCGCCGATGTTGTTAACATATCTATAGATACTTCAAGCATTGTTAAAGGTGAAAGCCTTGTAGATACAGGCAAAGCTCTTGAGGCAATGAAAGTGGATTATATAATTATCAGGCATTCTTTATCAGGCGCACCTGATATCCTTGCAAGAAATCTTAATGCGTCCATAATAAACGCTGGAGACGGTTTCCACGAACATCCTACTCAAGGCCTTCTTGATTTGTACACCATGTATGAAAAAAAGAAGAAAATTGAAGGTTTAAAAGTATTGCTTGTCGGTGATATACTGCATTCAAGAGTTGCAAAATCAAATATATGGGCATTGACAAAAATGGGAGCGGAAGTTACTGTTGCTGGCCCCCCTACTTTGATTCCTGCAAATATTAAAGATCTAGGCGTAAAAGTATATTACAATTTGGACGAAGCTGTTAAAAAAGCGGATGTTATAAATATTTTGAGAATACAGCTTGAACGCCAAAAAGAAAATTTGTTCCCGTCAGTTCATGAATATATTGAGTTTTATCAGCTAACAAAAGAAAGACTTGCGATAGCAAAACCTGACGTATTGATTATGCACCCCGGACCTATGAACAGAGGCATAGAAATATCTTCGTATGTTGCTGATAGTTCTAACTCCGTAATTAACGAGCAAGTTACAAACGGAGTAGCTGTGCGAATGGCAGTTTTATATCTTTTGAGTTCAAAGAGGAAAAAAAATGCATCTTCAAATTAAAAATATTAGAATAGTTGACCCGTCGCAGAAAAAAGATTCTGTTGGCGATATCTTTATAGAAAACGGTAGAATTGTTTCAAAACTTTCAGGCAATGTTGATAAAGAAATTGACGGTAAAGATAAAATAGCTGTTCCGGGTCTTATTGATGTTCATTCTCACTTAAGAGAACCCGGCCAAGAAGATAAAGAAACTATATATACCGGTACACGTTCGGCGGCAAAAGGCGGGATAACAACCGTTTTTTGTATGCCAAATACTAAACCTGTTATCGATAATGCTCCTACTGCTGAGTTTATTCTTCTCAAAGCGCAAAAAGAAGGACTTGTAAATGTTTTCCCTATAGGATGCGCTACAAAAGGATCTGAAGGTATGGAACTTTCTGAAATAGGTGTTCTTAAAAAAGCTGGAATTGTTGCTGTAAGTGACGATGGTCTTCCTATATCCAATTCGCAGATTATGCGTCGTGCTTTGGAATATACAAAAATGTTTAAGCTTCCTGTTATTTCGCACAGCCAAGATAAAGAGCTTAGTAAAAACGGCGTTATGAATGAAGGGAAAAATTCCACAATTCTAGGTTTAAGAGGTATTCCAAGACAAGCTGAAGAAGTTATGGTAAGTCGCGATATAATGCTTGCAGAGCTTACAGGTGGTTATCTTCATATTGCTCATGTTTCAACTGCAGGATCTGTCGGTTTGGTAAGGCAAGCAAAGGAAAAAGGTATAAAAGTTACTGCGGAAACTTGTCCGCATTATTTTACTTTGACTGACGACATTGTAAAAGTTTATGATGCAAACACAAAAATGAACCCTCCTTTGAGAGAGCAGAAAGATGTTGACTCTATAAAACAGGGGCTTGCAGACGGAACTATAGATTGTATCGCCACAGATCATGCTCCTCATACACAGGAAGAAAAAAACAGAGAATTCGATCTTGCTCCATTTGGTATTATAGGATTTGAAACTGCACTAAGCCTTATCTTAAACGAACTTGTTGACAAAGGCGTTTTAAGTCTCTCTGATGCAATAGCCAAAATGACTTTAAACCCCGCAAAAATTTTTAATCTTATCTCAAGAGGTTCTCTAAAAGAAGGAAGTATTGCAGATATTACCATCATAGACCAAAAATATTCTTATAAATTTGAGGAAGAAAGTATAGTTTCAAAAAGTAAAAATTCACCTTTTATAGGAAGGAAGTTTAATGGTGGGGCGGTTATGACTATAGTGGCAGGCAAGGTAGTCTGGCAAGTATAGATAGCACTTGTCTTTCCGAGTTGATTCCTTATACGTGCTTGCCTTGCGTACTTCAAAGATGTGCATTTCCAATCGCAAGCATCACTTAAACTCAAAAATTACCTCAACGCTTAAAACGCGAATACTTAAATTTTCGTTTCTACTGTTGAATTCTTAAAATAGTACGTAGGAGTTGTGAACGGTTGTTGTGTCATGCTCATAAAAAGGCATTGGTCTGATTTCAAAACTATGCATGAGTAACAAGTACACAAAAACAACAAAACGTTGTTAAATGACAACAGAACAAGATTTCTCGCAAAGGATGATAGGTACAATCACGTACTTGCTATAAGACTTGCGCTCTTTATTTGTCACAAGCGCAAGGCAAGCTTCCAAGCAGAAGAAAAAGTAGTTATTTTTAAGAGCGCTATTTTGAGATGTGGTTTATACAGGTAGTCTACTAGTTAAACAGTTGCTTAATAAAGAATTTATAGCTATAACACACAACCTCAAATATTCTAAATAGTTGCTTAATAAAAGATTTATAGCTATAAATACAACCTCGCTAGGTAGCAAAGTGATTATATGGCAAAAAACAGGAGAAAAGTCTATGAAAATGAAGACAAAGGCAATGTTAAGTGCGATTGTGTTATTTGGTTTGATGTTAAGTTCGGCTGAAGCACAAGCAACAATAGCACAAGAACAACAAGAAGACGTAGATGAAGACGTAGATGGCGAACCAGCAGTAAAACAACAAGTAGACGAAGCAGAAGCAAGACGACAAGCAGACGAAACAGCAGCAAAAGAAAAAGAAGAACCAAAACAAAAGCCAGTATCAACACCAGTCAGAGAGTCAACATCAGTCCCAGAACCAGAATCTAAATCCTACCAATACAAAGATCCAGTGGAAGAAACAGCAGCAGACTCAGTGGCGTCTATATCAGCACCGGCGCAAACGTCTGACGTAGCGGTAAAGCCACAGGCGGCAGCACCACCAATACAAGAGGCACCGCTGCCAGAAGCAGTACCAGTAGCCAAAGAGCCACAGACAGAGCATGAAGCTGAGACTGGAATATATTCATCGTCTTCTTCTTCATCCTCATCATCATCTTCTTCATCGTCAGCGCCTCCTTTACCATATTCGCTTTCATCTTCTTCTTCATCAAATCAGGAATAGCTGATAGGGATGTGGGCGGAGGAGTGGGAAGAAGGGATGGTAAAAAAACGGGAAGAGCGGAGAAAAGAGTGTACAAAGATGTGGGAAGAGTGGGACAAAAAGCTGGGAGAAAAGCTGCAAAAAGAGTGGGAAGAGCGAGAAGAAGAGCTGAAAAAAAGGTGTGAAAAGGAGTGGAGAAAAGAGCGGGAAAAGAGAGAAAAAGAGTGGGAAGAGTGGGACAAAAAGCGGGAAGAAGAGCTGCAAAAAGAGTGGGAAGATCAGAAAGAAGAGTTGAAAAAAGAGCGGGAAAAAGAGCAGCAAAAAGAGTGGGAAAAGAGAGAAAAAGAGTGGAAAGAGTGGGAAGAGGAAAAGAAGTGGGAAAAGTGTTGGGAGGTGGAAACAGCGTGGGAAGAGTATCAAATAGCGTGGAAAGAGTGGTGCGAAGAACAGAAAGAGCAGGACAAAAAGCGGGAAGAACAACAACAGGAAGAAGAACGGAAAAAAGCTGTAAGAGCTGAAAAAAGAGTGGGAAGAGCTGGGAGAGCTGGAAAAAAAGCTGGAAGAGTGAGAAGAAACAAAGAGAGAGATATTTTAAGCCTATCAAGAAAGAAATAGATGAGATCGAGAGAGAAATAGATAATCTGGAAGAAGTAATAGATAAGTTGAGAGAAATATATGAGTTGAAAGTAAATAAAAAGAGAATAGAGATAGAGAAACGGAAACCGGAGTCTAAATTTATGACGGCGAATCAATTGTGTAAAATTACTTTTGTTTTAAAAAGAAAGCAAAATAAAGCAAAAGATATCTTTCAAGCTCTCACAGTCATTTTCTAGGTGTCAAAAGCTCACAAACAGTCTCCTAACACAACAATACCACAAAAACAAAACCTTATATATCTCGTTAGATTGATCTGCAAGA
>BNVT01000070.1 GCA_025998295.1 Endomicrobiia bacterium
ACTGATTTGTGCAAAGAAAAACAAAAAGACAATAAGATACATGGCAGATACAATTTATTAGGACTTAGACAAAATACATACAAACACACTAATTCTAAGCAAATACAGATTTAGTAGGACTTAGGCACAAAATACATACAAACACACTAACTCTAAAAAAAAGAGATCAAAGAAGCACTCGAGTGACAATAGAAGATAAGGAGTTAAATCAAAGAAACACTCAAAAGCTGACAAAAGAAGATAAGAGTTAAATAGGGAGATTTCATCAGATGATTATAGCGGAAAATGTCGAAGTATTTGTTAAAAGGTTCAAAGATGATTATAGTAGAAAATGTCAAAGTATTTGTTAAAAGGTTCGAAAATAGTCTCTAAAGACAGATATAGTAATCACAAAAGACCTTTTGGACTGCGATTTAACTTGGGTTGTGAGTATTTGTAATTCTAAAATTTAATACTTAAGGTTTACAAGAGGTCTATTCTTTTTTTTACGGTGGAGTCAATAAAGTAATATATTCTAACAAAACGTATTCTAACCAATTGCTCTTAGGCCTAATGGTATTTGTAAATTGCTCCAATACTTTAGTCTTGCCTTTATATTGGCAATTAGGGCTCTTTGAGCCTTTTGTGTAGTGTTTGCAAAGTTACTTGTTAAGGTATGCCACTTTATTTAGTTGTTTTATTCAAATGATGAAAAATAATACAAATATTTTGGCATTGTTACTTTGTTGTCTTTTTTATTCTTTTAATTGTCAAATTATTGCCCCGCAAGCAAGCCGTGGCAAACCGCTTAAAGTAGTAGAATTAGGCTATGGAAACGCTCAAAAAAGAACAGACAGCATAGTGCATATAAGATACACTATCATTTGTAACACCCAAAAAAGCATAGAAAAGCTATATTTGGAATTTAGAGCGTTGTAATAGCCTAATTCAAATAACAAAAGAAATTAAAATAACGCTACGAACATAGAGTTTGAGCAAGAACAATTACAGCTCTTCAATTTCTGCTGCTGATACCGCGGCGTCTTGCTGTGCGGAGGTTCATTCTTTTGTATTTTTGATGCATTTTGCAATTTTATATTAAATTCCTTGCGTAAATATTTAGTCTAATATCTAATAAGGACAAGTATTGATGGAGGAATAAAGATGTCTAGATATGAAAGAGTAAAAGGACTTGAAAAAAGGAGAAGGATTTGGGAGATTGTTAGGAGCAAATGATAAGTATGGTATTTTATAGGCCATAATACCAAAAACTCAAAGTATACCGTAAGCACAGGGACGACGACTGCAACGACAACTGATAAAATGTGTATCTTTTATGTGAAAGAAAGGTTGAAAATGCAAGAAAAAATTTTACAAGTATTTCGCAAGTACAAAACGAATTGTGTTCTTTTTACAAATGCAAAAGAAATTTTTTATTTAACAGGCGCTCAGTTCGACGGATTTTGGCTTTTGTTTGTAAAAGACAAAACATATGCGATATGTTCTAAAATGACCGAGAATCAAGTAAGAGAACATTTTAAAAACAAAAATACTAACATACACGCTGTAGTTTCTTTTTATAAAACTGTTTCTGAAATTTTAAAACAAAGTAAAACAGATAGCTTGTTAATTGATCCGCAATATATAAATGCCGCAGACTTTTTCTTAATAAGTGAAAAACTAAACTTTGAAGGAATTAATATTAAAAACAAAGTAGGTATTTTAAACAGTTTGCGTATTGTAAAAGACACGGATGAAATAGAAAATCTTAAGATTGCTTGTAAAATAGTATCCAAGGTATGTAATACAATCAAAGGTGAGCTCAAACATGGCTTAAGCGAACTAGATATTCATTACAGAATTTTGGAATTATTTGCCAAAAACAAGGTAATGGAAAGCTTTACGCCAATAGTAGCTTCCGGAGAAAATTCCGCAAATCCACACCACAGAAGTTCAACACGTAAAATGACTGAAAATGATATAGTAATGATGGATATGGGATGCGTGTATAATGGCTATTGTTCTGACTTGACACGTACTTATTTTTTAGATAGGATCGATGCTGGGTGTAAGAGAGTTTTTGACATTGTAAGAAGCTCCCAAAATGCTGTTATAAAAGACATGAAATCAGGATTGCCTATATCTTGGGCTGATAAAACAGCAAGAAGTGTTATAGAAAAGGCTGGATATAAAGATAAGTTTATTCACAACACTGGACATGGAGTTGGGGTAGAAATTCATGAAATGCCTTCGTTAGCGTCAACTGCCGAAGGTTTTTTTTTGACACATATGGCAGTTACTGTTGAGCCGGGTATATACATTGAAAACGAATTTGGTGTAAGGATTGAAGATACAATACTAATAAAAAAGGACAGTTGTGAAGTGTTAACTTCAGCAGCATACTAATTAGGAGAAAAGGTGATTTCAACATCAGATTTTAAAAATGGTCTTAATATTTTGGTTGACAAAGAACCTTACCAGATTACATGGTTTCAAAACCATAAGCCGGGCAAGGGTGGAGCTGTAATGCGTGTAAGGCTTAGACACCTAAAAAAGGGTGGTACTATTGAGCGTACTTTTAAGTCGGGTGAAAAATTTGAATCTTTAAGCGTCACGAGACAGAAAAAACGATTTTTGTATAAAGAAGGCATGAACTTTAATTTTATGGATATGAACACCTATGAGCAGATATCCGTTACCACTGAACTTTTAGGTGGAATGGTAAATTTTCTCAAAGAAAATCTTGAGGTTGAAGCTATATATCTTGAAAATGAACTTATCGGCATAGATCTTCCTATAATCATAGAAATGGCAATAGCTGAAGCAGAACCCGGTATTAGGGGCGATTCGGTTTCCAATCTGACAAAAATGGCAAAACTTGAAACTGGAACACATATTCGCGTACCTCTTTTTATAAAGCAAGGCGACAGAATAAAAGTTGATACAAGGACAGGTGAATATGTAGAAAGAGTATAACAAGTAATAATTTTAGAACGTGAAGTTTGACAACAAAAATTTGTTATGGTTAAGACGTTTGCTTGTGTTCTACGTTTAACAACCGTGAAGTTTTAGCGGAATGGATGGGGTTAAAATGAATCTACAGGAAATCAAAGATTTTTTAAAATCAATAAAAAATACCGATATTGAAGAAATGCAATATCAGAGTGGCGATAGTTCTTTGTACTTTAAGAAAACAGACGTTGAACCTGTTATACCTATTGCAAAAGAGTCTGCCTTGGAGAAAGAAGAAGAGAAAGAGGAAGAAAAAAAACAAATTTTTATTGCTGTTAAATCAACAATGGTAGGGACTTTTTCCTCTGCACAAAGTAGTGATGGTACTCTCTTTGCAAAGGCGGGAGATGTTATAACTGTCGGGCAAAAAATCGGGCAAATTGAAGCAATGAAAATTATAAAAGACGTTAATTCGGAAATCAAAGGTAAAATAGTAAAAGTTTTTATTTCAAGTGGACAATCAGTTGAGTATGGACAAAAATTGCTTTTAGTAGATACAAGTAAATAATATAAAGAAAGTAAAATTAAATAAATCTTCAAATCTTCGTTTGGTTATCTTTAAGTTTTACATCCAACTTTTAGCTTTGTAAGTTAATAGGAGACATGATGTTTAAAAAAGTTTTGATTGCAAATAGAGGAGAAGTAGCGTGTAGGGTTATAAGGGCTTGTAGAGAGCTCGGTATCAAAACTGTTGCTATTCATTCAGAAATTGACAGAGAGAGTATGCATGTAAAACTTGCGGATCAAGCGATATGCGTTGGTCAAGCTACCGCTTCCGAAAGTTATTTAAACATACCAAGTATTATAGCTGCTGCGGAAATCTCAGGGGCTGATGCGATTCATCCCGGATATGGCTTTTTAGCTGAAAATACGTATTTCGCAGAAGTTTGCGAAGCATGTGGAATTAAATTTATAGGACCTTCAAAAGAGTCAATGGAACAGATGGGCGATAAAATTTCTGCTATAAAACTTATGAAAAAATCGGGAGTTCCTACGATACCGTGGTCCGATGGACTTGTAAATGCCGATGATCCTAAAATTTTTGATATAGCGAAAAAAATAGGATATCCCGTTATTGTTAAAGCAACGGCAGGCGGTGGCGGTAAAGGCATGAGAATAGTTGTTTCAGAAGAAGCCCTTCGAAACACTATAATCGTAGCGCAAACGGAAGCAAAAGCCGCTTTTGGAAATTCCGATGTGTATATGGAAAAGTGTATTGAAGAACCTCATCATATAGAATTTCAAATTCTTGGAGATAAATATGGCAGAACTGCGTACCTTCCCGAAAGAGACTGTTCCATACAGAGAAGACATCAAAAACTTGTTGAAGAAAGTCCATCTCCTATGATAGGTGAAGCACTCAGAAAAAAGATGGGAAAAGCTGCGAGAAATGTCGCTACAGCTATTAAATACGTTACGGTTGGCACTGTGGAGTTTCTTGTAGATAAAAAAGATCGTTTCTATTTTATGGAAATGAATACAAGAATTCAGGTAGAGCACCCTATTACGGAAATGGTTACAGGTTTAGATTTGGTAAAAGAACAAATTAAACTTGCGGCTGGAGAAAAACTTTCTATAGTTTCTGAAAAAGTTAAAATTTTAGGACATGCTATAGAGTGCAGAATAAATGCTGAAGATCCTGACAAAGATTTTATTCCTTCACCTGGAACCATCGGCAAATTATATTTGCCCGGAGGTCCCGGGATAAGACTGGATACTCATGTTTATTCAGGATACACAATACCGCCTTATTATGACAGTTTGATTGCAAAAATTATTGCCTTTGGATCAAACAGGAGTGAGTCCATTGCAAAAATGCAGAGAGCTTTGAGAGAAGTTGAGATAGAGGGTATTAAAAATACTTCTTCTTTACACGCTAAAATTATGTCTAACGAAAAGTTTCGTAGAGGAAGCGTAAGCACAAATTTTCTTTCAAAGTATATATTTGAATAATAATCTTTGGTATTTTTTCATCCTTTCATTTTACTAATTCCATTCATGCTGTTTGAACTTTTGGTTTAGCGTTTTTTTGATTTGATTATGTAATGAAATTATGTATAATAAAAACAGGTTTTGGGTGTGTGGTTTGTAGTAAAGATTTACAAATTGCTTATAAACATACATAAGTTTGGACACTCTTGTTTCAGTGTTTAAACATAATATAGAACATTTTTGCGGGTGTAGTTCAGTGGTAGAACGTCTCGTTGCCAACGAGAAGGTCGTGGGTTCAAGCCCCATCGCCCGCTTACACTTGCAGAAAACAAGGGCTCGGTTTGGTTCTTACATTGCATGAAGAAGGCAATAGGTCAAAATGGCTTAAATATAAACTCAAACACAATAAAAAATTATTAAATATACTGGGACTGGGTAAAGTGCGTTAAAGGTGCGATTAATAGAATGGCAAAAATTAAAAATCTTATCGTAGGTTGTGGATTTTCAGGTGTTACAGTAGCCAGAAAGATAGCAGAAGATTTTGGTGAAAAAGTTGTTGTCATTGATGCAAGAGAGCATATTGCCGGTAACTGTTATGACTACTGGGACGGCAACCGTATTTGTGTTCATAGATATGGCACCCATATTTTTCATACAAACTTAAAAGAAATTTGGGATTTTGTTAGTAGATTTACTAAATGGTATCCTTATCAGCATAAAGTTAAAGGTCTTATAGACGGTCAGCTTGTTCCCATTCCGTTCAATTTAAATGCTTTACACCAACTTTTTCCAGAAAGCATCTCTAGCAGAATGGAGCTGTGTCTTTTAGAAAAATTTGGGTTTAATAAGAAAGTTTCTATATTGGATTTACAAAAAGTTAAAAATAAAGATTTAAATTTTTTGGCAGAATATATTTATCAAAAAGTCTTTTTAGAATACACAACAAAACAGTGGGCAATGAAGCTTGACGAGATAGACAGCTCTGTTTTGGGAAGAGTCCCTGTTTATGTTAGCCGCGATGACAGGTATTTTCAAGACAAATATCAAGGCATTCCCTTAGAAGGATACACAAAGCTCATCTCAAAAATATTGGATCATCCCAATATAGATGTACGTCTTTCTACTCCATTTTCAAAAAGTATGGAGTACGAACGTCTGTTTTATACGGGTGCAATTGATGAGTTTTTTGACTACAGATTTGGGCAATTGCCGTATCGTAGTATAAAGCTTGATTTTATAGAATTTCCTTTTTCAAGGTTTCAAGATGCTGCTGTAATTAATTATCCTTGTAATTATGATTTTACTCGTATAGGTGAGTATAAATGGTTTTTAAACAATCAGTCTGATAAAACCGTTGTATCCTATGAATATCCAGAATCTTTTGTATTAGGGGAAAATGAGCGTTATTATCCGATTATAAAGGATAAAAATGTGGAGTTATATAATCGTTATCTTGATCTTGCTAAAGACATACCAAATATTTATTTTCTTGGTCGTTTGGGAGATTATAAATATTATGACATTGATAAGGCCATTGAGCGTGTAATTAAAGTATTTGGCAAAAGGAAAAAGTAATAAGTGCAATTGTTATATTTGGTCTTGTGTTAAGTTCGTGCCCAGATTGTCCTAAACCTAAAGTAGATAATGGAAACACTCCTGTCAACTTAAGTCCGCTGGCAGACCAGATAGGGCGGCGGGAAGCGTATCAGAAAATGATGAGAATTAGAAGGGAAA
>BNVT01000071.1 GCA_025998295.1 Endomicrobiia bacterium
AATTTAAAACCATTTTAAAAAAGTGGAGAAAAAAGACCTTGGAAAAACTATAAACCGAGCGTTAGAATAAGACCTATGGAGATTTCAATATTGCAGTCAAACCATTTTAAGTTGCGCTATAGCGCATTTAACTGTAACAGAGTAAATATAAACTGTAAAAATAGAAAATACTTATTTTACTTAAGCTAGATTATAGATTTTATGCATCTGTACCATAAGATGTACATTAGGAATACCTTTTTTTGCTTCGACATAAAACTTATGCAAATTCTCTATAGCAGGAGCTCTTCTATCAATTGAGGGCTGCAAAACAAGAGTAGTTTCTTTTGTAATATTTTTTATTAAATTAACTGATTTTTTTATTTCCAAAATATTTGTATTTTTAGTTATAATACATTTGACAAAGACTTTTGTATCTATGTTATCCTTTGCAATTTTTAAAAATAGCTTATGCTCTTTATATAAACTTCTTTTGCATTCTGATTCAAATTTAAAATCCATAGAAATTATATCGCAGAATTTTACAACTTTTTTTAATTTTTGGGGTAATGTGCCATTAGTTTCAAGATATGTGCTAAAACCTTTTTCTTTTAATTTAGGAAGCAATTCTTCCAGATAATTTGCATGTATTAACGGCTCGCCACCTGTAAGAGCAATAGACGGCTTGCCAAAAGTAAATTTTTTTTTATTTTCTTTGTATAACAAGTCAATTTTATTCAAAACCTTATCACATGTCAGATCTTTTACCCTTTTGGATATTACTGTTGAATAAGGAGTGTCACAATAGTTGCATTTAATATTGCAGCCTGCAAAACGTACAAAAACCTGCGGGAGACCTGTGTATAAAGCTTCACCTTGAAAGGAGAAGAAAATTTCATATATTGGAGCTTGTATTTTGGGCAATGGCAGGGTCATTTAATTTTGCCTCTTCAAAACCTTTAGCTCTTAACTTACATGAATCACATTCCATACATGGTTTTTTGTAACCATTATAACATGTCCATGTGTTTTTATAAGGAACATTTAATTTTGTCCCAAGTTTTATTATCTGGGCTTTATTTAATTTTAAAAGTGGAGTTTTGACAATTATTTCTGTTTTAAGGACTTTTAAAACATTGTTGTATGCTTTTATAAATTCAGCAGTACAATCAGGATAATTTGAAAAATCCACAGCATTAACCCCTATAAAGATTGCCCATACATTAACAGATTGCGCAAAAGACAACGCATAAGAAAGAAACAGTGTATTTCTTCCCGGGACATAAGTCGGCGGAATGTTGTTTGGTAAAACTTTATGAATCGGAATTGGTTTGTCTTTGTTAGTTAACGCATCATTAGACCAAGACAAACCTATTTTTATAATTGAATATTTGACATTAACAGATTTTGCAATTTTAACAGCGTATTTAAGCTCTTTACTGTGTTTTTGATTGTAATCAAACAGTAAACAACTGCATTTATATCCTTTTGATAATGCATAATATAAGACCGTTGTAGAATCCAATCCGCCAGATAACAAAACTACGGCCTTTTTTTCTTTCATCATTGAAAACCTTCTTTATGATAAAACGACACCAATGCCTGTGCTAGCCTAAAAAGCGCACTGTATCTGTTTTTTAAGCTAGCGTAAGTTTGCTAATGCAAAGTTAGTTGATTATAAAATCATTTTCCATATTTACGAAGTTGTTTTAATGCAATTTCAAAATCTTTTGGCAATGGAGATTCAAAAGTTTTTTCTTCATTTGTATTTAGAAGCTTAAATTTTAAAGAAGCGGCATGGAGCGTAAGTCTTGAAATAAGAGGCCTTTCTGTTTCTCCATTTCTTAGTTTATAATTACGCTTAATAGCCGACAAAATTATCTGGTCAGAAACACCATATTCACCATCTATCGCAAGTGGATGTCCTAAACTCCAAAAATGTATTCTTATCTGGTGTCTTCTTCCTGTAAGCGGCAAGGCTTTAACCAAAGTATAGCTTTTAAAACGTTCTAAGACTTTGAAATTGGTTATCGATTCTTTACCAGTTGCATCTATAGAAACATCTCTGCCTGAAATAAGAATAGGTTTATTTATTGTCCCCTCATCTTCTTCCAAAACACCAGACAACAAAGCAATATATTCCTTGCGAACTTTTGAATTTTCAAACTGTATGTTTATATCTCTATGAGCCTGAGGATTTTTTGCAAACACTAAAACGCCGGTCGTATCGCGGTCAATCCTGTGCACTACCCATATTTTTTGATTTAATTGTTTTTTCAACATACCAACTAGAGTTTTAATTTCATCAGTGTGCTGATCGGGAATAACAAGAATGCCTGCTGGTTTGTTCATAATAACAATATTTTCATCTTGAAACAGTATCTCTATTCCTTGTTTTATATTCTTTCTCATAACTCGTTATTTTTTCACAGCAATTTTCTTAATTTACTTATTGAGTGTCTCTAAAACCTCTAACAAGTTACTGTTGTTACATCTTTGTTTTGGTACCTGATGTTATTTTTACGACAAGACACCTCAAAACAAGGTTAGCATGGTAAACACGAAAACCTGTAAAAACCATGGGTTTTTAGAAACCCTTATTTAAATCATTTATTTCTTTTCTATTTTCATCTGAAAAGGAACTAAAACAATCGCGTCACTAATTTCAATACCAGTGATAGCAACATCAAGCTTTGCCAAATCGGGAGGTCTTGCTGTTGCCCACTTGCCGTAAGAATTTAACGGTACATTGTAAGTGTTTGTTTCTTTTGAAGCAAGAGTTCCATCAATATCATATCTAAAAGCATCATCAATTAAAACTCGTCCTGTTTTATGAGTTACAAGTTTTCCATTGAAAAAAATAGTTTTAATAGGATAATCAGACTTATTTTCTATAGTAATTTCAGCCATTGATATAGGTAAAGTATCAGTCGTATATTGTTTATAAAATCTTGCATTTAAAACTTTTACTCTTAATATTTGCCGTCTTGCAGCATTGGCTAATGCTTTTCCTTGTTCAACAAAAGTTTTTTGAGATTTGCTTCTACAATACTCACAATCGCAACAATGCGCATCAAGACAACAACACTTCAACCCATGACCCGGATCCGAGGGGCAACACCTGTTGTCTGAATAATAGAACAAATATTCCATGCAGGTATACGCTTTTGCACAAGGAGCAACAATACATAACAACAGCAACGCAAGTGTAATCTTTTTCATAGTAAACACACCTTTTTATTAAAATTTATAAAAATTGCAACTTAATGTTTGAAGTGACGCATGCCTGTTGCTATCATAGCTATATTTTTGTCATCTGCTACCTTGATAGATTCATCATCTCTTACTGACCCACCAGGCTGCACTATTGCCGTAACGCCAACCTTGGCAGATTCTTCCACTACGTCAGAAAACGGAAAAAAAGCGTCCGATGCCAAAACAAGAGAAAATACTTTTTCATCTAATCCGTGTTTAACTTCTTTCATTTTTTCAATCGCGATCTTTAAAGAATCAATGCGACTCATCTGCCCCGCACCTATTCCGACAGCCTGTTTGCCTCTTACAAGAACAACAGCATTCGATTTAACATGTTTTGAAATTTTCCATGCAAAATCTAAAGCGACACTTTCTTCTCTTGTTGGCTGACGCTTTGTCATAGGCTTTACTTCAACCAAAAGTTGATTATCCCTATCTTGAGCAAGCATGCCACAAGACATCATCCTATATTCCACAGCATTTTTTTCTTCTTTATAGGGTATCTCCTGTATTAAAAGTCTTATATTTTTCTTCTTCGTAAGTATGTTCAAAGCAGCTTGGGAATAATTTGGAGCGATGATACATTCAACAAAAAGTTTGCTTATTTCGGAAGCTGTAGCTTCATCAACAGATTTATTAAAAGCTACTACGCCTCCGAAAGCACTTACGCAATCGCAAGCTAACGCTTTTAAATAAGCGTCCTTTGTTTCTGTACTTTCGGCGCATCCACAAGGATTGTTATGTTTAATAATCGCACATGCAGGATTACTAAACTCATGTACTAAACGCCACGCGGACTCTATGTCAAGATAATTGTTGTAAGACAACTCTTTACCGTGCAGCTGTTTTGCGGATATAACAGCGGGTTTATCATGCTCTATACCGTTTGAGTATAATGCAGCTTTTTGATGAGGATTCTCGCCATATCTTAATTCTGAAATCTTTTTAAGCGGTATCGCCGCATGGGTAGGAAACTTCTCATAGGTTAAATAAGTTGAAATCAAAGAATCGTAATAAGCCGTATGCCTAAAGGCTTTTGCCGACAAAGCTAGTCTTAACTCTTGTGTAACAGAGCTACTTTTTAGGTTTTCAACAACAACATTATAATCACTCGCATCGCAAACAACGATAACATCGTTATAATTTTTCGCAGCAGCTCTTAAGAGAGCGACGCCGCCTATGTCGATATTTTCTATAACATCTTGGGCTATCTTCTTATCTTCCGGTTTAGAAATTTTATTTATAATAGTTTCAAAAGGGTATAAATTTACAACAACCATATCTATTGTCTCTATTCCATACTGTTTAAGCTGTTCTAGGTGTTCCATCTTGCTTCTGATCGCAAGAATTCCGCCGTGAATTTTAGGGTTCAATGTTTTAACCCTACCATCTAAAATTTCAGGAAACCCGGTAACTTCAGCTATTTCACGACATTCAATACAATTTTCTTTTAAAGTTTTCGCAGTACCACCACTGGAAATTATATTCCACCCTAAAATCTTTAACTCTCTTGCAAAATCCACAATTCCTGCTTTACTTGATACGCTAAGTAATGCTGTTGCCATATGTTTTCTCCTATTCAATAATAATATTTTTGTAGTTTCTAAATGCTTTTGATATATCTTGGGAAGAAAAACCTCTTCTTTAAAAAAATGAAGCAGCTCTTCTGGTCTTCTTCTTATCCTTGTCATCAAAATCTTTAAATTTAGTTTTTAATATTTTAATAATCTGCCCGTAAGGCTCTAATTCTGTTTTAACAGATTTTAAAGCGTCATTTATCAAGCTTTTTTCTATTCCACGCTTTTCAAGCTCGAATTTTATTGCAAACTCGCCTTTGCCTTTTTGTAATAAATAATCAGTGTAAACTTTTGAAAATTTTTCATCGTTTATATAGCCTAATTCCTCTAGTCTTTTAACTGCTTTTACAACATTTTCAAATTTGTAACCTTTTTGCATAAGTTTTGCTTGTAAACCCTTACTGCTATACGATCTTTTTGATACCAGCAACAAAGCGTCAGACATCACCATGTTTAATTTATCATAAGCAACAAGATCTTTATAATCGTTTTCAGAAATATCAAGCTCTTGTTTTAATCCAAACCTAACGACGGTGTCTGCAAAAACCATAAGGCTTTCACTATTTACAAAAAACAGTCTAAACATATCTTCTTTGAACTTTATTTTTTCGATTTTCTCAATTTTCATTTGTTATACCATATGTCACAACATTTGAGACGAATAGACTCTAAATCGCGGTTTTCTTCATTAGACCTCTTGCAAAACTTAAGTATTAAATTTTAGAATTACAAATACCTGCAACTCGGAGTTAAATCGCAGCCCAAAAGGTCTTTGTGATTACTATATCTATTCTTTATAGACTATTTTGAATCTTTTGGCAAATACTTTGACATTTTCCACTATAATCATCTGATGAAATCTCCCTATTTAACTCCTTATCTTCTTTTATCAGCTTTTGAGTGCTTCTTTGATTTAACTTCTTATCTTGTTTTGTCACTCGAGTGCTTCTTTGATCTCTTTTTAGGGTTAGTGTGTTTGTATGTATTTTGCCTAAGTCTGATAATATGTTCGGGTATTGCCATAAAGTATTCAAACATCATCTTTACTATCTTTTCTATACTCAATTTTCTCTTTGCTTACCTACTTGCCCTATCTTTTCTTTTCTCTTCTTTTCTTTTCTTTTCTTTTCTTCTCTCCTTGCTATCCTTGACTCTTTTATCAAATGCTTTCTTTGCTCCCATTAATACTAAATCCATTACATCTGACTTAACTGCTTTCTTTTTTGTTTCATAGTACTTCTATTGTACTTTTGTATGTTAGTTATGTAGGAGGTCTAATGACAAAAGTTCTTGAAAGCAAGTAGTTCCACCGTTTTTGTAATTTCTGTAGTTTATACTGAAGGTCAAAATAATCGAGCAAGCATAAATTAGGCATAGGAATCAGCAAAGGAAGTAGCAAAGACAAAGGTAATGGCAATAACATAAGCGAGAAAACGGAAGTTTAATCGTAGGCTTTGCAAGGGGAAACAACACAACATAGAAATGATCTTACCTGATGGTTTACTTAAAGGAACTAGTTTTGATAATAGACCTCTTGCATAACTAATATATAAAAGTACAATAGAAGTACTATGAAACAGAAAAAGAAAGCATGCGGGTCAGATGGAATGGGTTTAGGCGATTAATGGGAGTAAAGAAAGGGACGTTTGAC
>BNVT01000072.1 GCA_025998295.1 Endomicrobiia bacterium
TCTGGGGTAGCAGTCCTTCTGTTTACAAGTCCAGCGTTCTTTTTATCGCACGAGCTTAAAGCAAGGCTAAATGCAATAAATATGCTTAATGCTGCTTTTAGTGTTTTTGTTTTCATAGACTTTTCTCTTGTTGTTTTGCCATATAATCACTTTGCTACCTAGCGAGGTTGTATTATAGCTATAAATTCTTTATTAAACAACCATTTAGAATATTTGAGGTTGTGTGTTATAGCTATAAATCTTTTATTAAGCAACTATTTAGAATCTTGTAGAATATTATGACATGTTGGGCTTTTGTCAAACAAAGACAAACGGATTAAAACAACTACGGGCTTTTGATAATGTGCGTATTTAAATCTTACAGAAGCGGATTCCCGCTTTTGCGGAAATGACAACTTAAAGGAGGAACAAAAACAAAAATGCCCTGCAAGTAATTCTCCTTTCCCTAAACTGTTCATAAATTGCTATTTGTATGTCTTATCAAACGTGCGTTTGAATATATAATCTATATTTTTAAATTGAGATTTAACATCACAGTCTTTTCTTATCTCTTCAACCGTTAAGTGCTTTTTTATATCAGTGCTTTTTAAACAGGCATGTTCGAGAGATATTTTATTTTCTCTTGCGTCAAAAGCTGCCGCTTGAACCATTGCATAAGCGGCTTCTCTAGACATTCCTTTGTTGACAAGAGAAAGAAGCAACGTACCTGAAAAAATAACATCTTTTGTTTTATCAAGATTTGTCTGCATATTCTTAGGATAAACGTTCAGTCCTGCAAGCAACACTTGCATTCTTGTAAGCATATAATGCAAAACTATAGATGCATCGGGAAGCATAATCCTTTCCGTAGACGAATGACTTATATCGCGTTCGTGCCACAGCGCAATATTTTCCATAGCAGTCGAAGCATATCCCCTAAGAAGTCTTGCAAGTCCACATATATTTTCAGAAATTATAGGATTCCTCTTATGTGGCATTGCAGACGAACCCTTTTGTCCTTTTGTAAAAGGTTCTTCAACTTCAGCGACTTCAGTTCTTTGTAAATGTCTTATTTCAGTGGCAATTCTCTCAAGACCCGCACCAACGTGCGCAAGCATTGATAAATAAATAGAATGCCTGTCACGAGGAACAATCTGTGTTGAAACAAGTTCGGGCATTAATCCCATTTTTTTGCACACGTATTTTTCAACTCCTGGGTCCAAATGAGCCATTGTTCCCACGGCTCCTGATATTTTACCGTAGCTTACTGTTTCCATTGCAAAATTAAGTCTGTCTAAAGATCTAATAATTTCACAATACCAAGACGCCACCTTCAAACCAAATGTCATAGGTTCGCCATGAATACCATGCGTTCTTCCCATAATTGGAGTCATCTTATACTTTTTTGCGAGCTTAGCTGCTATAACTAACAATTTTTTCGTTTCATCTATAAGAAGTTTTGTTGATTGTCTAGCTTGAGCCCCTGTAGCAGTATCCAAAACATCGGAAGAAGTCATGCCTAAATGCAAAAATCTTCCATCTGGACCGGTAGTTTCAACAACAGCAGTTAAAAAAGATATAACATCATGTTTTACGGTAAGTTCTATCTCGTTAATTCTATCAACATTAATTTTAGCTTTCTTCTTTATTGTTTCTACTGATTCCTTAGGGACGCTTCCAAGTTTTGACATAGCTTCAGCGGCAAAAATTTCAACTTCAAGCATTTTTTGGAATCTGTTTTCGTCTGACCAAATTGCAGCCATTTCAGGCTTCGTATAGCGCGTTATCATTTTTTTAACCTCTCATCTTTTGTATTACACATGAACGCCCGTTTTCACGGGTATGACAGACACGACAACGACTATTAGATGCCCGTTTTCACGGGCATGACACGACTTGTCCTTCTATAACTTTTTTTATTGCTTTAGGATATATTTCATGTTCAATACACAATACCTTTTTAGCAACATCTTCGGGAAGATCATTTTCAAAAACTTCAACTTCCTGTTGTATAATTATTTTTCCAGCATCATATTCCTCTTCTACAAAATGCACTGTCGCTCCAGACTTTGTCTCTTTGGCTTTTATGACAGCTTCGTGGACATAATGTCCATACATTCCTTCTCCGCCAAACTTAGGCAAAAGAGCAGGATGAATATTTAGAATTCTACCACGATAAGTTTTTATTATATCACGCCCAATCATTCTAATGTAGCCTGCTAAACAAACGATATCAGTTTCTGCATTTTTTAACTCTTTCAATATTGAGTCATTAAAAGATTTTTCTTCTTCAAAATTCTTTCTTTCTATGCATATGGATTTGATATTTTTGTCTTTTGCTCTTTTGATAGCATAAGCGTTAGGTTTATTTGAAATAACCAAAACGACACTAGCAAACCCCTTTAAAATTCCGCTATTTGCGGAATCTACTATGGACTGCATATTCGAACCACCACCAGATACTAAAATCGCAATTCTTTTCATAAGCATATTTAATCCGTTTGTCCTGTTTTTGTAAAATATTTTTGCACCGTCAAAACTGAAATTAAATCTTCTTTCTTTTTATCGTTGAATTGTTCTATCCACATATGCGCGTTTCTATAATTTTCAAAGCTTTATTGGTATGTTTAATATAATAATTTAACTGTTCTTCGAGATTTGAATAATCAGATTTGATTTCAACATAATGATAATTTGGCATAAGTCTACCCTCCATAAACCAAGTTTCGTATTTAGGTCTAGGCATTACGGCTAAAGAATTCGACGACATTACCCACTTCAAATTACTTGCGACATCATTGCCTTCAAGACAAAGGATAAATTTATAATCTAAGTGATAATCAATTGAAACTTTTCCCATTTTCCATTGAGGGAAATTTTTGTCATAATTTAGCGCTCCCAAATCACATAGAGGATGATTAAAATATTTTTTAAAAAACTCGATTCTATGAGGCTGATATACACCGCCGCACCCAATGAGTTTGTTCTTTTTAGACTCAAACGATTTTTTATCTTTTAGAAATATAAAATGATGCGATTTGTCTAAATTCAAAACCACCGAATTTGCATTATCATCACTTACCGGACGACTTTTTACTATTGCCGCAATAGTCACATCCGTTACGTCACCGAAACGAAAAGCCATCTTGAAGCTGTCCGCAAAATACCTTGTATATCGATAAGTGTCAAAAAAATAAGCACTCCCCCATATTTTATTATATGTAAACATTGACAACGATATGAAAGTACACTTTGCTTTTGGAACAATATCACCTTTTTTTTAAATTTAAAACCTAAAGGCAAAACCATGTCGTTGCTAATTGCAAAATGCTCAAGTCAGTTGTAATAATTTACCCTATCATATATATCTTTAGAATCATATTCCAATAAACGCGATAAAATTCTTCTCAATTGTATTTTACATATAAACTTTGGAGTACAATACGTTATCAAACTTTTTACATAGTACAAAAACTTACTGTTCTTGTGTTTATGCAAAACAATAAGATTAACTACTTTTATCATATCAGTTCTACGCCTTTTTCACCTTTCTTAACATACCCTATCGCCTTTGCACCTTTAAAAAATTTCTTTATCTGCAAAGCGGCATCAGGGCTAACAATCAAAACCATGCCGATTCCCATGTTAAGAGTTCTGTAAATATCTTCTTTGGGAACGCTTCCCTTTTCTTGAACAAGTTTAAAAATTTCAGGAACTTTCCACGAGCTCTTTTCAATAACAACCCTAACATTATCAGGCAAAATCCTTGCTATTTTATCGTAAAAACTTCCGCCTGTAATGTGAGCAATACCTGCTATATTTTGTTTTTTTGAATTAAATTCAGCAATGGCCGCAAGAACTTCTTTAACATAAATTTTTGTAGGAGCAAGAAGCTGTTTTGAATATTTTTTAAGTTCTGCGTCTGAAAAAACCTTCCTTATTAAGGAATAACCGTTTGAATGGGGCCCGCTTGATGGTAATCCTATTACTACATCGCCCAGTTTTATTTTACTTCCGTTAATCTCTTTGTCCTTTTCAATTATACCAACAGAAAAACCCGCCAAATCATATTCACCGTCTTTATAAAATCCCGGCATTTCGGCAGTTTCGCCACCGATAAGTTGAGAGCCGGACAATTCACATCCTTTAGCTATACCTTCAATAACCTGTTCCGCCTGGTCTACATCAAGTTTACCGCAGGCAAAATAATCCAAAAAGAATAGCGGTTTTGCACCAACACATATCAAGTCGTTTACATTCATAGCTACAAGATCTATGCCGACAGTATCATGTTTATTTGCAAGAAAAGCTATTTTAAGTTTTGTGCCTACACCATCTGTAGAACTGACAAGATTATATTTTGTTC
Source organism: Endomicrobiia bacterium (assembly GCA_025998295.1). Lineage (GTDB taxonomy): Bacteria > Elusimicrobiota > Endomicrobiia > Endomicrobiales > Endomicrobiaceae > Endomicrobiellum. The sequence continues at coordinate 4,346 of BNVT01000072.1, forward strand.
CATCTACCGGAAACAATCCCCCAAAACCGCCTATTTTAGACAACTTTTTCTTAAGCCTTTTGACGAGCTCATTACCTGCATCAATATTTACACCCGCTTTCTTATACGTAATAGTCACCCTAGTTACCTCCTGATTCTTTTAAATAAGGATTTTTTATGTTTTCAACACCAAAACAAGAACAATCTCCAAAAGGGAGAGGAGATTAACAGCAACAAATATTTATGCAGAAAGCCTATCTTAGGACATACTTTACAAAAAACAAGATAATTATCGCATTGGTAAAATCTATTAAAAAGCGCTCACTATAGGAACCACAAAAAAAGCTTTTACCGGTGCACCATGCTTTGCAGATATGGTGTGCATATTCACCATAGCGTTTGGCGTGGCGCCCAAACCAAACCCAACAAACCCTGCAGCCATAACAGTAGATTCGTAATCTTTACCCAGCAACTTAAAGACAAGAAAATACGCCATAAGAACTACCGTTATCATTTGAATTATCAACATCAACAAAAGAGGCAAGGCCAAATTGGTTAACTCTTTCAAATTCAAAGCACTTATAACCATAGTAACAAAAATAGCAAGGGATATGTCAGATATCATTCCTACAGCTTTTGTATCTATCTCAAACAGCTTAGAAACATCACCTATGTTACGAATTAAAACAGCAATAATCATTGTAGCTAAGTAAATAGGTAAAACAATTCCTGCTTTATTAAAATTAAAACTAAGCACAGACCCAAATCCCATAGCGACTAAAACCCAAGAGAGATTTTTCATCAAATGAGGGCCACTAATAACATCCTCGACCTTTTCTTCAGAATAAGAAGGAATAAAACCCTCTTCCTGTGCAAAAGTGGCAACTTCTTCATATTCGGAGGACTTGTCACCGGTATTATTTTCAGACTGACTGATAAGCTCAGCATGAGGAGTAATTATTTTATGTTTTTTAATAATCCATTCTGACAGAGGCCCGCCTAACGCCGAACCAGCAATCATACCAAATGTGGCGCATGTAATACCAGCAACCACTGCCCCATTAACGCCAAAGGTATTTTCAAATAAAACCCCAAAAGTTCCGGCGGTTCCTAATCCTCCCATCATTGAAATAGAACCGCCAATAATTCCCACAAGATGATTCATACCAAAAAATTTAGCGACCAAAATGCCTGCAACATTTTGAAAAATAGCTGCCACGGCACAAACTCCCCAAAAGGCAATTATCGATAAACTGCCACCCCTAAATAGCTTATAGCTGGCGTTCATGCCAACCGTGCAAAAGAACATAACCATCAACAGATCTTGTGAAACCGTGTCAAAATGTAAAGTCAAGATATGTTGAGATTGCAAAAAAGCTGTCAACGCTGCAACCGTTAGACCTCCGATCGCAGATGCAGGTATCGACAATCTTACAAAGAAATGAACCTTACTTCTGACAAAAACTCCAAAATAATACATAATAACGCCCAGAGCGACTGTTTGTATTATATTGAATTTTAAAGTTAACAAGCCGTTTATTGCTTCTGCTTCCATTTGGACTCTCGCTTTCTATATTAAGGCTGTCAACTTACATGTATATAAAGTCATTACACACACAGCGCAACCCTTTATTTATACATTAGACTCCCTGCATAAATCGCATTTAAATACAAACATATCATTTTTCGGACTATTATCTTGTCATTTCTTATTTATTCCCTTGCTTTTTCATCAAACTGTTCTCTCCTTACTCAAAAAACGAAAGGCTCTACCGAGCCGCAAAGTATCTTGAATTTAGACGATGCTTGCAGTGACTTGCGTAGGGTTTTACGTACGCAAGTCACTGCGTAACGAAGTATAAACTCAGAAAGACAAGTGCTTTTTTCTTAAAACGTATATTTAACCTTCAATGCCGCCGCAACACCGCTTCTTTTGCCAATATAGCCTTGTCCACTGAAGTCTACATCCAATTTCCATATTCTTGCACTTGCTCCTAGTTCTGCTATCCCTGTTGTGCCTTTGGAGCTTGAGCTTGATATACCGC
>BNVT01000073.1 GCA_025998295.1 Endomicrobiia bacterium
CTATCCTTGACTCTTTTATCAAATGCTTTCTTTACTCCCATTAATACTAAATCCATTACATCTGACCTAACTGCTTTCTTTTTTGTTTCATAGTACTTCTATTGTACTTTTATGTGTTGGTTATGTAGGAGGTCTAATGCATCTTTTTCAATATTTTGCAAAATTTCTTTCATAGTACATAACTTTTAACATTTTTTGTTTTGATAAAATCTTGTATTTCGAAGCAAGAAACGTACAATTCAGCCAAATCACTTCGAGTTACACCATGCCGCAGTTTTAAAAAATGCAGGGGAGATTGACAAAAATCCTCTCTTTTATGACCATCTTTTTAACAAAAAACTTATCTTCTTTTTTGTTATAGCATAACTTGAAGTGATTTGACTATAACTTATTTTTTCCTTACGTTAATATATTCAATCTGATTTGACGGCTTCTGCGCACCTGAAGCAATTTTGCCAAGTGTATTGTAAACGCTGGCAATATGCTCGGTGTTTATTTCTCTTCCACCCAAACCATAAACATAATTTACAGCTTTAGGACTTACGACTCCTGCAGTATATAAAGACGCTACAACATCTGAATATAAAGGGGCATAAGCACCAGAACAACTATCAGCCCTGTCCATAACAGCAATCGCTTTAATGTGAGCTGAATCTTTCGCAATTTGTTCGGCTGGGAACGGTCTGTAAACTCTTATTTTTAAAAGACCTGCTTTTATACCTTTCTCTCTCAATTCTTGAACTACAACCTTTGCAGTACCTGCGGTTGAACCGATAACTATTATTGCAATTTCAGCATCATCGAACATAAATTTTTCATACAAGTCATATTTGCGCCCAAAAATTTTTTCAAAATCGTTAGCTACTTCTAAAATTATATTACTCGAGTCTCTCATGGCTTGCGCAAGTTGGAATCTGTGCTCAAAGTAATAATCCTGCAAATCAATTGAGCCTAATGTGTAAGGTTTCTTTGTATCTAAAAGATATCTTGCAGGTTTATATTCTCCGACAAATGCTTTTACATCAGCATCGGGATAAGTTTCAACAACTTCCATACAGTGAGAAATAATAAATCCGTCTGTCGTTACAAGAGTAGGAAGGTTTGCTTTTTCAGCTATTCTTATAGCTTGAATCATATTGTCATAAGCTTCCTGAGAATTTTCTGAATATATCTGAATCCAACCAGAATCCCTTGCCCCCATTGTATCAGACTGATCTCCGTGAATATTTAGAGGAGCGGAAATCGCTCTGTTGACTTCTGCCATAACGATAGGAAGTCTTAAGCCTGAAGCTATGTAAAGCATTTCCCACATTAGGCACAAGCCTTGAGAAGAAGTGCCTGTCATTGCTCTTGCACCTGCCGCAGATGCCGCTATTGTGGCAGACATTGCAGAGTGTTCGCTTTCTACAGCAATATACTCGCTCTTCACAATACCGTCTGCAACAAATTGTGAAAAAATCTGCACAATTTCAGTTGCGGGGGTTATGGGATATGCCGCCACTACGTCCGGCTCTATTTGACGCATCGCTTCCGCCATAACCTCGTTGCCTGTTTTTGCAACAAGTTTGCCTTCTGAATATACTGTCTTCATCATTTTATTAACCCCTTGAGGCAAGGCCTCTATCAAAATTATTTCTTTTCTTGTTCCATCGTAATTGCTTTAATCTTTATCGGACATTCGCTCGCGCAAATTCCACAACCTTTGCAATGTTCGTAATCTATTCCTGTAACAACTGTTATTTTCTTTTCATCAGGAGCGATTTTTATGGAGGCATCAGGACACGAAATCCAACACGTTAAACAATGGATACACTTTTCTTTATTCCATACAGGTCTTTGCGAACGCCAACTTCCTGTATTAAATTCTAATGCTGTCCCCGGTTCAACTATATCTCCTACAGTAAGTTCAGCTGCTGTTAATTTTCTACTGAAACTTTGTCCTTTTTTTTCTTTATTCACTTTATTCCTCCAAGAGGTAAAACCTACTCTATTAAATATTAAGCAGGATCTATCTAAAAACCATGGCCTTGATAAATTTTCGTATTTACCGCATTAACCCTTGGTTTTATAGGCATCTTGCCCGCAAAAACAACATCAGCCATCAAAACAAGTTAAAAATTGACAGTGGCTTGATAAGCGTTTTTAGACAGACTCAAGGCCAGTAATTATTGGTTTTTTACTTCGTCGAAAGCGCGTTTTATAGATGCAAGGTTACCTTCTATAACTTCCGGTTTATGTCTAAACTTTGCAGTAAGCTTATCTTTTGTATCTTCCAAAACGCCGTTTATATCTAGAGTTCCTATAACTTTTACCAAGGCTCCAAGCATAGGGGTGTTAGGTATATCTTTACCTATTGTTTCTACAGCTATTTTGCTTGCATTCACTACATACACCTGGGCTGCGTCGATACCAAGTTTGCGTGCAATTTCTATAGCACTAAAAGAAGTATTTATTATAACATTCCCTGTTGTTCCGACACCATTAGTTACAGGAACTGACTCCATAAGAGACGGATCCAAAATAACTACATAATTCGGATTTGTTATACCGGAATGAATTGTGATAGGGTCTTGGCTTATTCTGTTAAAAGACTGAACCGGAGCGCCCATTCTTTCTGGCCCATATTCAGGAAATGCCTGAATATACTTGCCTGTTGCTAAAACAGTCTCGGCAAACAGAAGCGCCGCAGTCTTTGCACCCTGCCCTCCGCGTCCGTGCCAACGAACTTCAATCATTTGTGCTGACATCTTTTTTAATCTCCTTTTTATTTTTTCTGCTCGGGTTCTAGGTCAACGCTAATATTATCGGGAGAAAGCTCATACCACGCTCCTGTTGCCGCCTCAACAATAGGTATAATAAAAGCAGTAAAATTAATAGGTATATAACAAGCAGTAAAAAAAGTGCCGAGAATAATATCAGTAATTAACCATGCTTCTTGAAGATTGCTTGTAATATTTCTATGTTTTGTCTGAAAACCCATCTTTTTTACAACTACAGCATGATCTCTATCTCTTTTCAATTTAACGTTTACAGAATCACTTCCGACAAAATTTCCATCAACATAAATTTCAGCATCTTGTGTGGTTGAATTTATTGCAACGCTTTTAGTTTTACCTTGATACACCGATGCACATGAACTCGTTACCAACGCAAACGACAACAACAAAACCAATGATTTCTTCATTTTACATCTCCTTCTGATATTTTTATTTTACTTACATCTCTTTTCTGCCCGCTATAGCACGTGATATAGTTACCTCATCAGCATATTCAATATCGCCGCCAACGGGCAAACCATAACCCAATCTTGTGACTTTGATATTTAATTTTTATAATCTCGGCAAGGTAAACGGCAGTTATTTCGCCTTTGGAGTCTGCATCTGTAGCAATTATTACTTCACTAATATTACCACTTTTTAATCTTTTTATTAGCTTATCAACCCTTATGTCGCAAGGACCAACCGCATCAAGTGGCGACAATGCCCCACCAAGCACAAAGTAAAGACCCTTATAATCTTTAACCTTACTTACTGCTATTAAATCCTGAGGGGTTTCAACAACACATACGGTATCATGTTCTCTTGTAGAATCGGAACATGCGGGACACGGATCGTGCTCGCTTAAGTTATAGCAAATACCACAGCTTTTCATTGTTTGTCTTGCTTTCTGTATAGAATCTATAAGTCTGTTGACTTCATCCCAAGGCATTTTTAGTATATGATAACTAAGACGTTCAGCCATTTTAGGACCTACTCCAGGCAGTTTTTTTACAATTTCAACCATCTTTTCTATGGGCTGTGGTCTGTTCATATTTATTTAACCCAAAAATTACATTTTTTTAGCAGTTGAGCCAAACTTTTTTGCTATTTCTTCTATGTGTTTAGGAACTGCAGTTTTTGTAGTTTCCTTAAAATCTTCTTCAACTACATATTCAGCAACAGCAGAATCTTTTTTTTCTTTTACAATTACATCTTCCTGCGTCAGTTCCAGAGATACGTTTTTTTCAACGTTAACCTTAATTACTATATTTAATCCTGTTTTTTTTTGGAAAAGTTTTAAAATTTGCTCTTTAAACTCCATAACACCATCGTAATTAAACTGATTGGCCACCGTAAGCTGTATAGACAAATCTCCAAGAACTTTAATTAACGCATTTTTTAATGGCTGCGCCGTAAGAGGGTGCTTGTTTATTATTTCGCTTATAATTTCATTCCACACATCCATTAAATCTAGGCTATCAGAAATTTCATTAACAACACTTCCTTCTTCTCTATGCAACTTGGACTGCTGTTCAAAAGAAGACTTGAAGCTATTATCAATTTTAATATTTTTCTCCAACTCTGTTATCCTGCTTATAAGTTCACCAACATTATAATACGGCTCCGACATTTTTAGAAGATATATTTCAACGAGAATTCTCGGTTGGTCGTGCCAGCGCATTTCCTCAAGAGCTTTTGACAAAAGATTATTCATACGCACATGACGCTCAATAGTAAATAAACTTTTTTGAGTATCAAAAAGTTTTTTATCTTCAGAAGAAATTTCCGCGACTGCAGGATTTATTGAATAAATCATAACTTGTCTTAGATGATCTCTCAAATCTCTTGCAAACTGCAAAATATTATATCCTTGCTCTGTAATTTCTTTAACTGTCTTTAGAATAGTCCAGATATCGCTCTTTGCTATACTTTCCGTAACTGAAGCGATAATATCTTTTGGAAGAAGTCCAAGCAAACCTCTTACGTATTCACCTGTTATTTTACCAGTACTTGAAGAAACAGCCTGATCTAAAAGACTTAAAGCATCTCTCATAGAACCACCTGAAGCCACAGTAACTATATTTAGAGCTTCATCATCTATCTCAAAACCTTCTTTTTGTCCTATATTTTTTATTGCCGCAGACATTTCAGAGCTTGATATCAGTTTAAATCTGTATCTCTGACATCTTGAAAGAATAGTGACGGGAATTTTATGCTGCTCCGTTGTAGCCATAATAAAAACTACATGCGATGGGGGTTCTTCAAGCGTTTTAAGCAAAGCGTTAAAAGCTTGTGTGGTTATCTGATGAGCCTCATCTATAATATAGATTTTATATTTTGAATTAGCGCTTGAAAATTTTACATTTTCTCTTAAAGCCCTTATCTCGTCTATACCGTTGTTTGACGCTCCATCAATTTCAAGCACATCAACGCTTGAACTTTTTGAAATATCCAAACAATTGTCGCATACCCCACAAGGCTCAGCTACAATATCGTTTTTACAATTCAACGCTTTGGCAAGAATTCTTGCCATAGTTGTTTTACCACAACCTCTGGGTCCGCTAAATAAATATGCATGTGCAACACGATTTTCAGAAATTGCGTTCTTAAGAGTCTGTGATATATGTTCCTGCCCAATAACCGCATCAAAATTTTGAGGCCTAAATTTTCTAGCTAACCCAAGATATGACATAAGGCAAAATCCTTTTAATAAAAATATTTTAAGCCAAAGATTCAAATTTCATTACAGCTACGTTATTTTAACCCAACAAATGCGCTTAATATTGTTTTATTTTCACTATCTTTCCCTAATATTATTTTGTTGTCTAATTATTGTAGCATATAAATCTTGAATTTTTTTTTATGGGTTCTAAAAGTTTACTGGCAAGAATCACGCAAAAAAAACGAATACTTGCATATATAAAATCAAGCATATCTAAGTATCAAATAATTAATGAAATTTGTAAAAGCTATTATGGCTTATAGATACAAAAGAGAACAAAGTTCCATATGTGTACTGTACTGAAATTGCAAAGGAACAGATTAAAAAACTTACGGGCGCGTCTTTTGAACTATACTTGAAAGGTTGTAACGTAACATGCTACATAGTCCTGAGGTGTCTCTAGAAACCATAGTTTTTAGAGATTTCTGTATTTACCATGCTAACCTTGTTTAAGGTATCCCGTCGTAAAAATAACATCGCATACCAAAACCAAAGACTAGCAACAGTAACTTGTTTAGAGTTTTTAGAGACATCCAACGTGTAAAAGATTTTGAATTTATATAAGGCTGCAGTGACTTGCGTAGAGTTTTACGTACGCAAGTCGCTGTGTAACGAGGTATAAACTCAAAACTCAAAAGACACAAGTACTTTGAACTTTTTACTAAGCAAACTTTAAGCAAAGTTTGCTTTTAATGGTTACTCTATATTTCCTTATTTACAAACATTTTTAAAAAAGTCTAACAAATACCCCAACAGGCTGCGCCTGCCACCCCTTTTTAGAAAAAGGGGAATTACTAAAACAAGCAAGAGTCTTACAAAGCAAAAATTCAAAA
>BNVT01000074.1 GCA_025998295.1 Endomicrobiia bacterium
ATTGTTGCTGTTGTTATGGGCAAATTATTAGTCATTATTAACAATTGTTGTAAACAGTTTTACCTTGATAGGTCTTATGTGAACGCCTAATTATACTTCCTTTTAAGGTCTTTTTATCCACTTTTTTTCAAGTGGGTCGATAATAGCCCATGGAATCTGCTGAAATCTAAAATCAGTTGCCTGAAAGATTTTTTTCATGCGTTCGTCGTGGTAGTGGCAGTTTCTCTTTGCTTACAATGAAAGATTATGATAGAATGACGCTTATTAAAGTTGCTCGTAAATGAACCTCCGCTCAAAGCAAGACGCGCGGTATCAGCAGCAGAAATTGAAGAGCTGTAATTGTTCTTGCTCAAACTCTATGTCCGTAGCGTTGTTAAATTTCTTTTGTTATTTGAATTAGGCTATTACAACGCTCTAAATTCCAAATATAGCTTTTCTATGCTTTTTTGGGCGTTACAAAATGATAGTTATGCACTATGCTGTCCGTTCTTTTGAGCGTTTCCATAGCCTAATTCTACTACTTTAAGCAGTTTGCGCACAGCTTGCTTGCGGGGTACAGTTTAATAATCAAGGATTTAAAACAATGCAAAAGTTTAAAGTTGCGATAGAAAGCCTTGAACTGGAAGCCCAAGCTGTAAAAGGGCAAATAAAACATTTAGATTCAAATTTCGAAAAAGCTGTTTCTTTAATAAAGAATTGTAAGGGACATATTGTTGTTATGGGACTTGGAAAATCAGGATTAATAGGAAGAAAAATTTCTGCAACCATGTCTTCTATCGGTATCCCTTCAGTATTTTTACATCCGTCTGAAAGCTTACACGGCGATTTAGGAATGCTTATAAAATACGATATTGTAATAGTGATTTCGTATTCAGGCGAGACTGGTGAGCTAAAAAAGATTCTTCCTGTTTTAAGAAAGATGAAAGTTAAAGTTATAGCAATGACAGGTAAACCTAAGGCTCAAATATGGCAAAACAGTGATTGTATTATTAACTGCAGTGTTGAAAAAGAAGCTTGTCCGTATAATCTTGCCCCCACATCCTCAACTACAGCAATGCTCGCAATGGGTGATGCTTTAGCGCTTACTACTTCTAAACTCAAAGGTTTTAAAATAGAAAATTTAGCAATGCTTCATCCTTTGGGAGCAATAGGCAAAAGACTTACTATGCAGGTAAGCGATTTGATGAGAAAAGACAAGTATAATCCCGTTGTAAAACAAACTGCAACAGTTGAATCTGCCATTCTTGTTATGACAAGCACAAGAGTCGGAGCGACTAGCATAGTTGATGGTTACGGCAGAATAATAGGATTTTTTACGGACGGAGATTTGCGCAGACATCTTCAATCTGACGAGAAGATATTAAAAAAGAGCATAGTATCTGTTATGACGAAAAATCCAAGAGTTGTAGCGCCTGAGATGATGGCTATTGACGCAGCTGCAGTTTTGAAGAAGTATAACATAGATAATATTCCTGTAGTGGATAAATACAATAAACCTTTGGGGATTTTAGATCAAGGAGATTTATTGGCAGAAGGCATTACATAGGGGTATGAATTAGTTTTAGTAAAAGATAGGAATGCGATTTTGAGGAAAAATAAATGGAAATAGAAGTAACAGCTGAAAGTGTTTCTGAAAAAAAAGGACTTCCTGCGGGAATTTGGACAAAATGTAAAAAGTGTGAACATATTCTTCTTCAAAAAGATTTTGAAGAAAATTTTATGGTGTGTCCAAAATGCGAATACTATACAAGACTTAGTCCCAGCCAAAGAATTGCTTTTACCGTAGATGAGGGGAGTTTTAAAGAGATTAATGCAAGTCTCAGATCAGTAAATTTTTTAAACTTCCCGGAATATACCGAGAAAATAGAAATGGCCGGACTTTCAGATGCTATTGTTACAGGCGAGGCAAAGATTAACGGATATAACGTTGTGATAGCGATTATGGATTTTTCGTTTATGGGCGGCAGTATGGGCGCTGTAGTGGGTGAAAAAATAGTAAGAGCGGTGGAAAGAGCCTTGAAGAAAAAATGGCATGTAATTATTATATCTTCTTCGGGTGGAGCGAGAATGCAAGAAGGCATATTGTCTCTTATGCAAATGGGTAAAACAAGCGCAGCTCTTGTGAAGCTCGCCGATAGTGGTCTTGCGTATATTTCGGTTTTAACAGACCCTACAACAGGAGGCGTTGCTGCTAGCTATGCAATGCTTGGTGATATAAATATTGCAGAACCTAAGTCTTTGATAGGTTTCGCGGGGCCAAGAGTTATTGAGCAAACTATAAGGCAACAGCTTCCCGAAGGATTCCAGCTTTCTGAATTTTTAGAAAAGCATGGTATGGTAGATATTGTTGTGGAAAGAAAAGATATGAAAGAAGTCCTTACTAGGTTCTTAAAATTTTTTTCTAACAAATGAATTTTTTAAAAAAGTCAAAGGAATACGAAGGCATGACTCCGGGGCTTTCGAGAGTAAAGAAGTTTTTTGAAACTATAGGTAATCCTCAGGATAAAATAAAAGCAATTCATGTAGCGGGTACTAATGGTAAAGGCTCGACTGTTGTTTTTATATCTAAAATTTTACAAGAGGGAAAGTATAAAACCGCGTTATATACTTCTCCCCATTTAGTTAGTGTTACTGAAAGAATTAAAATTAATGGTAAGAATATACCTTTGAAGATTTTTGATAATTTGTCAGAAAAATATTTAGGTAAAGCCGTAAAATATAAACTTTCTTATTTCGAATATTTAACAGCTCTCGCTTTTATATATTTTGCAGAACAAAAAGTTGATATCGCAGTGCTTGAAACAGGTTTGGGCGGACGCCTTGATGCAACTAATATTATAAAGAAACCTTTGGTTTGCGTTATAACCTCAATAGCTAAAGAACATCAGGAAGTGTTAGGCGATACAATTAGACAAATCACTTATGAAAAAGCCGGAATAATAAAAAAAGGTGCTTATGTAGTTTGTGGTAAACTGCCTAAAGAAGCAGTTTCTGTTATAAAAAATAAGTTGAAAAATCCTTATTTATATGGGAAAGATTTCAAAGCTTTCAATGATAAAGCGTGTAATCTTAACCAAAGGTTTAACTACATAAGCGCAAATAAAAAAGTAAAAAGTGTTGAAATAAAACTTTTAGGCAGACATCAGATTGTAAATGCGACGGTAGCTATTTGTGTAGCGGAGCTTTTAAATAAAAAAAAATATAGCTTAAATGAGACTAGTATAAGAACTGGTTTAAGGGATGCCGTTTGGCCCGGGCGTTTTGACATAAGAAAAGTTATTATCAACAATAAGAAAATAGAGATAATTATAGATGGTGCCCATAATATAGAGAGTTTAAATGCATTCGTTGAAACATTTAAACAGCTTGGTTTTGCAAAAAAACAAAGAGTATTTATTTTTGGTACAATGAAAGAAAAAAAATATAAATATATGATAAAAAAGATAGTGCCTTTTGCAAAAAAAATAATATTACCATATATAAAGAACGACAGAGCTGTAAATCCTGAAGTTTTAAAAGCGGAGTTCTCAAAAAATATTGCATGTAGTAGAATTTATGTTGTAGATTCAGTAAAAAGCGCTTGCGATATGATGGAAGACGGCGAAACGGCAGTATCAGTAGGTTCTCTCTATCTTGCAGGGGAAGTGTTAACAGAGCTATATAGCAATATGTGAAAATTTATCATAGGAATAAAATATTTGGCAAAACATGTTGCCAAAAGAGTGTTAGACTATAAAATATAATTAAACTTGGCAATACTGGAGCCGTAATAATGTTACCTAAACAACGAGTGTATCAATGAACAAACCAACAATAAAGATCATCGTGGTATCCATTTTTATATTTTTACAAGCTCTTAGCGCGTTTGCTACTGAGGTTGGTATTACTGCGGAAAGTCTCGAGTATCTTGAAACCACCGGTAAAATAATTGCTCGGGATAATGTAGTATTGAATTGGAAAGACAAGAAAATATATGCTGATAATGTTGAATTTAATATAAACACAAAAGCTATGAATGCTTACGGAAATGTTAAAGTTGAAGAGTCAGGAAGTCTTGTCCGTGCAAATACTGTATCACATAATAATGACGAAACCGGTGAGGTAAGTGAAGCTTTTGCTTATTCTTCTTCTGTGTTTGTACGTTCTAAATCTATGAAAAAACTTAGTAAAGGCAATACATTCATACTTCATGATGTAAAACTTTCAGTTTGTGATTTAGATGAGCCTCATATTTACTTTAAGGCAAAACGCGGCGAGTTTATAGCCAATGAACGTATAACACTTTATAACCCATGGCTTTGTGTCGGCAAGATACCGATACTTCCGTTGCCTATACTTAGAAGATCTCTGAAACCAGATAAAGAGAAAAGTTTTGGTACGAATCTAAAATATGGATTTGAACTCGGTATTAATTCAGCAGATGATCTCACATTAGAAACTTTTATTGCATGTTCACTAAGTGAGAATTTTGATGGTAAAATTAAGTACGACCGTCTAGGCGCAAAACATGATAAATATGGGTTTGAAATAGGTTATGAAAATGATAGTGCAAGCGGAAGGATAGTTGCTTCCTTGGATAATAACAATTGTAAGAAAAATTGGTATCTAAAACCTGAATATCGTCACAAATTAGATGATCAATGGACCGTAAGACCTCAGATGGATATTACAAACGATAAATATTCAAAATGTAGCATAAATGCGATACAGGGTACGAAGAATACACATCTATCGCTTGACGTTTGTGTTAACGTAGATCATCGTAACAAAACAAGCTCGCGTTATAATAAACCGTCATCAGCATTGTTACCAAAAGTGGCATTTGAAATTTACCGGAAAGATATTGGTATGGGAATAATATGCCACCCACGTTTTGAGTATACTCTTGGTTATGGAAGGCATCATGGTGAAGAAAATTATTTTTTTAAGAATACAGGCTTAAGATGGTATCCTGCGCAGCAGGACAGTAAAGAAAATTATTTTTTTAAGAATACAGGCTTAATTAGCAATATGTTCACAAGAAGATTCCCTTTTGCAAGCAACAAAATAATATTGATACCTAATGTGGGAATCGCCGAAAATTATTGTGACAAAGATAACGAAGGAAACTATCAAAAACCTTTTTATACACAGTATGACTGTGGTTTAGATGCAATATTTGAACCAGCAGAGTGGTGGAAATTGAAGGCCAAATATTCGTATAAACTAAGAACGGAGTCAAATCGTTTTTTTGATATAGCCGTTAATAGAGAGGATTATGGAATTGAGGCTAATATCTCTAGATTTACTAACGAAATGCATTTTTTTGACGATAAACTTACAATGGAAAATACTGTTAATTACAATTGGTTGCGTAAGAGGTCGCATAAGAGATCTGATGATCAGAAGTTGTCGCCACTTACCACAGAGTTAACATGGGATATTACAAAGCTTATAAATATACACTCAAAAGAAATTCATAATCTTAAACATAATAGGTTTAAGGCTTTTGATCTTGATCTAAATGTAAAATTAGGTAGCCTTAAAGAAAATTCTTTTAAGTTTGGGATTGCTTTGGCAGAAGATGAGTTGGATGCAAAAAATATTACAATAAAAAACACGCTTGATTTTGGCATATGGATTACTCCAAAGTGGAGAGGGGATTTTAGCATAGGAACCACAACCTCAAAAATTAATTTTCCGGACGTTAAAATAACAGATTATAAAATTAAGGTTTATAGAGATATGCACTGTTTTGACTGCGGCATAAAATTGGGAAAGGATAAAAGGTTTGTCTTTGGATTTAATTTAAAAATATGAAAATAAATGCACCATTTAATAAATCAAAAGATGCTTCTGGTTCTAAAGATTATAAAGAAAAAATTTTCTACCTTGTAGTGTGAAGAAATTTAGGTTGTCTCTAAGAACTTTAGCAAGTCATTGATGCTATGTTTGACCTGTCATCGCTTCACCGATTTGGAGGTCGTTAAGAAAAGCCTATAAATGGAACCAAGTAAACAATTATCTTGATATATGCGTAACCGAAAAATCATTGGGCGGCTTATGCTGATATATGCCAACCAAAAAAGCGAGCATGCCCTTATTATGCTGTGCAATCCCGTAAGCCAAAGAATTATCTTGTATTTCATTGTTAAACTATACCCGCGAAGCAAGCTGTGTGCAAACTGCTTAAAGTAGTAGAATTAGGCTATGGAAACGCTCAAAAAAGAACAGACAGCATAGTGCATATAAGATACACTATCATTTGTAACACCCAAAAAAGCATAGAAAAGCTATATTTGGAATTTAGAGCG